>NZ_CAXBHS010000003.1:0-209549 GCF_963975625.1 uncultured Porticoccus sp.
CAAACCGTCAGAAACTCTACTTTTGAATTGTCCACTTGACGGGGAAGCTTACGCTGGAGTAGCCGGTACCAAAGTCGTCAATCGCCACGAATATTCCCATTTCCTGGAGCTCCTTGATTTTTTCAAGGGAGTTCTTGACGTTGATGATCAAGAGGCTTTCAGTAACTTCCAATTCCAGGTTTTTTGCTGGCAGGCCGGTTTCAGCCAGAATGGTACGCACGCGCTCAACAAAATCCTCCTGGCGGAACTGGAGGGCCGAGACGTTGACGGATACCGGTACATCCAGAATGTCTCGTACACGCCAGTCCTGGGTTTGGCGGCAAGCCTCTCTCATTATCCATTTGCCGAGCGATATAATGATGCCGCTATCCTCGGCGAGGGGAATAAATTGGTCGGGAGTGACCAGCCCGAAATCCGGGTGTTGCCAGCGCACCAGCGCTTCTATGCCAACGAGGTGTTTATTGCGAAGGTCGATTTGTGGCTGATAGACCAGAAAGACCTCGCCTTTATCTGTGGCAGAGCGCAAGGCGTTCAGTATTGTCAGGTGTTCCCCGACATCGGCTCCCATCTCCCCCGCATAAAAATGGTATCGATCCTGCCCGCTCTGTTTGGCTGTCATCATGGCAATATCGGCGATGCGCATAAGACCCTGTACATCGCGGCCGTGCTCCGGATATAAAGCGATGCCGATACTGGCAGTGACCACGAGAGAGTGCTGCTCGATAGTAATGGGCTGCGTCACCTCGTAAATAATCTTGTTTGCCACCAATGACACATCTTCCTTTGAGCGCACGTTGCTCAGCACCGTAACAAATTCATCGCCCCCTACACGGCTGATAGTATCGGAATCTCTCAGCACGCCAGCGATGCGGGCGGCGACAGTCTTCAGAACCTGATCGCCGATTTCGTGGCCCAGTGTGTCATTTATGAGCTTGAAGCGGTCAAGATCGATAAAGAGCAGTGCAAGGATATTGTCATGGCGTGCCGCTTGAGCAATTGTCAGGGATGCGCGTTCCTGCAGAATCGACCGATTGGGCAGGTCAGTGAGGATGTCGTGAGTTGCCATATGCTCAACGTGACTTTCGTGTTTCTTCCGCTCGGTAATATCCTGATAGATGGCAATATGATGGTAGTTATCAGACGTGGGGTCGGCTACCCGTGTCACGGACATCCAGGCGGGGAAGACCTCGCCGTCCTTGCGTCGATCCCAGATTTCGCCCTCCCAGTGCCCCGTGTGTTGAAGCCTGTACCAAAAATCTTTATAAAATTTAAATGTCTGGTATCCGGAACTGAGAATTCGGGGATTCTGCCCCAGGAGTTCATCAGACTCATAGCCGGTGATTGTGGAAACCGATGGGTTAACCATGGTGATATGGTTATTTTTGTCGGTGATGAAGATACCTTCTCTGCTGGATTCGATGATTTTTACGTTCAAAAGCAGCTGGGCTTCGATCTCGCGACGTTTTTGTTCCAGCTCCAGCATGTCAAGGCTGTAGGCAAGGTCGGCGGTAAGCTCCGTCAGTAAATCCACCAGTTCTTTCCTGAAGTAATTTTTTTGATCGGCGAAAAACATCAGAACGCCCCAGGTATCGTTCCGTTTCACAATGGGGCACAACAGCGCAGATTTCAGGCCATGTTTTTGGGCAGAGGAGGCCCACTGGGCAGACTGTTTGTGATTGGCAATGTCCTCTATGACTACGGGGCGCTCCTCGCTTATTGCCACTGCACAAGGTTCTTCGCTGTGCTCGATATCTTCTAGTTCGTTGTATTCAAAAAAGGCTTCATTTACTAATTGGGATGCCTGGCCGTGAGAAGCACTGGAAGATACCAGGACGCCTTTCTCCAGTTTGCGTGTGCAGACCAGCTTCAATTCAGCGTTATGGGTGACGGCAATTTTGCAGACCTCGTTGATCAGGTCATCGGGGTCCCGTGCGCGAATAATAGCACCATTCATGGCGCTCAAAGCGGCGTAGTAGCGATTGATTGCCTGTAGATTTTCTTCGGCCATCCGACGAGAGGTAATATTTTCATGAAACGCCACAATTCGTGTGCTGTAGCTATGCTGAAACCGGGTAAAGTGCACCGAAAACCAGCGTTTTTCCGTGGGAGAGTGGCAGGGGTATTCGTGTTGGAAATGCTGAAGTGAGCCGGCCATTAACATTTTCAGACCTTTCATAACGATTGCGGCATCTCCATCCTCGTTCCAGGTTGCAGCGTGCTGACAGACCTCGAAGTAGTTTGCGCCTTTGTCGGTATCGCGTAGGTTGGCTCCCTCGCGGATGCTGAAATCGCGCCATCTTTTGTTGGTGGCAATAATAGTACCGCTTTCGTCCAGTACGGAGATATGGCCCACCAGCGAATCGATGATGGAGAGGGAGAAGCGTTCCGATTCCCGCAGTTTTTCCTGAAAGTACTCCCGTTCCGTGATGTCATAGGCAACCACCAGACGCGCATCTTTATTCTGAAATTTTAGGGGGCGGGACGATACTTCCACCGATATCTCGGAACCGTCTTTTTTCCGGTGATGGCGCGTATTTTTAGAGAGGTGCGTGTGGCTAACCCGCCTGCTCTGAATATCTGTCTCCGACATTGACAGGAATTCTTCGCGGGAATAACCGTAATAGTTTATTGCGGCTGTATTGACGGCGAGGAATGCCATTGTTTGATTGTCGGTTATCCACATCGAGTGCGGGTTTGCCTCAAACATATCCCGGTAAACCGTTTCCTGTTCCCGGAATCTGCTGCGGGCGTTGGACTCCCTGTCAAGAATGGCTGAGTGAAAAAGTTGTCTTTGCTGGCGCCACACCACTACCAAAACAGCAAAAGCGGCGAGCAGTACAAACAGAACCAATGTGCTGACCCAGGTTGCCAGTGTTTGTGCTGGTGCCATTGCTTCCTGATGGTCTATTTTTGCCGCTAGTAGCCACTTGGCGTTTGTTAACGGAAAGTAGACCGACAACACCTCCTTGCCCTGATGGTCTTCCGACTTGAGTGAACCGCGTGTGGACGATGGGGCTGCAATTGAGTTTGCCAACGCATCCCCCAGTCTTATTACTATCCCGTCGGGGTTTTTGTCAGGCATTTCTGAGATATAGACGCTGACGGCGTTATTCTTGTCCGCACGAACCAGGAATATTTCCAGCGTTTCAAAAAGATACGGCAGGTCGTCGACCGGTTTTAACATATCTTCTACGGGGAGTGTGTTGGCAACAACAAATACGCGAGGTGCTTCACCATTCCAGAGGATCGGTTGAATAAAACTCTGTCGTAGTTGCCGATTATCTTCGTCGAGATAAAGTATTTGACTGGATGCCTGTTTCTCTACCGGATTTTTCAAAACCTGCTCGCGTATTTCTCTTGTAATGAGATTGGTCGATTTCAGGTTTACTAATGGCTGCAGATTTTGGTCAACCAGGCCGATATTCTCGTAACCGAAGGTTGTGGCCATGACTTTGAAGCGTTGCTTGATAGCGGTTTTGGCCCTGGGCGTATTGCCCTCTTTCAGAGCGCGAATATCGGCAATAAACTCCGGGTTGACAGATACTTGAGCCAGATTATGTAGACGGTCGGTATCTCTTTGTTTAATGCTGTTGAGTTGCAGTTTGGCAACGGCTCCCAGGTCAAAAAAGGCCGCTTTTTCCAGTGGTGGTAGAGAGAGACGCAGGATACCAAATCCTACCGCGGGCACCACGAGTATCAGGGCGCCGATGATAAACAGGGTCCCCCGCCCGGTTGTGGGAGTGAAACTGTGAGTGGTGGTTGAGAAAATCTCCAATACCTGACTTCTTAGAAGGAAATACAGGGAAATGGTCGTTACAATGACAAACCCCAGCCCTTTTATTAGCTCGAGCTGGTTGAGTCTTTCCGGATCGCTTGTGATATAGGCGAGAAGGTAACCGGAAAGCAGTATCCATAATGACGCTGCAATCCCGTACAGGAAACTAATGCTGCCGGCGCTTAATAGTTTGGTTACAGGTTCTTTTGACGTGTTCTCTTCTTGTTCTTTTGTACTATCCACGTGCCCTTCTTAACTAGCTACCTTAGCTGTTAGCTTCGGCGCTTTTATCTAGAATACTGTGTAAGGCTAGCATGATTTTTTTGTTTCATCATGCGAATGAGAGTCAGGCTTAAACTAAAGCTGAGGCCGCGAGTTCGAACCTGTTTTCCTCATCCGTAATTAGAGTAGGGCAAGTGGTGTACATCACTGCCCCCTGTTTTTGCTGTCTTGTTGTCGAAGACTTTTCTTGGCTTCGGCCCCCTACCAAACTTGTCTGAATAGCCTATCATGACCACTTCCTCGGCTGTTTTTAGTCTGACGATAGAGGAAAATCAATGAGCAATTTGCGCCAAGCAACCCAACTGACTCCGGCTACATTGCTTGCCAGATTGCGTGAGGGCACCCGCACCGAGCACGCGATTCTGGAGCGACATCCGTTGTTGCAGCCCCTGATCAGTGATCCTCTGGAATTTCAGGATTACCTGAAGGTCTTGGCGGCTTTGCTCGCCTTCTACCAACAGCTTGAGCCTCTGCTGGAAGAGACGTTGCCGGTCGAGTGTCAGGAGTCAGGTTATCGCTACCTGTCCAGGTCGGTATTGCTGAGGGCCGATTTAGAGCAATTGACGGGCGATCGGCACTCTCTGGACACCGACCGGGTGCCATTGCTTCCTCTGCCGGATTTATCGTCATCAGATCGTGTCATAGGTGTGCTCTATGTGCTCTATGTGCTGGAAGGTGCAACCCAGGGTGGCAGGGTGATTGCTCCCCGGGTGGCCCGTTTGTTGGCTGGGATCGAATTGCCAATGGAAAAACCGGCACTCAATGGGTCTGATGGTGTCCAATACTTTCAGTTGTTTCGGCACAATGAGTGGGCGAAGTTGCAGCGGGTTATCGCGCAAGTATCCCGGCGCCCCCACGCTGCCGGGGAGACTGTAGCAGCCGCCATTGAAACGTTTCGTTGTCTTGGCGGTTATCTGGATTATTACCTGAATAGAGAGTGCCATTAACGACGTGAGGTAAGCATTTGAGCGCGCGTAATTCTCCACAACTGGATTCTCTCCAATTGGATCAGGCCCTGGCGCGCTGTGCCAGTGAGCCTGTGCATATCCCCGGGGCTATCCAGCCGGCGGGCTGCCTGTTATGTGTCGATGAACAAAATCATCGCATTGTTCAGGTCAGCGCCAATATCGAGTCCGTGCTGGGGTTGCCTGTTGATGCGGTTTTGGGTGCTTTCCTGTTTGACGTGCTGGAGCAGCAATCCCCGCGACTGGAAAGTGGGCCCTCTTTCCAGGGAATCATTGATGAACTGAATACACTTTCGGAGGACAGGCCTCTGGTGGTTCACGAAATCCGCTGGTCAGTGGACGGCGTTATGAAAGCCTTCCAGCTCAGCGCCTGGCGGCACAAACACGCTATGGTGCTTGAACTCGAACCGGTGCCGCGTCTCAGGCAGCGGCGTATTCTGGCAAAAATCAATCAATGGCTGGCACGTCTTGCCGAGGCAGAAACCCAGCAGGAGCTGCTTGATACCCTGGTGGGCGGGATTCGCCAGTTAATCGGCCACGACCGGGTTATGGTGTACCAGTTTGATCGCGACTGGCATGGCACCGTGATTGCGGAAGACTGTTCAGAAAAGACAGCCAGTTTTCTCGGTCACCACTTTCCGGCCAGTGATGTCCCGGAACAGGTTCGCAAACTCTACAGTGTCAATCCGGTGCGCAGTATCCCGGATGCAACAGCCGAGTCGGTCCCATTGCTGCATTGTGATCCCTCGTCCGGGCAGCTGCCCCTGGACCTGTCACCGGGTATGCTGCGCGCGGTTTCGCCGGTTCACCTGGCGTATCTGGTCAATATGGGCGTGGGCGCTTCACTGTCGTTAGCGATATACAGCAAAGACGGGTTATGGGGACTGGTTGCCTGCCATGCCCGTCAGCCCACCCCTTTATCGCCCGCATTGCGTGATGCCGCGTTGACTCTGGTGCGTATGGCAACCCAACGCCTGTTCCTGCTACAGGAGAGGAAAGATACGCGCTATGCCAGTCAGGTGCTGGAGAATCGCTTGCTACTTGTGGATCATCCCGGGGAGATAGTTAAGCCGAACCAGCTTATCGATGAGTACGGTAGGCAATGGATGCGCTTGTTTGGTGCCAGTGGTGTGGCACTGATGTATCAGAAAAAGTTCAGTTATGCGGGGCATGTGCCAGCACTTCCCGTGTTGTCCCTTGTCGTTGATCGTCTCACCGCCGAACATCACGGCAATGCGCCCTGGAGCAGTGATTGCCTGAATCGGACGATTATGGAGGACGTTGGTGATCTCGCCGGCAACGCCGGCTTGTTAGCATTGCCGCTGACAGCGGTGTCCCCGCCGGGCTGGCTGCTGTTTTTTCGCGAAGAGCAGCAGCAGGTGCGCTACTGGGCCGGCTCACCAGAGGCAAAAACGGTGATTGTCGATGGCCGGGCGGTTATCAGCCCCCGCAAGTCTTTTACTCGCTGGGCAGAGCAGGTGGCCGGACACAGCTTGCCCTGGCGGGCGATCGAGATAAGGCTGGCGCGGGAGTTGTCGGAAAATATCTCAATCACGATGTTTATCCATCAGATTGACCAGCTCAATGAGCGTTTGCACAAAACCAATCAATATCTGGCCTCGCTGGCAACCACAGATTCCCTGACAGATACATGGAACCGCTATCGGATTGAACAGGAGCTGGAAAAAGAGGTTGCTATTGCCCGTCGCTATGCCCGGCCCTGTGTGGTGCTGTTATTTGATATCGACAATTTCAAACGTTTCAATGATGTGCATGGGCACGAAGCGGGTGATCGGGTGCTCAAAATCATTGCTCAGGAGGCATCTGCCTGCCTGCGCGATTCCGATAATCTGGGGCGCTGGGGTGGTGAAGAATTTATTGTGCTGGCGGCCAACAGCACACTGGACGATGGTGTCCAGTTGGCGGAGCGGTTGCGTGCCCATGTCGAAGCGCTCGATTTTGGTGAGCTCGGCGGCGTCACCATCAGCGTGGGTGTCGCCGAGTGGCGCAAGGGGGACACCCGAAAGGCGCTGGTGGCACGTGCTGATGAAGCCATGTACCGGGCCAAGAACAGCGGTCGCAACTGTGTTAAAGACTGAGTGTTAGGAACTGAGCTGGCGCATGGGACAGCGAGTTCAGGTTGGATCCAGTATCTCGCGCAATTTGATCGCCAGTTGCTCGCGATGATAGGGCTTGCTGATCAACTGCACGCCGCGATCCAGACGGCCATTGTGAATAATGGCATTTTCACTGTAGCCGGAGGTGAACAATACTTTCAGGTTGGGGAGGATGTTCAGTGCCTGTTCGCTCAGTTGTCGACCATTAATCCCGCCCGGCATCACTACATCGGTAAATAACAGGTCAATGTCCTGATGCTTTGCCAGGACATCCAGCGCCTCTGCGCCGGAACGAGCAGCGGTGACACGATAACCGAGGCTTTCAAGAAGGGTAGTGACATAGGTTCTCACCTGATTGTCATCCTCCACCGCCAGAATATGCTCTGAGCCGCCGACGGGCTCAACAGCTCGGGGAGTCTCATAGACAACATCGTCTGTTGTCTTGGCTCGCGGAAAAAAAAGTTTGATCGTGGTGCCCTCATCCACCTCGGAGTAAATTTTGGCATGTCCACCGGATTGTTTGACAAAGCCGTAGACCATGCTGAGACCGAGCCCGCTGCCCTTTCCCATGGCCTTGGTGGTAAAAAACGGATCGAAAGCCTGGCTGACCAAATCGGCAGGCATACCGGTGCCGCTGTCGGATACCGATACCTGTACATAGTCTCCAGTGGTTACTTCCATCTGATCCTGTGCATAGGCCTCATCCAGCAGGGTGTTGGCTGTTTCAATAATCAGCCTGCCACCCTCTGGCATGGCATCACGCGCATTGATGGCTAGATTGAGCAGTGCCACCTCCAGCTGGCCGGGATCAATTTCGGCGGGCCAGAGTCCCTTGGTTTCTGCAAACGTCAATTCAATATCTTCGTTGAGGGCTCTCTTTAATAACCCAAGGGTGTTGGCCACCAGTTTGTTGATGTTTACCCGCCTGGGTTGCAATGCCTGACGACGGGCAAAGGCCAACAGACGGTTGGTGAGCTCCGCTCCCCGCTCCGCCGCTGTGACAGACATTTCTGCCAACCGCTGCAGTTCGGGTTGCTCGCCGAGCTGCTCCTGCATGAATTCGGCGTTGCCCAATATTACCGTGAGCAGATTGTTGAAGTCGTGGGCAATGCCACCGGTGAGGTGGCCGACCGCTTCCAGCTTTTGTGACTGGCGCAGTCGTTCATCCATTTCCCGCAGTTCGGTGACATCCACCATGCTGCCGACCATGCGTATGGCTCTGCCTGTTGAGTCCCGTGTGATAAAGCCCCGATCCACCACGGACTGCGCCTTGCCATTGGCATGGATAAACCGGTATTCACCCTGCCAGGTGAGTCCACCGCTGTTAAAAACGGCATAGAGTTCTGTGAGCAGGGCATTGCGATCATCCGGATGAATATGTTCAACCCAGAACTCCAGGCCATGATTGATTTGTGCGGGGTCGTGACCGAACATGGTTTTCAGGTTTTCGTTCCACCACAGGCTGTCCTCAACCAGATCCCAGTCCCAGATCACATCGTTGGTAGCTCTGGAGACCAGTTGGAATCGTTCGTCACTCTGCCTGACAGCCTGCTCAGCCATTTTCCGGTCAGTAATATCCCGCTCTACTGCAATCCAGTGGGTAAACCTGCCGGTTTCGTCCGCCAGTGGCACAATATCCACCTCCAGCCAGAATTCATCGCCACTTTTGGTGTAGTTGATCAGCTCAGATCGCACCGGTTGCCAGTGGGTGAGTGCCTCCCGGATACGATCCAGTTCCGCCCGCTGGGTTTTTGGTCCCTGCAGGAAACGCGGTGTTTTGCCGATGACCTCCTCCCGGCTATACCCGGTGTGCCGCTCGAAGGCATCGTTGACATAGATAATCCTCGGGCCCTCGGGTTCCTCCAGGGGCTCTGCCTCTGTGATCAGCAGAATGTCATTCTGTCGGGCGATGGCGGATTCCAGCAGTCGCAGGTGTTGCTCCCTTGCCCGTTCCTGGGTGACATCCTGAAAATAGATGGCGAGTCCGTCGATCGAAGGATAGGCTTTTACCCGCAGCCAGAGATTCAGTTCGCTGTAATGTTGGGTAAACGTACGTGTCGTCTGTGTGGCAAGGGCAGCCTCATACTCAATGCGGAAAGCGGAGTTCGCAGCAGCCGGAAAGCATTGCCGGATATTGTTGCCGATAAGCGCATCCCGGCGTTTGTTGAGGACTCGGCAAAATTCGTCGTTGACGAAGGTGAAATTAAAGTCCCTGTCGAGGGTGAAGAAGCCATCGCTCATACTTTCCAGCGTCTGTTCCAGTCTTTGCGATAGTGTCTTTGATTGCTCCCGGGCATTGATGTGATCGGTGATATCCTGAAAGGCACCGCGCACGGCACAGATGTGGCCGTCCGCGTCATATTCCGCTTCGCCGGTGCTGCGCACCCAGATCAGCCTGCCCGTAGCCGTATGCTTGGGCATCACCTCGCTAAATGACTCACCTCGCTCTGCGCAGGCATCAAAGATGCGTCGAAAGCGGTTGCGGTATTCCGGCAGGTAAAAATTGATGGCTTGCTGCAGTGTGGGTTGAAAGTCCGGCCCGACATCGTGAATATCGGCGGTCTCTTTTGACCACATTATGGTTTTTGTCTGAAGATCAAAACGCCAGCCGCCCAGGCGGGCAGCCTGTCCTGCAATCCGTTGCAGGCTGGTGGCCTCGGCCAGACGGTTGTCGGCCAGAACCTGATCGGTAATATTCTGCACCACTCCGGTGAGCACTCGTCCGTCGGCAGTATTGGCCAGCTCACCCATGCCCTGAACATACATAATGCTGCCGTCCGGTTTGGGGATCCTGTGGCGAAATTGCAACGGTGTATCGGGTTTTTCCAGAAAACTGTTCAGCTCGTCTACCAAACCCTGTCGGTCATCCGGGTGCATCAATTGCAGGTAGGCATCGAAGCAGTGGCCAAAGTCCTCGGGAGCAATATCGTACATGTCGTAGATATCGTCAGACCAGCTGAGCACATCGCTGTCGAGATTGAGTTTCCATATCCCCAGCTTCAGTAACCGTTTGGCCGTACGCAGGCTGGCCTCCTGTTCCTGCAGGCGACTGTTGGCCATTTTCAATTCGCGGGATCGCAGCAGGATGTCCAGCTCCAACCGAGCCTCGTCGTGCTCCTCCATGTCAGTGGCTCGCTGGGATGCCAGGCGACCCTCAGCTGAGTAGACAAACTCGGTAACATCCTCGGTTCTGAGGATAATGAATATAATTTGACCATCGGCCCCTTTAAGGGGGGTGTGCACGCAACTCCAGAAGTGTTCGGCGAAGCCGCCGCCCTGGTCTTCCGGACGAGGGATAGGGTAGCGCTGAACCGGCAGAATATCCGACATGCCGGTCTCTTTGACCTGTTCCAGCGAAGCCCGGAGATTCCGGACCCCGTCTGCCCTGCTGTCGTCGGGGTCATCGGGGAAAACATCGAACATTCGACGGCCCTTGATGTCCTGCCGCCGGGTACCGGTGGCCTTGAGATAGGCATCACTGGCGGCGACAATCCTGAATTCGTCGGGGGTCATGACCAGAAATTGCCCGGGCGCCGCTTCGAACAGGGATTGAAACAGGTTGGCCGAGGTCTCGGCTTCCTGCCGCAAATCCTGCTCCCGCTTCAGATGGTCGGCTTTATCTGCTTGCAGCGCCAGTAACTGGGTGACATCCCGGGCGGAGACCAGTTCGGCTTTTGTGCCGTCATGGTCCAGGGTGTGCGCGGTGATGGCCACTGAAATAATTTCCCCGCACTTGAGGCGGTGGCGCCAGATACCTGCGTCATTAAACCCTGCAGCCGGGTTTGCGAGGTTTTCGTGTAATTTGGCAACATCTTCCGTCGGTCGAATATCCTCAATGGTCATGGCGAGGAATTCGTCGCGGGAATAGCCGTATTTGGCGATGGCGGCATGGTTTACGTCAAGGAAGCGCAGGGTTTCCCTGTCATAGATCCACATCGGATCGGGGTGACATTCGAAGAGAATGTCTTCCGGGATATGCATCAACAGCCTCCGTCAATTACCGGCGGGTTTGCCAGCCACGAGAGGGTGTCGTCCGGTGACATCGGGCGTGCAATAAAATACCCCTGAGCTGAGTCGCAACCCATCTCGGCGAGAAAGGACAGTGTCCACTGATCTTCCACGCCTTCGGCGGTCACCAGCAGCCCCAAGGCTCTAGCCAGACCGACGATCGCCGCCGCAATTTTCTGGGATTCTTCGGACTGTGATGCCGAGATCACAAACATTTTGTCAATTTTCATTTCCGAGAACGGCAATCGGGCCAGCTGAATCAGGGATGAGTAGCCCACCCCGAAATCATCGATCGATAAGCTGAAACCCTTGATGCGGAACTGGGTCAGAAACTCCAGCATCATGATCGGATTTTCCATGCTACTGCTTTCGGTAATTTCAAGAATAATCTGTTCAGGGTTCAGTCCCAGCACCTGACACTGGGTCATCAGCCACTCGGATAGGCCGGCGTCAGCTATCACCCTGGCGGACATGTTCAGGGCGATGGTGGTATTGGTGCCACGAAACGATTCGGCAAACCAGCGAAGAGCTTGGCCAAATACCTGTTGGGTCAGCTCGCCGATCAGACCGGTTTCTTCCGCCAGTGGAATAAAGCGATCGGGCATGATGATGCCGATATCGGGGTGGTGCCACCGGGCCAACGCCTCAAAGCCTATACATTTTTCTGTGGCGCAGGAGACTTTGGGCTGGTAATAGACGCCTATTTGCTGCTCAGCCAGGCCCGCGGTGAGGGTCTGCCGGGTAACCTGGAATTCCTGTGGCCGGTTTTCGGGAGCCTTGAGGTGAGGCTGGTGGGTCTTGTCGCTGAGCAGCTCGCGGAGTCGATTGGGGGTAAAGGGTTTGCCCAGCACCCCCGAGACATTGAGACCATTCTCTGCGGCGGCTCGACCCGCAGCCTCCAGTACTCTGTTACCCAGACCGCTGGCAACGATCACGACGCCATCAAAGGCGATATCGGCCAGACGTTTCAGTATCTCGACACCATCCACTTCCGGCATCGCGAGATCAACTATCAGGTGTGAAGGGGCCCAATCTGCAACCAGGTGAAGAAACTCATCGGCACTGGTGGTGGCGCGGGCATCGTGACCGGCACCTTTGGCAATGGTGCAGATGGTAAAGCTGACGTCGGCATCATCATCGAGTACCAAGAGCCGTTTATCGGGGGGTCCTAATGTCATTACCAGACCTTAATTATTATTTGTAGGTTTGTCTGGCGGAGAGACCTGTCTGGCCAGAAAGATAATCCGTGATCAAATCCACCATAATTCCAGCATGCGGTATTGTGAGGGTTGTTTCAAGCGTGTTGGAAAGACGCGCTGATTAACGGTTATGGACTGTGGACAACCGGTGACCGGGGGGTTAGACAATGGTGATTTGTCTCATGTGTTGCCTTGTCGTGTCAGCACCCGTCGCAGGCATTGGGCAAGTTCAGCGCGGTGGTAAGGTTTTCTGATGAGGTTGGTGTTGTCTTGCAGCCCGTCGCCTTCATCGTCGTGGCCGGCAAATCCGGTGGTGAACAGTATTTTCAGGTAGGGACATTGCTCACTGGCCAGTTGGGCCAGTTGTCTGCCGCCCATACCGGGCATGCGCAAATCGGTGAACAGCAGGTCAACCGCATTGCCTTCGCGCAACAGATTGAGTGCCTGTTGGCCACCGGTTGCCGTGATCACCTGATAGCCCAGGGATTCCAGTTGGTGTTTAACAACATTTTGTACCAGGTGGTCGTCCTCCACCAACAGGATCCGTTCGTTGCCGCCGATCTTTTCAGATGGTTTCTCGTCAACCGGCAGCGGTGTCGGTGGCTGGTCGGAGACAGGGAGATACAGCAGGAAGGTGCTGCCATCACCCGGTTTTGAGTGGACACTGATCTGTCCGCCAGACTGGTTGATGAACCCGTGTACCATTGCCAAACCCAGCCCCGTACCGGCACCCTGTTCTGCAGAGGTGAAGAAAGGCTCAAACAACCGATCCACAAGCTCAGGGGCTATGCCGGTGCCCGTATCGGTTATCGATAACGCGACATATTGGCCACGACTCAAATCCAGCTCGGTTGAGTCGCTCGTCTGTGTAGCACGTGTTGAGATGGTCAGGTTGCCGCCCAGTGGCATGGCATTGCGTCCGTTGACACACAGGTTCAGCAGCGCGTGTTCCAGTTCTGAAGGGTCCACGTAGACTGCCGGCAGCCGGGAATCGAGTTCCAGGGTGATTACAATATTGCTGCCCAGTGTTCGCTGCAGCAGCGGCTTGATGCCGAGTACCAGTTGATTCAGGTTTACGGCCCTCGGGGTGAGGCTCTGTTGCCGGGCAAATGCCAGCAGGCGGTGGGTCAGATCCGCTCCGCGTTCAGCCGCTTCTGTGATCATTCTTGCCAGCTTTTGATTGTCGGGGTGGTCGTGCAGCGAGTCTTCCAGAATTTGCGCGTTACCCATGACCACCGTGAGCAGGTTATTGAAATCATGGGCGACCCCGCCGGTCAACATACCCAGAGCCTCCAGCCGTTGTGCCCGGTGAAGTTGTTTTTCCATTGTGATTCGGTTTGTGATATCGGTCATGCCACCGACCATCCGGATGACGGTGCCGTGGTCATCGCGAATCAGATGGCCGCGATCCTCCACCTGCGCCCAATGACCATCTGCACATCTGAAACGATAGCTGGCGGACCAATGATTGTTGTCATTTTTGGAAATGGCCAGTCGGCGTCCGGCCAGCACCTCCTCCCGATCATCGGGGTGAATCAACTCTGCCCAGGCGGCGTCGTCGGGTTGCGAGTCGGCGCGACGGTGGCCAAAGAGCTGTGTGAAACCGTCATTCCACCAGCGATTGTCACTGAGCATATCCCAGTCCCAGGCGGCGTCACTGGTGGCCTGGGCCAATAGCCGGAATCGCTCCACGCTGACCCGAAGCGCCGCTTCCGTGGCTTCCCGGCGGGCAATGTCCTTCTGTAAGGCCCGGTTGGCGATTTCCAATTGACGGGATTTTTCTTCCAGTTTGCGAACCAGTGTCTGGTTATAGGTCTTCAGAATTGTGTTTTCATCGAGGCTGATAGGACTGGTCGCAATAGGTTTGGCGATATGGGGTTGATCCTGTATCTGCCACAGGACTTTGAGAAAAGCCTCAGGCTCGGCAGACTTGAGAATAAAGGCATCAGCACCCAGATCCAGGGCCAGCTCACGGTCACTTTCCTCGGTGTAAGTGGCGGTGTAGATGATGAATGGGATACGCGAGAGGCGGGAGTCGGACTTCCATTGCTGGAGCAGCGTATAACCGTCCATGATGGGCATCAACAGATCAGAGACAATCATGTCGGGAGGGGTATTGCGTGCCTTATCCAGTGCTTCGTTGCCCTGGCTGGCGGTATCGACCTGATAACCGTGGCTGATGAGCAGCGTCTCCAGGTAATAGAGGTTTTCCTCCCGGTCATCAACGATGAGGATCCGCGACATCAGCTGCTTTCCATATCCGGAGACTGCCAGCAGACACTTTCCACCTCATCAACAAAAGTATCGGGGTCGATGGGCTTTTCGATATAACCGCTACAGCCCGCTGCCAGTGCGTTCTCTCGATCACCTGCCATGGCGTGGGAGGTCACTGCGATAATGGGGATATTGCCCACTGACTCGACCTCGCGCAGGGTTGCCGCCACGTCATACCCATGCATGGTCGGTAATTGTATATCCAGCAGAATCAGGTCGGGCAACAGCGCCTTGGCCAGTGCAATGCCTGCCGGTCCGTCGGTGGCCGATCTGACGCGGTGGCCGCGGTGTTCCAGTAAAAAAGTCAGCAGGTAGCGGTTGAGCTCATTGTCTTCAATGACCAGAATATCGAGGCGGGGTTCTTTCATGATAGCTCCAGTGGCAATATCACGGTAAATTCACTGCCCTGTGACCATTGACTGTCCACCTTGATCGTGCCGCCGAGTAGCTTGGTCAAACGGCTGCAGATAGCCAATCCCAATCCGGTGCCGTCATGTTGGCGGGTGAGGCCACTGTCGACCTGGTTGAAGGGTTTGAATAACAGCTCTATATCTTCCGGTCGGATACCAATGCCGGTATCGGTAACCCGGAATCGAACAGCGGGTACCGGCTGCTCGCCGCGAGGTGATGCCCCGTTATTTGCATCACCGGCTGCAGTGGTAGGAATCCATGCCGGTTCCAACTCCACATGCAACGCGACACTGCCCTGGTCCGTGAACTTAATGGCGTTGTTCAGCAGGTTCAGCAAAATTTGTTCAACCCGTCGACGATCACTGCACATGGTGGATAAATCTGCTGTGATATCCCTGTGAAGTGACAGACCTTTCTTCTCTGCCAGTGGCCGGACACTTTCGATTACCTGATCGATTGCGTCGGTCAGATCAAAATGCTCCCGTCGGACCTGCAACTGTCCGGCTTCGATTTTGGAGATATCCAGTACGTCGTTGATCAGATCCAGCAAATGGCGGGCACTGCTGCGGACCATGCCCAGTTGTTTTGTCTGTTCCCGGGTAATGGGCCCCGCCATTCCCTGCAGGATAATGCCGGTAAAACCGATGATTGAGTTGAGTGGGGTCCGCAACTCGTGGGACATGGTGGCCAGAAATGATGACTTCAATTGATCGGCAGTTTCAGCGCGATTAGCGACCGATTGCAGTTCATTGGTGCGAGCCCTGACCCTTTTTTCCAGGCTCTGATTCAATGCCTTGAGGTCGGCATAGGCTTTCTCCAGAGCACCGAAAGCCCACCAGATCAGTAGCAGTAATAACAACGAGGTAACCAGGACAAATCCGATTCCCTTGTACACGCTCCATCGGCTGAATGTTTCGGTATCGGCTGCCAATGCCATCAGTGCGTGGTCAGAGGCATAGATCCACAAACTGGCCACAATGGCATAGACGACGGTGATTAGCAGTGCGCGGCAACGCAGTGACCATTTTCTTCCCGGATCGCAGGAAGGTGGGAGCACGGTATTTTGACCCTGTTCGTCGTCGGGTCTGTTGGTGCTCATGGGACAATCCCGGAAATTGGATGGGTTCCGATTCTCGGTATTTCCCGTTTCGATAGTGCAGTCAAGTCGGGCAACATGGCCGTCCTTCCTGTCAGTGTGGCAGTTCCTTATCTCAAGTCTGCAATACCACTTTAATGCATGGACAGTTATTGCGGGCTGTTTTTATAAGTATGACCACTGCAGAATAGGCCCAGAGTGGTTGGTGGGTCAATCCTTGCCCTGACGATAGTGGGTTTGCTCGTCGCTGTGTTCGAGTTGCAGTATCGCCGACCCCTTATGTCGGTCCAATGCGCCGGGTTTTTTGGTGTTAACCGACAAACGTCGGGCAAAGTCATTTAGACTATACCCCCGCTGAGCCGGCCATGTTCTTTGGTTGACGCCCGGGCACTTTTATTCTGTAACCGTTTTTATTTTTGTAACTGCTTTTATTTTTGTAACTATTGGGACGCTATGACCGCTGCATTATCGATCCGCAATTTGCACAAACAGTATGACAATGGCTTTGAGGCACTCAAGGGCATCGACCTGGACGTTCAACCCGGCGATTTTTTTGCGCTGCTCGGGCCTAATGGTGCCGGCAAGTCCACGACCATCGGCATCATCTGTTCTCTGGTGAGAAAAACGGCCGGTGAGATAGCTATTTTCGGGACGGATATCGACAAGAACTTCTCCCTGGCCAAGCAATATATCGGCGTGGTTCCACAGGAGTTCAACTTCAACCAGTTTGAAAAGGTCATTGATATTGTCAAAACCCAGGCGGGCTATTTCGGGTTACCACCAAAACTTGCCGGGGAGCGCACCGAGAAATATCTGAGGCAGCTGGGCCTCTGGGAAAAGCGCAACCAGAGTTCGCGGATGCTCTCCGGTGGCATGAAGCGACGACTGATGATTGCCAGGGCGCTGGTTCACGAACCGCGGCTGTTGGTGCTGGACGAGCCCACGGCTGGTGTGGATATCGAGTTGAGGCGCTCCATGTGGCAGTTCCTCAGAGCGATTAATGCCAGTGGTACCACCATTATTCTGACTACACACTATCTGGAAGAAGCGGAGAGTCTCTGCCGCAACGTGGCGATCATCGATCAGGGAAAAATTGTCCACAATACCTCCATCAAGCAGTTGTTGCGGCAGCTCAACAAAGAGGTGTTTGTGCTGGATACCCGCGAGGCGTTGACCGATATGCCGACTATTGAGGGTTATCCGGGGCAGCTGATCGATGAACACAGTTTCGAGGTTGAAGTGGTGAAGGGGAAATCGCTGAACAAGTTGTTTGCCAGTCTCAGCGAGCGGGACATTCATGTGACCAGCATGCGGAACAAGGCCAACCGGCTGGAAGAGCTGTTTGTCTCTCTGGTGGAACCGCACAGGAATGAAACGGCGGAGGCCCAATTATGAATGCCGGTCAGCAATGGGTGGCGTTTACCACCATCCTGGTGAAGGAAGTTCGCCGTTTTATGCGCATCTGGCAGCAGACCCTGCTGCCGCCTGCTATTACGATTGCCCTGTATTTTGTAATTTTCGGCAAATTGATAGGCCCGCGCATCGGTGAGATGTCCGGCTTCACCTATATCGAGTTTGTGGTGCCGGGACTGATCATGATGTCGGTGATCACCAATGCCTATGGCAATGTGGTGTCTTCTTTTTTTGGCACCAAGTTCCAGCGCAGTATTGAAGAATTACTGGTGTCGCCGGTTCCCAACTACATTATTCTGCTGGGTTATGTCATCGGTGGTGTGGCCCGCGGTCTGGCTGTGGGGGTGATTGTGACGCTGCTGTCCCTGTTTTTTACCGATCTGCAGGTCAGTCATCTGGGTGTAACGGTCGCCATTGTGTTTTTAACCGCAGTCCTGTTCGCGCTGGCGGGGTTTATCAACGCGGTTTTTGCCAACAGCTTTGATGATATTTCCATTATTCCGACCTTTGTGTTGACGCCGCTCACCTACCTGGGCGGTGTGTTTTACTCCATCAGCATGTTGCCGCCTTTCTGGCAGGCGGTGTCGCTGGCCAATCCGGTGCTCTATATGGTCAACACCTTCCGGTACGGTCTGTTGGGCGTCTCGGATATTAATGTGGCATGGGCCTTTGTCATGGTGACGGGTTTCTGCGCCCTGCTGTTTTTCTTCTCGCTGTTCCTGCTGGAGCGGGGCAAACGATTGCGCAGTTGAGGTGAGCCGTGACTGAGAAAAAATTATTGCTGGGGGCCGACACTGACTATCCCGCCAGCTACAGTCCGCAGTTATTGCACTCGATTCCCCGGAAAGAGGGTAGGCAGACACTGGGTATTCTGGGCGCCGAGCCTTTTTTTGGCGTGGATCTCTGGACCGCCTATGAGGTCTCCTGGCTGGATATGCGGGGCAAACCCGTGGTGGCGGTGGCAGAGCTATCGATACCGGGCAGCACGGTCAATCTGGTTGAATCAAAATCCCTGAAACTCTATCTCAACTCGCTGAATCAGGAACGCTATCGCTCCGTGGAAGAGGTGACCCGGATCATTGAGCGCGACGTCAGTGCCTGTGTGGTGGGGCCGATACTGGTGGGGATCCACCCCGGCGACAGTTATCGTCACATGGGACTCGGCTCGCTGCCCGGTATTTGCCTGGATGACCTGCCGGTGGAGGTGGATACCTATGCCCCCGATCCTTCGCTGCTCGGTCTGGCAGATGGGCACACAATCGTCAGCGAGTCGCTCTACAGCCATTTGTTGAAAACCAATTGCCCGGTCACCGGGCAGCCCGATTGGGCCAGTATTCTGATTCGTTACAGTGGTCCTGCAATCGACCGCGAAGGGTTGTTGCGCTATCTGGTTTCTTTTCGCAATCATCAGGATTTTCACGAGCAGTGTGTGGAACGCATCTTTACCGAAATCAGGGAGTTGTGTCAGCCGGATACACTGGAGGTCTACGCCCGCTACACCCGTCGCGGTGGGCTGGAGATCAATCCCTATCGCAGCAGCGTGCAATCCGATCCGCCCAGGCTGCGCCTGTCGAGGCAGTAAGGATGGGTGCCAGGTATCAGTGGTTTTTCTTGTTTTTCAGTTGGGCGGCGGCTTCGATCAGGGACTTCATGATTCGATCCCGGTCGTAGTGGCGGATTCTGTCCATATCCATATAGAAAGAAAAGCCGTCTGTCATGTGCTCGAAGTAGCTCTGGTCACTTCCCATATTTTTGCGGAAGTCCACCACAGAATAAATTCGTACCGGCTGTTGATAGCCCTTGACCTGAATATCGCCCTTGTCGCGGCACATGATCTGGTCTTTCACCAGTGAGTAGGTCTCGTGTGAAATCAGGATCTCGCCGGGTTCTGCGGCGGACTCCAGTCGGCTGGCCAGATTCACCTCGGTGCCGAGCAGGGTGTAGTCCAGCCGGTTCTCCGTGCCAAAGTTGCCCACGGCGCAGTAGCCGGTATTCAGGCCCATACGTATTTCCATGGGTGTTTCTATGCCCTGACTGGCCCAGCGACGTTGCAATTCCTTCATGTGTTTTTTCATGGCAATGGCCATTGATACTGCGGCCGTACAGTCGGCCTTCACGCCATTACTGGTGGGGTCGCCAAAGAAAACCATAATGGCGTCGCCGATAAACTTGTCGATAGTGCCGCCGTGCTGCAGGGCAATTTGTGACATTTCGGACAGGTAGTTGTTCAGCAGGCTGGTCAGCACATCGCCTTCAAGTTCTTCGGCCAGTTCGCTGAAACCCTTGATGTCTGAAAAAAATACGGTCAGTTTTTTTCGGTGGGTTTCCAGCTTGACATCTTTGCCCGACTGGATGGCCTTCAGCAGGGTTGGGGAGAGGTATTTTGACAGGCGGTAATTCCTCAGTTTCAGTTGAACCTGTGTTTTTTCCAGCTCTTTCTGTTTCTCTCCCAAGGTTGCGATTTCTCTGGAACTACTGGCGCCGTAAATACAGATATATATCCCCAGCGCCAACAGTGGTGGCAGACTGGTCAGGATGTCTACCGAAAGTGTCCACTGGGGAAATTTCAGGAGTGCGGTTATTGCAATGCCGAGCAACAGCGCCAGGTTATCATTGCGTAATTTCCTGAAACCGCCACCAATGATTCCGTTGAACTGCAGCGTAATAATCAGCAGCAGAGCGGGCAAAAGGCTCAGGTCGATCAGGCAGATCAGGCCACCGAGCAGCAGCGCATCAATAAAGGATAAAACCGTCCCGACGCCGGACCGTGATGAGGGAGAGACGCGCTGCAATACAAAATGGGAAGACAGAATATAGCCAATGGTCACCAGCAGAGGCAACGTGACAATCAGCTCATGCTCCAGTCCACGATGGAACGTGAGTAGCGATAAAATACCGGCAAAACCTACCAGAAGGCGGAACAGGCTCTGGTAATGTAAAATGCGGTTTGTCTCTTTAAGACTGTTTGGCGTCATCCTGTAAGATAATGTTCCCGGTACAGTGAGTCAGTGCGCGTCATTACACGATGTCTGATCGAAAATGTCCATGACCCAGCAAAGTGGACGCAGCAGTAAGGAAAAAAAATGGATGCATTGCAGGCCCTTCACCAGCGCGTATCAGTACCCAGATTGTCCGAGCCCGCGCCGAAAGGTGACATTCTGGCCAATATTCAGCGAGCGGCGTTTCGTGCTGCCGATCATGCAAGAATGCGCCCCTGGCGTTTTCTTATCGTTGAGGGCGAGGGGCGCCAGGCGCTCGGGGAACTGTTTGTTCGTTCAGAAGAACAGCGGGGTGCCGAACTCAGTGACAAAGCGCGGCAGCGTATTGCCGAGCGCCCCCTGCGCGCGCCGATGGTCATGGTCGTGATAGCAAGCCCGAAAGAAAATCCCAAGGTCCCGGAAATTGAGCAGTGGCTATCCGCCGGTGCGGCTGCTCAAAATATGATTACTGCCGCTTATGCGCAGGGTGTCGGTGCGGTCTGGCGAACTGGCGACTACGCCTATGACCCCAGCGTTATGGCAGGGCTGGGGCTCAGCGATGCCGAACGTATCATCGGCTTCCTGTATCTGGGAACTGTCCAGATTGCGCCGCCCGAGGCCCCTGAAACAGCTATTGATGATTACTTCCAGAGCTGGCCCTGACAATTGCTTTTTCCGGGTTGCTTGTGTACAGTTCCGCTCCTCAAAATCCTGCGCCAACTGATCCACAGACGGGCAGATACCCTGAACTTTGGGCTGGTAAGCGGAAATTTTTCAAGCGCTTTACTGAGGTGTCCGAGTGGTTGATCCGGAGCTTCAGCGGAGAGGGCGCCCTTTAAGGTGACAACGAGCACTTAGGCGTGCGGTCTCGGAGTTAAGTTAGGCTTGTTAAAGCTTAGATGACAAAATTTGGTGAGGTGTCCGAGTGGTTGAAGGAGCACGCCTGGAAAGCGTGTATACGTTAATAGCGTATCGAGGGTTCGAATCCCTCTCTCACCGCCACAAATAAAAAACCCGGCCTTGTGCCGGGTTTTTTATTTGTCCGTGACGGGAGATCTGAATGAGACCCCCTGTTCGACAAAACGGCAACGCCGTTTTGGGCGCCGGTGCTCGCAACGGCGCGGAAAAACCCGGAACCGCGCAGCGGTGAGCCAATCTCTCCACGGGATTACTGCGGTCTTTACTTGGAATTTGGCCCTGTGATGGGTTTTTATTTACCCGCACTTTTTTAATTTCTACATGATGAGGAATAAATGTCTTTCCTGAATTTTGACTTGTCGCTCTCTGTTGTCCGTCATACCCTGTGTGCATTCATGCAATAGCGAACAGGCACTCAACAATGCAAAGCCCGCTAGGTTATTACGACCAGATAAAGAGTTTTTTGGAGAACCGGTTATGGCGTGCCGATATTGAATCGATGGCGCTACCCCAGCGCTATGGTTATAAATTTGTCAGGTTTCTTTTTGTTCTGATGCGCGAGTTTGCCAATGGGCAACTCAATTTGCGCGCCATGAGTCTTGTGTACACCACTCTGTTGTCGATGGTGCCACTATTAGCGGTCAGTTTTTCCGTGCTGAAGGCCTTTGGCGTGCATAACCAGATTGAACCATTGTTGTTGAATCTGGTGCAGCCCTTGGGGGAGAAGGGCAACGAAATCGTGGTGAACCTGCTCGGGTTCGTCGAGAACATGAAGGTGGGCGTGCTGGGCTCTGTGGGGTTGGCGTTACTGCTATATACCGTGGTTTCCCTGATCCAGAAGGTTGAAAGTTCGTTCAATTATGTCTGGCATGCCAAGTCCACCCGCCCATTTTCGCGTCGCTTCAGCGACTACCTGAGTGTCATTATGGTGGGGCCGGTGCTGATGTTTTCTGCCATCGGGATGACTGCTTCTCTGATGAATAGCGATGTTGTTCAGGCACTGGTCAGCATTGAACCATTTGGCAGTATCATGCTGGTGGTGACCAAGTTGATCCCCTTCCTGCTGATCATCATGGCCTTCACCTTTGTTTATATGTTTATGCCGAATACCCGGGTGAAGTTTACGGCGGCGCTGGTGGGTGCGGTGGTGGGCGGTGCCCTCTGGCAGAGCACGGGCCTGGTGTTTGCCGAATTCGCTTCATCCTCGACCAAGTACGCGGCCATTTATTCCGGCTTTGCCATTCTGGTGCTGTTCATGATCTGGCTTTACCTGAGCTGGTTTATTCTTCTGCTCGGTTCCCAGGTGGCCTATTACGTTCAGTATCCGGAGCAGATCAGGCTCAGTAATCAACGTGTACCACTGAGCGGAAGGCTGCGCGAGCAAACGGCGCTGCTGACCATATACTGGATAGCCCACCGTTTTGTTCGCCACAAAAAACCACTCTCGATCGAGGAGCTGTGCCAGTTACTGGCAATACCTGCCGAGCGTGTGACGGAGACTGTGCAGATGTTAATGGATCGGGAGTTGGTGGTTGAAACCAATGACGAGCCCAGCACCTATGTGCTGCAATCTGATCCGGCTAATATGACGGTGGCTGAATTTCTTCAGATTGTGCGCAGACCCAACGATGAGCAGTCGATGATGAACGATCAGATTCAATCAGTGGGGGGGGTCGACGAAGTCATGGCACAGTTGGAGTCATCGGTTGGTGAAAAACTGGCGGGGTTGACGTTGCGTAAACTGGTGGATGACGGGAAGCCGGATTAGCTGGCGTTCGGATTTAACTAAAAAAGGCCCCGAACGGGGCCTTTGTAATTGCCGGCAATAAATATTCAGGCACTGGCGCTTGGCCGTGCAGATACTTCATCGTACCAGCGCAGGCTGTTACGGTTGCCGTCGGGGATAGTGATATCTACCCATTTGGCAAAGTCCACTGCACAGACGGCGGTGATGTCGACCATTGTGAAACGGTCTCCCATGATAAATTTGTTACCGCCCTCCAGGTATTTTTCCAGCGAAATGAAAAAGCGCTTGAGGGTCTGAGTGCCGCGTTCCACCAGACCGGGTATGGCAGGTGATGGCACACCGGGCAGGCTGCGGTAGGCGAAACTGTCGTTTTCTAGCTTGTTGCGAAACACTTCGGAGGTGGCGATCATTCCCTCAAATTCCATTTTGCGCTGCATGCATGCAATCTGCGCACGCTCTACCGGCGTAGTTCCCAGTAGGGGTGGATCTGGATGCAATTCTTCAAGATAGCGACATATGGCCATGGCTTCATCGAAGCGGGTGCCATCGTCCAGTTCCAGGACAGGCAATAGACCGCGAGGGTTAATCGCAAGAAAAGAATCCTTCAGGTTTTCGCCACCGAGAATGTCGATTTCCACCTTGGGGATGTCCAGGCCTTTTTCGGCGATAAACATTCTGGCTCGTCTTGGGTTTGGCGCGACAGCACAGTCATACAGTTTCATCAGTTTTCTACCTCAGTTTTTATTAATTCTTATTGGTCGAATTTGTTATCTACACATTTTTGGGCGCAGATAGCGTTTTGGCCGCTGGGCCAAATTTATCTTGACCAACCGGTTTATATTCCACCGAAACCATAACGACAAAAACGGATTTTTTCAAACTGTGATGTTGCGGGTGCCAGACAATGGGTTGCTGTCAATAATTCAATCAGTGAAACAACCGACCCAGAATGGCCGGGATCGCCGTTTCCACCCGCAAAATACGGCTGCCCAGGGTGACGGGTTGAAATCCCGCTTCGCAGAGTTTGTCGATTTCGTAGTCGATAAATCCACCCTCTGGCCCGACCGCCAGTGTCACCGGGGATGAAAGCGGGCCTACCGGGCAAGGGGTGCCACTGCCTGGGTGGGCGACCAGAGCCAGACTGTCCGCCATGATGGCCGACAGTTCATCTTCCACAAAAGGCTTGAATCGGGGTCTGATCAGCACCTGGGGAAGCTGTGTATCACAGCCCTGTTCGAGGCCGAGTAACAGCTGTTCGCGAATGGCTTCTGGTGCCAGCCAGGGACTCTGCCAGTAGCTTTTCTCCACCCGCCAACTGTTGACCAGATACAGCTGTTTAACGCCCATGGTGGCGACCGTCTGCAGAATGCGTCGGAGCATTTTTGGTCGGGGCATGGCCAGTAAGAGTGTGACTGGCAGTGCCGGCGGCGGGGGTTGACTCAATACCACTGCCAGCTCTGCCGTCTGAGGGGTGAGCCTGAGCACCGTTGCCTCTCCGATCCGGCCATTTACCAGCCCGGCCCTGAGGCTGGTTCCTTCGCTGACCCTTTGCACTTCCAGCAGATGCTGCAGGCGCCGCCCGCCGAGCGTGACCTTTGAATCGGAGATGAAATCTGCGGGTTCCAGCAGCAATAAATTCATGGGGATATCCAGATGTTGTGAGCGAGATGTGGACCCGTTCAAAGCCCCGTGCCGGGGAATTATAGGCCGTTGAGTACTGCAAAGGACATGCTGTGTTGTGCATCCTGTGTGGAAAAAAGCGCGGCAACCCGTCTATTTCACTTTTGCTCCGGTTTGTGCTGAACTGAAACCTGTTTTGTCCAGACAATTTTCAGGTGAAGTCTTTGGCATTCCGGCGATCCATACGTAAAAAATGCTGGCGCTACTGCCGTCAAAAGTGTCGCCGGCATCCTGTGATCAGGCCAGCGGCGCTGTTGATTTTTTTTGTGTCGGTTTCGGGTTGCGCGCTGTTTGCTGCGGCGCCGCCCGCAAAGCAAAGTAATATCTGTGAGATTTTCAGACAGGAACCCGCTTGGTATGACCATGCCAGAGATGCTCAGGAAAAATGGGGCACGCCCATTGCTACCCAGATGGCCTTTATTCATCAGGAGTCTTCGTTTCGAAGCCACGCAAAGCCCCCACGGGATCGGTTGCTGGGGTTCATTCCGTGGTTTCGGTCTTCATCTGCCTACGGCTATGCCCAGGCGCAGGATCCGGTCTGGGGTGAATACGAGGAGGACGTTGGCGGTCTACTGACCCGCCGTACCCACATGAAATATGCCACAGACTTCATCGGTTGGTATAACCGCCGCAGTCACGAGCGATTGGGTATTTCCCTGTACAACCCGGAGCACCTGTACCTGGCTTATCATGAAGGACCGACCGGTTACCGTCGGGGTTACCATCGCAACAAGCCTCAGGTGTTGCGATCGGCCGTCAAAGTCAGTGGCCTCGCCAGTCGATATCAGACACAACTGGCGGGTTGTGAGTCGGAATTCCGCTGCAGACACTTCTGGCAGATATGGCCATTCTGTCGCGGTTGAGCGGTCGTGTGGTTTCGTAATACCTGGATTCTGCCAGCAGACCTGATGTCAGGAAATATTTGTCCCTTAAAAGATATGGCGCCCCGGGCAGGATTCGAACCTGCGACCTGCCCCTTAGGAGGGGGCTGCGCTATCCAGCTGTGCCACCGGGGCTTATTGGGTGTATAGAGAGCTGGCACCTCGCTTCGCTGGGCGGCAATTCTAGTTTTTTCAATGGATTAGAGCAAGCTCGAAAAGCTGTTGGCCGGGGTATGGATTGCAAAGTTTGCATTGCATGCGAAAGGTTTAACTCCATTTAGGTTGTAGATTCGAATCTTTTTATCCCCCTGTTGTCCACGAAAGCAGGTCGGAATGGGGACCTTCAACGTTGACCACAGCACGCTTATTCTTTAAAAGATTGCAGCCTTCGTTCAACCTGTCTGATCATTATGTGCCCTTTTTAACAGTAACTCAGGAGAGTCAGTTTGAGCCAAAAGAAAAGCCTCTTTAGCGACGCACAATCCCGGATGGCGGATATTTTTGACCGATTGGATGTTCACTGTGACGTCCGCCGTCAACTCGAGCAGCCCAAATGCATTCATCAGGCCGCCATTCCGGTCCGTATGGACGATGGCAGCTTGCGAGTCTTTCCGGGTTGGCGTGTTCAGTATGACCAGAGTCGTGGACCGGGCAAAGGCGGAGTACGTTTTCATCCCAATGTGGATGCCGATGAAGTTACGGCCTTGAGCTTCTGGATGGTATTGAAGTGTGCCCTGGTCAATCTGCCATTCGGGGGTGCGAAGGGCGGTGTTCAGGTGGACCCGAAATTGCTTTCCCGGATGGAACTGGAGAGACTTTCCAGAGGTTATATCCGCGCCTTTTACGATGTAATCGGGCCGGATCGCGATATTCCGGCACCGGATGTCAACACGAACGAAATTGTTATGGGCTGGATGGTGGATGAGTACTCCGAAATCACCCGCGAGAAAGTGCCTGCCATTATTACCGGCAAGCCTCCAGAAATGGGAGGCTCTGCAGGGCGCACTGCAGCGACCGGTCGCGGCGCTCTGCTGGTACTGGAAACCTGGGCCAGACGCAAAGGAAAACGACCTGAGGACACGACTATCGCCGTGCAGGGGTTCGGCAATGCCGGTTACTACTTCGCCCTTCTGGCACACGAAGCCGGCTACCGGATAGTGGCACTTTCTGATTCAAAAGGTGCGATTCATACCAACAAAGCTTTGGACCCGGAACCCATCTGGCGGCACAAGAACGAAACGCGTGAACTCAAGGGTATGGTCTACTGCGAATCGTCTGTGTGCACCGAGAGCGATGTCGGCCAGATCAGCCAGGAGGCTCTGCTGGCGTTGGATGTTGATGTGCTGGTACTGGCTGCACTGGAGAATGCTATTACGACTGACAATGTGGGCCAGGTGCGTGCCGGCGCCATTCTGGAAATCGCCAATGGCCCGGTGACGGCCAAAGCGGACGCAAGCCTGGCCGAAAAAAAAGTCACTGTATTACCGGATGTTCTGGCCAATGCAGGGGGCGTGATCGTCAGTTATCTGGAATGGGTACAGAACCGTACTGGCGATTATTGGTCACAAAGTTACATCAACGAACGCTTGGCGGATCAGCTTGTGAATCAGGCTGAGCTGTGCTTCGACCGGGCGGATGAAATGGATGTCAGTTACCGGGTTGCTGCTTATCTGCAAAGCGTCGAACGCATTGTCTCGGCCATCGCCAGTCGGGGCACCCAACAGTATTTTATCGGTGAGTGAAGCATTGTTTGGCAGGCGCTTCATCTTTTGGCCGTGTTTTCTTGCAGAAATCTGAGCGTGGTTTCACGGTAGGACTGGTCGCGGTAGGTGCCGATGTGTGGTGTGTCGGTGTGCACTGTTTCAATGGTGCTCTCGCTCCCGCTGCGCAGTTGTCTGACCAGATCGCGGGTGTGCCGCTGGGGGATGACAACATCGTTTTCACTACTGAAAATCAATAGTGGAAGGTGGGGCCATTTATCCGCCACCCGTTCGGGGCTGTATTGGTCGTCGATGAGCCAGGATAAAGGGTACTGGAGTGGCCAGGTCAACCAGAATTCCGAAAATTTTTCCCGCCCAATCCGGCGGTAACTGGCGAAAGGGGTGTCGAGAATGACCGCCTTGAGGCCGTCGACGGAGTGCTTCGACAAATAGTAACTACTCAGACTGGCGCCAATACTCTGCCCGAGCCAGAAGGCCGGGATACCTTGGCTCTGGCTGCGATGCTCAAGCCAGTCAGCGGCACTGGATAAATCGTTGAATACGCCGGGCAGAGAGGCAGCTCCCTCTGAGTGGCCGAAACCGCGGTAGTCTAGCAAGAGCAGTTCGTAGCCGGACTCTGCGAGCCAGGCGACACTGTGGATATGCGTGCTGATATTTTCGGCGTTGCCGTGCAGTACCAGGATGACGCCTTTGGGCACGGATGGCGGCAGCAGATGCCAGGCGTGCACCCGGATATCGTCACGGGTAGTCAGGAAGACGTCCCGATACTGGATACCCAGTATGTCCGGGGTGAGGCGCAAACGCTCCTGCGGGTAAAAGAACATGCCGCTGCAGGCCGTAAGTAGCGGGACTGAGAGTGAAAGGATCAGTGCCCATCGACAACCGCGCTGAATTCTTTTCAAAAACGCCATTCCAGTCCCAGTCGCTGTTGGTGAAACCAGTTGCCCTCTGTGGCGGTGGCGGACAGTTGGCCAATTAGAGACAGGTTTAATCCCAGTTCAGCTGATGGTAGTGATGATCATATCCCGCCACCGCCTCGTTCATCTGCAGGGAGAGATGTTGTTGCCAGTTTTCTCCCCGAAACAGCCAGCCACCGTGTAACCCAAGGCTTGCCGCGTAGTTGGAGGGCAAGCTATGTTGGTGCTGAAGTTGGCTTTCGGCAAGCAGGTAGACCTGGTGCTGCCCGGCGAGACGATAGCTGTGGCCTATGCCGACATTCAGGGTGGGAATCAGCGGGTCGTCGCCGTCTGCCAGGTATTTCCTGTAAAGCCCGGCATCCACCCGCCATGAGAGGGGTTTGAAAAAAGCGTCGCGGGGCGTCAGTGAGGTGATATTGAGGCCGGTAAAACGCTCCAGCCGCAAGGTGCCCGTTTCCCTTAAGGCCAGGTCGGTTTCGAGAAATTTGATCTGTGCGCCTTCCGGGTACCCGGCGGAAGGGTCGAGCAGGTCATGGTAGGCCGGGCGGATGCGTAACAGGGTAAATTCCACGTCCTCATTCTGTCCCTGGCTGAGCGCGACCTGAAAGGTCCGATGACCTTCATCGTCGCGAACAGCTGGCACGGGTGGTGGCCGATACGGCGAGGGCGCGTTAATTTCACTGCGTTTTTTCAGTAATGCCAGCGAGGCGTCGGCCACGGAGGATCGGGGAAGTTGCTGTTGTTGCGCATGGTAGCGCTGCAGGTCGAAGGCTACCTCCAGAGCACCGGCAGTGATCGCTGGATGGTTCTCATCATGGTGTTGTTCCGGGAGTGTGTTACCCGGGTCAGCCAGAGCCAGTGTGAGGGGATGAAGTGACTCCGACAGCTGTTCGATTTTGTATTTCAGCTCGGTGGCCATCGATGGACGGTAGCGCACCTCGTTGACCAGATCGCTGGCGACAATGCTGCGCAGGGTATCCGAGGGGATGGCGTAGGTCGAAAACTGTTGTGTCAATTGAAGACTGGGGCGCGCTGCGTCCAGCAGTGTGAGAATGCGATAGGCACAGTTCTCATCAAAGAAAAAATAGTCGAAGTGAGCCGGCAACAGCTCCCAGGTATGGAGTAGCAGGCGGTGAATTTCTTCAGCGTTCAGGTTGAGCCGGTATTCCCAGATGTCTCGGTTTTCGACCTCGCTGTACTCTTTCACTTTCTGGTAATAGGGCATCACCGATATGACGCCGGGGTATCCGCCGAACAGGCCGCGATAGGCGTAAATCAGTTCCGGATCATCGTGATTCACATTCGCAGCAAAGTTGATGGTCTGTGCCAGCAGGCGGTTTTCGTCGCGCTGGTTTTTCTGGTCCACCCGAAGAAACAGGTGGCCGAACATGGACGATGGGCTGTTCAGGTAAGCCGCAGGAAAGATCAGACTGATATATTCGGGCTCAAATTTTTGCAGCCATTGATTCAGTTCCGGGCAGTGGCCCTCGTCAATGGACAGGGTCTTGATCAACCCCTGACTGTGTAACCACTGTGCCCGGGCGGGGAAACGGCACTGCAGTTGTGGTCGTTGTTCGAGAACCCGGATATTGACCGACATTTCCTGTTCGGGGTCAGTTTTGCCGCGGTCGCTGAGGAAAAAATTGTCACTGTCCACTTCGGATCGCAGGGCGCCGTCCCAGTCACTGCGCTGGTATTGCAGCAGGGCCAGCCATTGTGGATCACTGGACAGGACAGAGATATTGCCAGGGGCCCCAAAGGCTGGCGCCATGTGTAAAAAAAGGAGCAGGGTGAGGAGTGTCTTCAGTGTGTGATTCATCCATGAATCCTATGGATGTCTGGGAATGAACATGGACAGGTTGATCTGTCCTGAAGGGGGTGAGTGCCCGGCAGTCAATGACCGCCGGGGCAGGTGTTTATACGTATTTGGCCAGAGTCTCGTCGTTGGCCATGAGGGAGACCATGGTCTGGACGATCTGTTCGCTGGTGACGTCGCTGTTGGGGTAAAGGGTGTTGAAGTTGTCGTGCATGACGCGCTTGAAAGTGGGCACGTCCCGGGCCTCAACTCCCATGACTGAAGCGACAGTGGAGAGGACTTCACCGTCACCTTTGGCAATATCGTTTGAGAGGCGATCCATGTTGTGGAACACCACGGCATTGCTGCCTGTGTAGTTGATGGTTCTGGATGTGTCGCAGCCATTGGTGCCGGATGTCATCCCGAAAGTATTGTTGCCGGAAGTGCCATTGGTTGTCGCAGCCACAACATGGGAGGCGACACCGGATTGGCCTTTGAAAAGCATGGAACCCCAGCCGCAGCCGGGACCGGTGTCACTGGCCATGGCAAATGAACTGGCGGTCAACATCACTAAGCCGGTCAGAATTGGTCGCATCATAAATAAATTCCTTATATTGATTAGAAACTGCTTCATTACAGGCATTGGGAGTATAAGGGAGTAAGGTGATTTTGTCAGTGAGCGTGCCGGGAGTTGTTAAACACTTCGCAAGATTGCCTGCCTGTCCGTGTTAGCCCCAATGGTTACAGATTGTCTGTTTAGAGCAGGAGCTGATAAGGTCCTAGACTTGATACTGTCATTGTGCCTGATTGCAAGTGTGCTCAGGTTTGATTTGGACGTTAACTCCCTTCTGTTAACAACTCGGTAAGATTGAGTGATGAGTGATACCCGAAAAAATTCATCCAGTGTGGTCGATGGCACCGCAAAGGCACCAGCCAGAGCGATGTTGCGCGCAGTTGGTTTCAATGATGCCGATTTTCAAAAACCTCAAGTCGGCATCGCCTCGACCTGGAGTATGGTCACCCCCTGCAATATGCATATTAATAAACTCGCCGAGTTTGCCTGTGAGGGGGCCGACGAAGCCGGTGGTAAAGGGGTGATCTTCAACACCATCACCATCTCTGATGGTATTTCAAATGGCACCATAGGTATGAAATATTCACTGGTGTCTCGTGAAGTGATTGCAGACTCGATTGAGGCCGTCGTTGGCTGCCAGGGATTCGATGGATTGGTGGCAATTGGCGGCTGCGATAAAAACATGCCGGGCTGTCTGATTGGCATGGCCCGCCTGAACCGTCCCGCCGTATTTGTCTATGGTGGGACGATTCAACCCGGCGCGAATCATACGGATATTGTTTCTGTCTTTGAGGCAGTGGGAAAACACGCCCGGGGAGATATGACGTCTGTGGAATTGAAACAGATTGAACAAACGGCCATTCCCGGCGCTGGTTCCTGCGGGGGCATGTATACAGCCAATACCATGGCCTCAGCCATTGAAGCATTGGGCATGAGCCTGCCGAACAGTTCTGCACAGGAAGCCGTCTCTCCTTCAAAAGCAGAGGATTGCCGACGGGCAGGCGCTGCCGTGATATCTCTGCTGGAAAAAGACATCAAGCCCACCGACATCATGACCCGGCAGGCCTTTGAAAATGCCATTACCACATTAATCGCACTGGGCGGCTCGACCAATGCCGTTTTGCATCTGTTAGGGATGGCCCATGCGGTGGATGTTGAGCTCACATTAGATGATTTTGCCCGCATCGGCCGCCAGGTCCCGGTATTGGCTGACTTGCGTCCCAGCGGCAAATATATGATGTCGGAGCTGATTGCCATCGGCGGCATTCAACCACTGATGAAAAGTCTGTTGCAGCGGGGACTGCTGCATGGTGATTGTCTGACAGTGACCGGCAAAACCCTGGCTGAAAATCTTGCCGATGTCGCTCCCTATCCTGCCGATCAAAATATTATTCATTCCTTTGAGAAGCCCATCAAAAAAGACAGTCATTTGGTGATTCTCAAAGGCAATTTAGCGCCTGACGGCGCTGTCGCTAAAATTACTGGTAAAGAGGGGTTACGGTTTACCGGTAAAGCCCGGGTATTCCACTCTGAAGAAGAGGCCCAGCAGGACATTTTGAATGGCACCGTGGTGAAAGATGATGTCATCGTTATCCGTTATGAAGGTCCTAAAGGCGGGCCGGGTATGCGGGAAATGCTCAGTCCGACTTCAGCCGTTATCGGCAAGGGCCTAGGTAATGACGTAGCCCTGATAACCGATGGTCGTTTTTCAGGTGGGAGCCACGGTTTTGTGGTGGGGCACATTACCCCTGAAGCCTTTGATGGCGGTCCTATTGCACTGGTTGAAAATGGTGATGAAATAACGATTGACGCGGAAACTGCTGAAATACGCCTTCACTTGAGCGATACGGAAATTCAACAAAGGCGCATGGCATGGCAACCTGTCCCGCCCCGCTATACCCGTGGACTTTTAGCGAAATATGCCAAAACCGTCTCCTCGGCTTCTGAGGGTGCAGTCACCGATAAAGATCTTTGAGCTGGAGTATCCCCCGTTAGTTTTCGAGATGCGGCTTCGCTTCCGTGGCAGATGTCTCGGTGGGCGGCGTGCGGGTTTTGGCTGCGTTATGCTCCGGCAGCAATCATCAATCCCTGAATATTTTAGATTGCAGCGGTAAAGTGGACGGCTTTTGCCGGATAATAGCGGCTATGACTCAGGATAGAAATTTTGACGATCTGGCCGAGCGCTTTCAACGCAAGGTCTACGGGGGCTTGAAGGGCGATATCCGTCTGGCGGTGCTGTGGCGGGACTTGGAACAGTATCTGCCGCAGATTCATGGCGGCGAACCACTTACCGTGCTGGATGTCGGTGCCGGTCTCGGCCAGTTGGCGATTCGCCTGGCCGGCCTGGGCCACAAGGTGGTGGTCAATGATGTGTCCGCTGAGATGCTGGCAGTGGCACAGACGACTGCCCGGCAGGCCGGAGTCTACGAACAGATCACCTGGCACCACTGCCCGTTTCAGGAACTGGTGGAACAGCAGCCGGGCCGATTTGATCTGGTGTTGTGTCACGCGGTAGTGGAGTGGCTGGCCAGGCCAGAATTATTGTTGCCGCAGTTGCAACGCTTCCTGGCCGCGGAGGGTCGCCTGTCCTTTACCTACTACAACCGGCATTCCTTTGAGTACCGCAATTTGCTGCGAGGCAATTTCAACCTGCTGAAAAGGGACAGGTTTGTCCCGGATTCAGGCAGTCTCACACCGGTGAATTCACTTTATCCCGAACAGGTCAAACAGTGGGTAGCTGATGCCGATCTGGTGGAGGTGGCGGCTACCGGTGTGCGGGTATTTCACGATTATGTGACGAACCCCCGGGGTGGTAACGCCGTTGCTGAAGCGGTGATAGAGATGGAGCTGGCCTACTCGCGACGGGATCCCTACCGGTGGTTGGGGCGCTATATTCATTTATTGTTGGCCCATGGAGACCGGTAGGCTAGCCGTGCGACTTCAGTAGCAGATCCCGGGCGGCATTCAGTTTCGAGGCCAGATAATCATTGCCTCCGCGGTCCGGATGCAGTTTCTGGATAAGTCGTTTGTGGGCATCGATAATGGCCTGGCGGCTGGCCCCCGGTTGCAGGCCGAGTAACTGGAAAGCTTCCTGTTGACTGAGTTCACCGCTGCTGCCAGCACTTGCCTGCCGCTCAGGCGGCGGCTGGTTTTTTCTGCGCAGAGCCTGCAGAAAGGGCCATGCCCTCAGGGCTAATCCGAACAACAATTTGAGCAGCGGCAGGGCGGCGGTGGCCGCTGCCAACAGCCAGTGCACCCGGCCGGTGACGACCAGCAGCAGAATGATTCCCAACAGGGCATAAAAACCGCCGCGGATTAGCGCCTTGCGGCGCAGTTCCGGGGGTTGTCGTTGATATTGCTGCCAGAGCAGGTAGCCCACCAGGCCCACAGCCAGCAACAGAATGATCCTTGCCACATTACCTCGGATTTTTCGTATTCGCCGGGCTACAGTCTAGCAGGAAGCCGTTGGTTTTGGCGCTGTGGTGCCGCGCCAATGTCCATCAGCACTGGCTCTACATATAGCGCATCAGCATGGCGTAACCGCCGTCTTCCGGCAGGGGAAGATCCGCCGGCATGGGAATCCGGACCACATGCCCGGAGCCGGGTGCCGCATTGATTTTCACGCCATCGCGATTTTCCAGTGCGTCCAGACTGAAGGTCATGTTGCCTTGCGGGGTGATCAGTTCCAGCGTATCACCAGCTTCAAACCGGTTTTTGACATCCACGGTAAACCAGCCCTTGTCGCGTTCGACACCACAGATTTCGCCGACAAACTGCTGATTCGGGTTACCGGAAACGCCCTGTTCATAATTCTGATATTCCTGGGGCACATGGCGGCGGTAGAAGCCTTCGGTATAACCGCGGTTGGCCAGATGATCCAGTTCAGCCATCAGGCTCATATCGAAGGGTTTACCGGCCAGGGCGTGGTCGATGGCGCGACGATAGACCTGGGCCGTGCGGGCCACATAATAATGGGACTTGGTGCGACCCTCGATTTTCAGGGAGTGGACGCCCATGGCGATCAGTTTTTCCACATGCTGGACGGCGCGCAAATCCTTCGAATTCATGATGTAGGTGCCGTGCTCGTCTTCAAAGGCCGGCATCATTTCTCCGGGGCGCCCCTGTTCCTCGAGCAGCATCATCGGTTCAACCTCGTCGTGACTGTCCGGTTTTTCCGGTTCCCAGGTTTTGGTAGGGATAATGTCGCCGGTTTCAGTCTGGGTGGCCTCATGGGCATCGTATTTCCAGCGGCAGGCGTTGGTGCAGGCGCCCTGGTTGGAATCCCGGTGATTCATGTAGCCGGACAACAGGCAGCGGCCCGAGTAGGCAATACAGAGGGCGCCGTGCACGAATACTTCCAGTTCCATTTCAGGCACGCGCTGGCGAATTTCCTCTACCTCCTCAAGACCCAGCTCCCGCGACAGGATAGTGCGGACAATTCCCTGTTGGTGCCAGAATCTGACGGTGGCGTAATTGACCGCATTGGCCTGCACCGAGAGGTGAATGGGCATCTCTGGCCACTTTTCCCGGACCATCATGATCAGACCCGGATCGGACATGATCAGGGCATCCGGCTTCATCTCGATCACCGGCGCCATATCTTTCAGATAGCTGCGAATCTTGTCATTGTGGGGTGAGATGTTGCTGGCAATATAAAACTGTTTGCCCTGCCGATGGGTTTCGGCGATGGCATCCGCCATTACGTCCAGGTGATTGAATTCATTGTTGCGCACCCGCAGGCTGTAGCGGGGCTGGCCCGCATAGACGGCATCGGCACCGTAGGCCAGTGCGTAGCGCATATTTTTGAGAGAACCTGCGGGGGAGAGGAGTTCTGTCATGTCAATCACCTGGAGTAAAGGAGGGCGGATTCTACAGGGTTGTACAGGATTTATACAGACGGCATCGTTGGGCTCATTGATCAGATCGGCAAATAAATCCCGAAAAAAGCAATGAAAAAAGGCCGGTGGATGACCGGCCTTTGTCCGTGCCTGAACAACATTACTTGTTGTGGCGGTTGATCCAGTCTTTCATCAGCGGAGCCACAAATTCACGGTACTTGCTGCCGTTGAAAATGCCGTAATGGCCGACACCCATCTGGACGTAGTGCTTTTTCAGTTTCTTGGGTAGGTTGGTACAGAGATGGAGAGCGGCTTCGGTCTGGCCGAGGCTGATCATGTCGTCCTTTTCCCCTTCCAGAGTGAGAATGGCGACATCCTTGATATCTCCGCAGTCAATGGTTTCACCCTGATACTGCATGATGCCTTTGGGCAGGTGCTGGTCGAGAAACACGCGCTCCATGGTTTCCATATAGTAATCGGCATCCATGTCCAGTACTGCCATGTATTCATCATAGAAATCGCGATGGCGATCCGCTTCGGCGATTTTGCCTTCGGCGATGTCCTTGAAGAACTGGATATGTTTTTGTGCGTGGGACCGCATGTTCATCGACATGAAACCACCCAGTTGCAGCATCCCCGGATAGACCTTGCGTCCGGCGCCATCGTAGCGCGAGGGGACCCTGTGAATGGCCACCCGGCGCAGCAGAGGCGCGGAGATTTTCTCGACCTTTCTGCCGAACTTGTTCGGGTTGATCCGGATATCGATGGGGCCAGCCATCATGATCAGGGATTTTGGTCGAGCGGGATGGTTGTGCTTGCTCATGTGCGCTACGGCCACCAATCCCGGCACCGCTGCCTGACAGATGGCAAACATGTGATTGCCGGGCCCGACATGCTCCATGAATTCAATGACGTACTGCACGTATTCCTCAAAGCCGAACTTGCCCTCGGATAGGGGGACGTCACGGGCGTCGAGCCAGTCGGTGACGTACACCTCATAGGTATCGAGAAACTGACCGAAGGTTTCCCGGGACAGCGTGGCATGGTGGCCGGAAAGTGCCGCCACACAGAGCAGTTTCGGTGCATTGGCGGGTAAACCTTCGCGGCGAAAGCGCAGCAGATTACAGAAGGGTTTCTCCACCACCACCTCTTCATGAACCGGATATTCCACCTCCTCAATCACCACCGGTTCGTACTCAAACCCTTGTTTCGGGTAGTGTTTCAGGAGGCGAATCGTGGATTCCAGAAAGGCTTTGCGCAGTCGGCCAAGACGCGTTTTGGAGAGGGGGTTCTTTTCGTGCGTGACGATATCGTGTGCCAGATCCAGTGCGGTGTTGACCGGCATCAGGGACTGACGGTATAGGTCGTAAAAGTGATAATGCATATACAGCACCTGCCAAAAACAGTGTGAAATCATTTAGTCACAGCAGATTAGAATAGGCAACCTAATCGCCAGAGCTCGCAAAATTTTCTGTGTCGAGCAAAAAAAACCCCGCAAAAGCGGGGTTTTTCAATAGCTTATATGATCAGGCTACATTGACGATTTGTTCTGCCGCAATCCGTTTGCCCTCGTCTGCCCCTTTCTGGAAGGAGGCGATCTGGTCAAAGTTCATGTAGCGGTAGATATCGCTGGACATGGAGTTGATCTTGTTCGCGTATTCCATGTATTCAGCCGTGGTGGGCAGGCGACCCAGAATACCACCCACAGAAGCCAGTTCGGCAGAAGTGAGGTAGACATTGGCCCCGTCACCCAGGCGATTGGGGAAGTTGCGAGTGGAAGTGGACAGTACGGTGACCCCTGCGTTGACCCGTGCCTGGTTGCCCATGCAAAGCGAACAACCGGGCATTTCTGTCCGTGCGCCGACCTTTTCATAGATCTCGTAGTAGCCTTCTTCCTTGAGGGTATGGGCGTCCATCCGGGTTGGCGGGCAGATCCAGAAGGTTGTGTTGATGCTGGGGGCTTCATTGAGCAACTTGCCCGCTGCCCTGAAGTGACCGATATTGGTCATACAGGAGCCGATAAAGATTTCGTCCACTTTGTCGCCCGCGACGTCAGACAACAGCCGCGCGTCGTCCGGATCGTTGGGGCAGCAGACAATGGGTTCCTTGATGTCGGCCAGATCGATTTCCAGTACGGCAGCGTACTCGGCATCGGCGTCGGCTTTCATCAGTGAGGGGTTGGCGAGCCAGTCTTCCATTTTGCCCACCCGGCGTTCCAGGGTACGCACATCGCCATAGCCTTCGGCGATCATCCAGCGCAACAGGGTGATGTTAGACTTCAGATATTCCGTCACAGAGGCTTCGCTGAGCTTGATGGTACAACCGGCTGCAGAGCGCTCGGCCGATGCATCCGACAATTCAAACGCCTGTTCCACGGTCAGTTTATCGAGACCCTCGATTTCCAGAATACGGCCGGAGAAGAAGTTCTTCTTACCTTTTTTCTCAACGGTTAGCAGGCCTTCCTTGATGCCGTAGTAGGGGATGGCATGTACCAGATCGCGCAGGGTGATACCCGGTTGCAGGTCACCCTTGAAGCGAACCAGTACCGATTCAGGCATATCCAGTGGCATCACACCAGTGGCGGCGGCAAACGCCACCAGACCGGAACCGCCGGGGAAAGAAATACCCATGGGGAAGCGGGTGTGGGAATCGCCGCCGGTGCCGACTGTGTCGGGCAGCAGCATGCGGTTCAGCCAGCTGTGGATAATACCGTCGCCCGGCCGCAGGGAAACACCGCCGCGGTTCATGATGAAATCGGGCAGGGTGTGTTGTGTCTCGACATCAATGGGTTTCGGGTAGGCGGCCGTGTGGCAGAAAGACTGCATCACCAGGTCGGCGGAGAAGCCGAGGCAGGCCAGATCCTTGAGCTCGTCCCGGGTCATCGGGCCAGTGGTGTCCTGTGAGCCCACGGTCGTCATTTTCGGTTCGCAATAGGTGCCGGGGCGGACGCCCTCGAGACCACAGGCCTTGCCGACCATTTTTTGCGCCAGGGTGTAGCCCTTGCCTGTGTCGGCCGGTTGCGCCGGCAGGCGGAACAGGTCGGAAGCGGGCAGCCCCAGATGTTCGCGGGCACGCTGGGTCAGGCCGCGGCCCACAATCAGGTTGATGCGGCCCTCGGCCTGTACTTCATCCAGAATCACACCGGATTTGAAGTGAAATTCGGACAATACGTCACCGGACTCGCTGAGAATCTTGCCGTCATAGGGACGGATTTCAATCACGTCGCCCATGTTGATATCGTCGACTGGTGCTTCAAAGACCAGGGCGCCGGCATCTTCCATGGTATTAAAGAAAATCGGGGCGACTTTGTTGCCGATACAGATGCCACCGGAACGTTTGTTTGGCACACCGGGGATATCGTCGCCGAAGAACCACAACACCGAGTTGGTTGCAGACTTGCGCGAGGAGCCGGTACCCACCACGTCGCCGACGAAGGCGACCGGCAGACCTTTGGATTTAATCTCCTCGATCTGTTTTATCGGGCCGATTTTGCCCGGCTCATCGGGCGTCAGACCGTCGCGGGTCATTTTATAGGCCGCCAGGGAATGCAGGGGAATGTCCGGACGAGACCAGGCATCGGGTGCAGGTGACAGGTCATCGGTATTGGTTTCGCCGGTCACCTTGAAAACAATGGCCTTGATACTTTCGGGGACAGCATCCTGTCGGGTAAACCACTCGGCATCGGCCCAGGACTGAAGCACGGCTTTGGCTTGGGCATTGCCGGCATCGGCTTTCTCGGCGACATCATGGAATGCGTCAAAAACCAGAATGGTACTTTTCAGCTGTTCCGCCGCATCGTTGGCGAGGTCGGCATCATCCAGCAATTCAACCAGCGTTTCGACGTTATAGCCGCCGTGCATATTGCCGAGTAATGTTACCGCAGCGGGGCGGTCAATCAGTGGGCAGGTGATCTCGCCTTTGGCTACTGCACTGAGGAAGCCGGCTTTGACGTAAGCCGCTTCATCCACACCGGGTGGAACGCGGTTGGCGATCAGGTCGAGCAGAAATTCTTCTTCCCCGGCGGGCGGGTTTTTCAGCAGTTCCACCAGATCGGCGGTCCACTCGGGTGTCAGGGGTTTGGGTGGGATTCCCTCGGCGGCACGTTCTGCCACATGTTGGCGATAAGCTTCAAGCACGGTTTGTGTCCTCTTTTTGTGTGAGTGTACCCAATCCGGGATCAACACCGGTTGGGCTATCGGTGACGGGTCACCGATGTGGGTATTCTGGCTGGGCGTACTGGCGTGCCCATAGGGGTCGCTATCTTACTACAGATCAAAATTCAGGGTAACTTGGCTCCAGTTGATAACGGTCATTCACCCAGTAAATTCTCTGTTACAATTTCCAGCATCACCATTAGGCCCGATGAGGGTTTCAGAACGGGTAACCGCCATGCTCAAATTATACGGATTTCATACCAGCCACTATTTCAATATGGTGAAACTGGCACTGTTGGAAAAAGGCTTCGAATTTGAGGAAGTCCACAGTTATCCCAGCCGGGAGCCCCTGTTCCTGACCATGAGTCCCATGGGCGAAGTGCCTTTTCTGGAAGCCCGGGAGGGCTACATCAGTAATGTCCCGGTGATTATGGAATTTCTCGAGGAAATTATTCCGGAGGTGCCACTGTTGCCGGAGGATGTTTTCGATCGGGCCAAGGTCAGGGAGTTAATGAGTATCCTGCTGCAGCATATTGAACAGCCGGTCAGCCGTCTGCTTGATCATGCCGACAGCGGAGGGACGCCGGATCAGGCACAGGTGGATCAGGTGGCGGTTGAGGTGGAGCAGGGCCTGGACGCATTGTCCCGACTGGCCAGGTTTGACCCTTACCTGTGTGGCGAAGACTTCAGTTATGCGGACGTCATTGCTTACCACTCTCTGGATCTGGTCAACAGCACCATGAAAAAGTTTGGCCCCTGGACAGTGATCGACGATATGGCCGGTCTGGCAGACTGGCGCAACACCGTCGCCACTCGACCGATCGTTCACCAGATGGACAATACACTGATCAGCGAACAGGACACTTTTTCAGCTGATTCCTGATCGACAGATTTTTAACCAACCAGAAAAACTCGTCATTCATGTGCTTCGTCAGCGCTGTATCGCCCGGAACTGACGGATACCTATTCTCAGGCGGCCAGGCCGATAATCTCTGCGACCAGCCGGTACGCTGTGTTCGATGTCTTTCTGAGTCCTCATAACACCTTCTTTGTGACACGATTGCCAGGTGATGCCTGACCGTTACGCCGTGACCTGATCCTGACGTCAGGCTGGGCATTCGTGATATTACCTTTCCAGATAATAAAATGCTTTGGGCACAGCGTAGCCTCCCATTTCTACTGTTCCTCTGTTCTCTACCAGATTCTGGCCGCCAGCCAATTGTGCAGTTACGTCAAATAACTTACTTGCATGGGGCATTGTGCGCATGGTGGCGCCTCGATCCCTCTCGAATAATGGGTATCGCAATCCATATCACTCATTGCTTAGGGGATTAACCATGAATACTTCTCATCTGTGGTCACTTAAAAGGCCGCGACAGGGGCTGATGAAAGGCGCTGCCGGTATGGCGATTCTGGGCCTTGCCTGCGCCGCTGCACCAGCATTTGCCGGGGCTAAAATGGAGTTGGACGATACACGCTGGATCAGTATCGGCGCCGGTATGCGCACCGAGTTCAAATCCGTTGAAGATGGCGCTGAAAATGGTAAGGACAACAGCAACGACTTTAGCGTGGCGAGCACCCGTATTTACGTGAGCGGTCAGCTCCATGAGTACATCAAGTTCACTTTCAATACCGAAAAACTCGATGACGAATCAGTGAAAGTGCTGGACGCTATTGCCCAGTTCGAGTTCTCCCCCGGCTTCAATGTCTGGATGGGTAAGATGCTGACGCCGGCGGACCGGATCGAGATGAATGGTCCTTACTACGCCCTGAGCTGGAACCAGTATACACAGCCATTGTATCCCTCGGATCAAGGTGGCGAAGCGGGTCGTCTGGGCCGCGATGAAGGTATCACCGTGTGGGGTACCCTCGGCAAGTTCCAGTATGCGGTGGGTGCATTCGACGGGCTGGAAGGCTATGGCAACCAGTCTGACAATCTGCTGTTTGCCGGCCGTTTTGCCTACAACTTCCTGAACATGGAATCCAACCCCGGTTATTACACCAGTTCCACCTACTATGGTGCACTGGGCAACATCCTTACCGCCGCCATATCTTTCCAGACCCAGTCCGATGGCACTGGCAGTGCCGAAGAGTCGGGCGACTTTAGGGGTTATACCTTCGACCTGCTCTCGGAAACCGTGCTTGATGGCGGCGGTGTGCTGACTTTTGAAGGTGAGTACAAAAAATTTGATGCCGATTACACCCTGGCTAGCCCCCCGGCGGTAGGCGACTGTTTCTGCCTGTTTGAAGGCGATTCTTCGTTCGGCACCCTGGCTTTTCTGTTCCCGAAGATGGTTGGTCCGGGCAAATTCCAGCCCTACGTGCGCTACGTGGAAAACAACCCGGATGATGGTGACAAGAGTGATTCAACTGAAGTCGGCCTGAACTACGTCATCTCCGGCCACAACATTCGATTCAATGCCAATTTCGTTACCGGTGACGCGAATATCAGCGGTTACGCCAGCGACGAGAATATCGATACCTTCACCTTCGGCGTACAGCTGCAGATCTGATTCGGCCACCTGAGGACAACGTAATGATGAACATGAAAAAACTGATTGTGGGCATTGCCCTGAGTGTTGGGGTTTCGACCCTGACTGCCACGGCCCTGGCGGCGGATACCATCAAGGTGGGTGTACTGCACTCCCTGTCCGGCACTATGGCCATTAGTGAAACCACCCTGAAAGACACCGTACTGATGATGATTGAAGAGCAGAACAAAAAAGGCGGCCTGCTCGGCAAGCAACTGGAAGCTGTGGTGGTTGACCCTGCCTCTAACTGGCCACTGTTCGCAGAAAAAACCAGCGAACTGTTGACCCAAGATAAAGTGGACGTCATTTTCGGTTGCTGGACCTCGGTATCGCGAAAGTCGGTACTGCCGGTCATCGAGAAGGAAAATGGTCTGCTGTTCTACCCGGTACAGTATGAGGGTGAAGAGTCATCCAAAAATGTGTTCTACACCGGAGCTGCTCCCAATCAACAGGCGATTCCAGCAGTGGATTACCTGATGAATGATCTGGGCGTGAAGCGCTGGGTACTGGCCGGTACCGATTATGTCTACCCCCGCACCACCAACAAGATCCTCGAAGCGTACCTGAAAGCCAAGGGCGTGGCAGCGGAAGACATCATGATCAACTACACGCCGTTCGGCCATTCTGACTGGCAGAGCATTGTCTCCGAGGTGAAGAAATTTGGCAGTACTGGCAAGAAAGCCGCGGTTGTTTCCACCATCAACGGTGATGCCAACGTCCCGTTCTACAAGGAGCTGGCTAACCAGGGTATTTCCGCCGAGGACACCCCAGTTGTCGCATTCTCTGTGGGTGAAGAAGAACTGTCAGGTATCGACACTGCGCCGCTGGTGGGGCACCTGGCTGCCTGGAACTACTTCCAGAGTGTGGAAAGCGATGCCAACGAAGCCTTTATTGCCCAGTGGAAAGCCTTCACCAAAAACCCCAAGCGCGTCACCAATGATCCGATGGAGGCGACCTACATCGGCTTCAACATGTGGAGCAAAGCGGTTGAAAAGGCCGGTACCACCGATGTCGATGCCGTTGAGCAGGCGATGATCGGTATCACGGCTCCCAACCTGACCGGCGGCATGGCGGTGATGAACAAGAATCACCACCTCTCCAAGCCGGTGTTGATTGGCGAAATCCAGGATGACGGCCAGTTTGAGGTGGTCTGGGAAACGGACGGTCTGGTACCCGGCGATGCCTGGTCCGACTTCCTGCCCGGCTCCAAAGACATCATTTCCGACTGGACGGCGCCGATTAAATGCGGCAACTACAACACGTTGACCAAGAGCTGTTCTGGTCAAAACTACGAGTAACTTCGAGGGCTCCCGGTTGTCACCCGACAGACAGCCGGGGGAACCCCCGCTCAACTGGCATACAACGTTCGACATGAAATCAACTCTCAAAGGGGAAAGCGCTCGTGAGGCAAGAACAGATTCTGCAATGGTTGCTGGCAGTGATTTTAAGCTTGTTGGCTTTCCTTGTGTCTATCAACGTCTACGCCGATGAAGTCGCCGAAACACCATCTGCACCATCTGCGGTTCAGAAAACCTCTTTGGAAGCACTGCTGACTGAGTTGACAAAGGTGAGTTTGAGTAAGGCGCCAGAAGTGTTGGATAAAATAGAAGACATTTCCGGCAAGGAAATCCTCCCTCTGTTCGACGCGATGTTGGGGGGTGACCTCTATTACCAACTGGATTCCCAGCGTGTGCTGATCGTCACGAAAATGGCCAAGGGCAGTCTACGGGGTAGCGACCCTCTGAGCGGCGAATGGTTGGATAGCCTCGATAAGAAAACTATTAAGAAAATACGTGTTAATAACAGCTTGCGTAGCCACCTGCGGGAAGCCATGGCCCGTATTAATCTGAAAACCGGTACGGTGGAGGAGCGTCGGACTGCTGTGCTGAGCATGCTGGATGACCTCAGTCCGCACAATATAGTGCTGTTAAAGGACGCCCGGCAGAGTGAGAAAAATGCAGACGTGCTGAAGATGATTGAGCTGGCTCTGGCCATGGATGTGGTGGGGCACTCCGCCAATAGCGCCGAGCGATTGCTGGCCATGGAAACCCTCTCCGGTCGGTTGGAGCCGCCTGTTCGCAACCTCCTCAAGGGCGTGGTGGATAACGATGCTGAAGGTGACCGCAAGGTGCGTGCCACAGCTGCAAAGGCATTGGGCACCATCAATGAGAAGCGCGAATTTTACGGCTTTGTGGAGCAATTGTTTTTCGGTCTCAGTCTCGGCTCGGTACTGTTGTTGGCGGCTATTGGGCTGGCCATTACTTTCGGGGTGATGGGGGTGATCAATATGGCCCACGGCGAGATGATCATGCTCGGTGCCTACACCACCTACGTGGTGCAATTGCTGATGCCCAACTTGATTGACTATTCACTGTGGGTGGCGATTCCCGCTGCCTTTCTGGTATCCGGTGCGGTGGGGGTGCTGATCGAGCGAACCGTGATTCGTCATTTGCACGGCCGTCCGCTGGAAAGCCTATTGGCCACTTTCGGGATCAGCCTGATTCTGCAACAGGCGGTACGGACTATTTTTTCTCCGCTAAACCGGCAGGTGTCGACACCAGAATGGATGAGCGGTTCTCTGGAGATCAATCCCGTGTTTTCGATTACCTACAACCGTTTGTACATTTTGCTGTTTGCGCTGCTGGTATTTTTTGTTCTCCAGTTGATTCTTAAAAAAACCTCCCTGGGTCTGAATGTTCGAGCGGTATCGCAAAATCGCGATATGGCCAAGTGCATGGGTATCCGCACCGAGTGGGTGGATGCCATGACCTTTGGGCTTGGTTCCGGTATCGCCGGTGTAGCCGGAGTGGCCCTCAGCCAGCTCACCAATGTGGGACCGAATCTGGGTCAGTCCTACATCATCGACTCTTTCATGGTGGTGGTGTTTGGCGGGGTAGGCAATTTGCTCGGCACTCTGGTGGGCGGCTTCACCCTGGGTATTGCCAACAAGTTTCTGGAACCCGTCACTGGCGCCGTGTTGGCCAATGTGGTGGTGTTGGTATTTATTATCCTGTTTATCCAGAAGCGACCTAAAGGGTTGTTTCCGCAAAAGGGGAGGGCTGCAGAATGAATTCATTGAGCGAAGCCCTTGGCAAATGGCGTCTGCCTGCCAATACCACGATGGTGTTTGTGGTGGTGCTGTTCACAGTGACGCTATTGGCAGCATTCGCAAACCAGATATTTTCCCCGGAGTCTGTATTCCATGTGAGTACCTATACCATCACCCTGTTGGGTAAATACCTCTGCTACGCCATGTTGGCGCTGGCGGTGGACGTGGTCTGGGGCTACTGCGGCATCCTCAGCCTGGGCCACGGCGCCTTTTTTGCCTTGGGTGGTTACGGCATGGGCATGTACCTGATGCGTCAGATTGGCGACCGGGGTGTCTACGGCAACCCCGAACTGCCGGATTTCATGGTGTTCCTCAACTGGCAGGAATTGCCCTGGTACTGGCTCGGCATAGATCATTTCTGGTTCGCCATGTTGATGGCATTGCTGGTGCCCGGCCTGCTGGCATTTCTGTTCGGCTGGCTGGCGTTTCGTTCGCGGGTCACCGGGGTGTACCTGTCGATTATGACCCAGGCACTGACCTATGCACTGATGCTGGCCTTCTTCCGCAACGAGATGGGCTTTGGGGGCAATAACGGCCTAACGGATTTTAAGGATCTTCTAGGTTTTGATTTGCAGGCGGACAGCACCCGGGTGGCACTGTTTGTCATCACGGCCATTTTGCTGGCCATCGCCTATCTGTTGAGTCGTTTCATTATGGATTCTCGAATGGGACGAGTGGTGGTGGCGATTCGCGATGCAGAATCGAGGGCGCGGTTCCTCGGCTATCGCACGGAAATGTACAAAGTCTGGCTATTTGTCTACTCCGCAGTGCTGGCAGCAGTGGCGGGCGCGCTCTATGTGCCCCAGGTGGGCATTATCAATCCCGGCGAGTTCTCACCACTCAACTCCATTGAGGTGGTGGTTTGGGTGGCGGTAGGGGGGCGCGGCACACTCTACGGTGCCGTGGTGGGCGCGCTGTTGGTGAATTACACCAAGACGCGCTTCACCGCCATCATTCCAGAGGGCTGGTTGTTCGGACTCGGTGCGTTGTTCGTGTGGGTAACATTGTTCCTGCCGAAAGGCCTGGCCGGGCTTCTGGATCGCTGGCAACAGAAAAAAATGGCAACGGATACCGATGATGGCGACAAAGTCGAGGTGAGAACATGAGCCTGCTCAGTGCAACCCGGAATTTGATGAAGCCCGATGAAGTATGGCCGTTTCTGGCACAGCGCAGAGGGCCGGTCGATGTGTCCCATCAGGTGATCCTGTATGTGGAGGGACTGAGTGTCACCTTTGATGGCTTCAAGGCGCTCAACAACCTCAACCTCTATGTCAACGATGGTGAATTGCGCTGCCTGATTGGCGCCAATGGTGCAGGCAAAACCACATTGATGGATGTGATCACCGGTAAAACCCGCTGCGATGCCGGTACCCTGTATTTTGGTCAGAAAATTGACCTGCTGGAGAAATCCGAAGCCGAGATCGCCAGGCTCGGTATTGGTCGTAAATTCCAGAAGCCCACTGTGTTTGAGGCACATTCAGTGTTTCACAATCTAGAGCTGTCCCTGAAAACCCAGAAAGGTGTTTGGCCTGCCTTGATTGCCACCCTGACGTCGGAGCAGCGGGACTGGATAGACGAGGTTATCAATATTATTGGCCTCAATTTCCACCGCGGTATGCCGGCGGGCGCACTGTCCCACGGTCAGAAGCAGTGGCTGGAAATCGGCATGCTGCTGGTATCTCAGCCGCGCCTGATGCTGATCGATGAGCCGGTGGCGGGTATGACGGCGCAGGAGACGGAGCACACTGCGGAGCTGCTGACCTCTCTGGCGGGGGAGCGCACGGTGATTGTGGTGGAGCACGATATGGAATTTGTTCGCAGTATCGCTCGCACGGTAACAGTGTTGCACCAGGGATCAGTACTGGCTGAGGGCACCATGGATCAGGTGCAGGATCACCCCGATGTTATCGAGGTTTATCTGGGTAAGGAAATCTGAGTCCCATGGCGGAGCACAACCTATGATTGCCATTGAGAAAGTGAACCAAAAATACGGCGGTACCCAGATCCTTTGGGAGCTGGATATGCAGATTGCCGAAGGATCTTGCACCTGCATCATGGGCCGCAACGGTGTTGGCAAAACCACCCTGTTGAAGTGCCTGATGGGGCTGTTACCCATCAGCAGTGGGGATATTCGCTATCGGGGGCAGGCCATACAGGGTCAGCCCGCGGAAAGTCGGGCACATCTGGGGGTTGGTTATGTGCCCCAGGGCCGGGATATTTTTCCGCTGCTGACGGTTGAGGAAAACCTGCTCACCGGGTTGCCCTGTCGCAAGGATCGCAGCAAGAAAATTCCCGACAAGGTCTTCGAGCTGTTCCCCGTGTTGGCGGACATGCTACACCGTCGCGGCGGCGACCTGTCCGGCGGCCAGCAACAACAACTGGCCATTGGAAGGGCACTGGTGATTGAGCCGAAACTGCTGATTCTCGATGAGCCCAATGAGGGCATCCAGCCCAACATCGTCAAACAGATTGGCGATGTGATCCTGAAGTTGAATGAAGAGGAGGGCCTGACGGTGGTACTGGTGGAACAGAAACTGGCTTTTGCGCGCCGGGTCGGCAAGGAGTTCCGGTTGATGGAAAAGGGCCGGGTGGTTGCGGCGGGTGCCATGGATGGACTGAGCAACCAGTTGATCAATCAACACCTGGCTGTTTGAGACGGACCGTTTTGTCATGAATGCGTTGGTCATACCAATCAGTTCCCTCCGGGAAAATACCCCTGACAGCCGATGGCACGCCCGGTTGGAATTACGTATTAGTTGTACGTCCCGAGGTTCGCGCCTGAGCCGCTGTCGCCATCGTGGCCCCCTCTACGTGCAGAAGCCTTTTTATCCGGAGGGGCCGGATCTCGCGCATATTTATTTGCTGCATCCACCGGGCGGCCTGGTATCCGGAGATCTTCTGCAACTGGATGCCACCGTGGAGGCCGGGGCCAAGGCGCTGTTTACCACCCCGGGCGCTGGACGGGTTTACCGGGCCCGCTTTGATCGTACCCTGCAGCAACAGTGCAACCATCTGGTGGTGGCGGATGGTGCCAGCCTGGAGTGGTTGCCATTGGAAAATATTGTCTATCGGGGCGCCAATGCATGCCTGGAAACCCGGGTGGAGCTTGGGGAAAACAGCCACTTTATGGGCTGGGAGGTGACATCTCTGGGGTTGCCCGCCAGTGGGGTCGATTTTGATCGCGGCCAGTTACAGCAGCGACTGATCATTTCCCGAGAAGGTCGGCCACTGCTGATAGAAGCGCTGCAGCTGTCGGAGGACAGCCCGGCATTGTATGGCAGCCGGGCAGGTATGCAGGGACTACCCATTAATGGCATTTTTGTGGCGGGGCCTTTTGACGAACGGACCCTGGATGACCTGTTGCTGGCCCAGTGTCGCGAGGTTCTGGCTGAACCGAAAAATGCTTGTTTGGTGGGTGTCAGTGTGGTCGGCGGTTTTTTACTGGCCCGCTACCTGGGCTCGAATTCTGAACAGGCCCGCCGGCTGTTCGTTGCCCTTTGGCAGCGATTGCGCCCGCACTTGATTGGTCGACCTGGCTGTGCGCCACGGATCTGGTCCACCTGATGTTGCATAAATCTGATTTTTAACGAGACGCTTATGGAGCTGTTACCCCGTGAAAAAGACAAATTACTGGTGTTCACCGCCGCATTGCTGGCCGAGCGCCGGCTGGCCCGCGGCCTGAAACTGAACTACCCGGAAGCGGTGGCGCTGATCACCATGGAGATTATGGAGGGCGCCCGCGACGGCAGAACGGTCGCCGAGCTGATGAGCCATGGCCGCGAAATTCTCAACGCCGAACAGGTGATGGACGGTGTGGCAGAGCTGATTGACGAGGTGCAGGTGGAGGCGACGTTTCCCGATGGCACCAAGCTCGTCACCGTGCACAACCCCATCGGCTGATGAAAGCTATTTTGCTCAGGAGAACAGCATGATCCCCGGAGAAATTCAGGTTGCCGCTGGCGATATTCTGCTTAATGAGGGCCGGGTAACTCTCAGCCTTAGTGTGGAAAATACCGGCGATCGCCCGGTGCAGGTGGGTTCCCATTACCACTTTGCCGAGACCAACCCGGCGTTGAAGTTCGACCGTCCCAGGGCGCGCGGTTTTCACCTCAATATTGCCTCGGGCACCGCGGTGCGCTTCGAACCGGGGCAGTCCCGGGAGGTGGAGTTGGTGGCCTATGCAGGTAAACGCGAGGTGTACGGTTTCCGTGGTGAGGTGATGGGGCCTCTCGATGGTGGTGGGGAGCAGTGATATGAGTCGCATGGATCGGCAGGGTTATGCACAGATGTTCGGTCCCACCACCGGTGACCGGGTACGGCTCGGCGACACCGAGTTGTGGATCGAAGTGGAAAAGGATTACACCTGTTATGGCGACGAGGTGAAATTCGGTGGCGGCAAGGTAATTCGGGACGGTATGGGGCAGAGCCAGCTAACCAGTGCCGATACGGTGGATCTGGTGATTACCAATGCCCTGATCCTCGACCACTGGGGCATCGTCAAGGCGGATGTGGGCATCAAGGAAGGCCGTATCGCCGCTATTGGCAAGGCCGGTAACCCGGATATCCAGCAAGGGGTGGAGATAGTCATCGGACCCGGCACCGAGGTGATTGCCGGCGAGGGCTCTATCCTCACGGCGGGGGGCATCGACGCGCACATTCACTTTATCTGCCCGCAGCAGATCGAAGAGGCACTGATGTCCGGCATCACCACCATGATCGGTGGTGGCACCGGCCCCGCCACCGGCACCAATGCCACTACCTGCACACCTGGTCCCTGGTATATCGGCAAAATGCTGCAGGCCACCGATGCCATGCCCATGAATCTGGGTTTCCTCGGCAAGGGCAATGCCAGCCGTCCTGAATCCCTGGAGGAGCAGCTGGTAGCCGGTGCCTGCGGCCTGAAACTGCATGAGGACTGGGGCACCACGCCCGCGTCCATCGACACCTGCCTTGGCGTGGCGGAGCGATACGATGTACAGGTGGCGATTCACACCGACACGCTGAATGAGTCCGGTTTTGTCGACGATACCCTGGCAGCGTTCAAGGGACGCACCATTCATACCTACCACACCGAAGGGGCAGGAGGCGGCCATGCACCGGATATCATCAAGGCCTGTGCACTGTCCAATGTGCTGCCGTCCTCGACCAACCCGACCCGGCCGTACACGGCGAATACGGTGGATGAGCACCTGGATATGCTGATGGTCTGCCATCACCTGGATGCCAGTATCCCGGAGGATGTGGCCTTTGCCGACTCCCGTATTCGCAAGGAGACCATTGCCGCCGAGGATATCCTCCACGATCTCGGTGCATTCAGCATGATCTCCTCCGACTCCCAGGCCATGGGGCGGGTGGGGGAGGTGATCACCCGCACCTGGCAGACGGCCCACAAGATGAAAGTGCAGCGCGGTTCGTTGCCGCAGGACGCCGCTGGCGCCGACAATTACCGCGTCAAACGCTATATCGCCAAATACAGCATTAACCCTGCAATCGCCCACGGTATTGCCCATGAAGTGGGTTCTATCGAGGTGGGCAAGCTGGCGGACCTGGTGCTGTGGAAGCCGGCTTTTTTTGGCATCAAACCGGCCCTGATCATCAAGGGCGGGATGATTGCCGCGGCTCCCATGGGCGATCCCAATGCCTCCATCCCGACCCCCCAGCCGGTGCATTACCGCCCGATGTTTGGCAGCTTTGGCCAGGCCCCGGCCCGCACCGCTGTGACCTTTACCAGTCAGGCGGCCCTCGATGCCGGTGTCGCCGAATCTCTGGGGTTAAAGCGCCGTCTGGTCGCGTGCCGGAATACCCGCAACATCGGTAAAGGCGATATGGTGTTGAACGACTGGCAGCCGAACATCACCGTGGATCCACAAACCTACGAAGTGCGGGCGAATGGCGAATTATTGACCTGCGAGCCGGCCACCGAATTGCCACTGGCCCAGCGTTATTGTCTGTTTTAAGAGGTAACTGATGGATATCTATGAGCGACTTGGCGTCGATAGTGAACAAATAACGGAAGCTGAAGTGGTTTTGACGCAGGAGCAGCGGGACAAGGGCCGCTTGCGTACCACCGCCAGCAATGGCCGGGAAGTGCGCATCTTCCTGGAGCGCGGCAAGCCCCTCCAGGTTGGCGAGTTACTGCTCAGTCAGTGCGGCACTTACCTGAGGGTGGCGGGGGCCGAGGAACCGGTGACCACCGCCCGCTGTGATGACTGGTTTATCTTCAGTCGGGCCTGTTATCACCTGGGCAATCGTCATGTGAAATTACAGATCGGTGATCGCTGGTTGCGTATACCCCCGGATCATGTGCTGGAGGAAATGCTGGTGATGATGGGATTGACCCTGACGCACGAAATGGCGGTATTTGTGCCGGAATCCGGAGCTTACACCCATGGCCATCACCACCACTGAAGCCGGGTTGCTGCGGCTGCTGCAATTGAGCAGTGCCAGCCTGCCGGTGGGAGGCTACTCGTTTTCACAGGGGCTGGAAACGGCCATAGAGTATCAGTGGCTGAGCAGTGCCGACGAGGTTGGTCATTGGCTGTCCATGCAACTGCAATATTCTCTGGCCCGTGTGGATCTGCCGTTGCTGTTGCGCCTCATGGCGGCATTGATGGCTCGTGACACTGAGGCTCTGGCGTATTGGAACAGCACTGTGCTGGCCTGCCGGGAAAGCCGCGAATTGTTACTGACGGATACTGCCATGGGGGAGGCGCTGCTGCGCTTGCTGCGTCAACTTGAGGTGCCGGTCAGCTGGCCGGTTGATCTTCAGGTTCCGCAGGCCAGCTTTGTGACGGCTTTTGCCCTGGCCAGCCATGCCTGGCAGATAGCGCCTGATAGTGCCTGCCTGGGATTGTGCTGGTCCTGGCTGGAAAATCAGGTGGCGGCGGCCACCAAACTAGTGCCGTTGGGGCAGAGTCAGGCCCAGCGGCTGCTCGGCGAGTTACAGCAACAGGTCCCTGAAGCGATCAATTTGGCAAAAATCTTACACGACCATGAGTTGGGTGGCAGCCTGCCCGCGCTGGCCATTGCCAGCAGTTGGCACGAAACCCAGTACAGTCGTTTATTCCGATCCTGAGATCAGAGAGGAGATATCAATATGACAGTAAAACAAACCCTGCGCGTGGGTGTCGGCGGTCCGGTGGGCTCCGGCAAGACTGCACTACTGCGCTCTCTCTGTGTGGCGCTGCGCGATCACTACGATATCGCCGTGGTTACCAATGATATCTATACTCGCGAGGACGCAGATTTCCTCACGCGCCACGAAGCACTCAGTGCTGACCGAATCGTCGGGGTAGAAACCGGCGGTTGCCCCCACACCGCCATTCGCGAAGATGCTTCCATGAATCTGGCGGCCATTGACCAATTGCTGGCCCGCCATGGCGCCCTGGATGTGATTTTTGTCGAAAGCGGTGGCGATAACCTCAGCGCTACCTTCAGCCCGGAGTTGTCGGACCTGACCCTCTACGTGATCGACGTCTCTGCCGGTGACAAGATTCCCCGCAAGGGAGGGCCTGGGATAACCCGTTCCGACCTGCTGATCATCAACAAGACCGACCTGGCCCCATTAGTCGGTGCCTCCCTGGCGGTGATGGATCGGGATGCCCGCACCATGCGCGGTGACAAGCCCTTTGTGTTTACCAACCTGAAGACCGTTGAGGGGCTGGGTGATGTGATCGATTTCATCGTCCGGGAAGGGATGCTGGCCGAAAAAAGCCTGCCCCGTGCCCAAGCGGTTATTTAATTTTCACAGAGAGAAAAACAGGGGACTAATGATGCAAAGCAAGAAAGTTATTCACAGGTTTATTGCACTGCTGTTAAGTTTTTTTGCCACGCTGGCACTGGCTCATCCCGGTCACGGTGGCAATGGGGCGAGCCACGACCTGGAACATCTGATCTGGATGCTGGGTGGCCTGGTCATCTGTGTGGTCGCCGCGGTGTTTTATGCCAGGGACAGGGAAAAAGACGGCCGTTTCTAATACTGGTTGAGGAGGCGGATGGCAATGCCTGCCGCCGCAGTCCGGTTTTCCACGCCCAGTTTTGGGAATACCTGTTCCAGGTGCTTGTTGACGGTGCGCGGGCTGACGCCGAGGATTTCGCCTATTTCCCGGTTGGCCTTGCCGTTGGCGACCCAGTACAACACTTCTGCTTCCCGCTGGGTCAGGTGCAGCTTTTCCCGCAGCAGACTTTCACCGGCAGGCTGTGATTCATCAGACAGTTTTAACAACAGTTCGGCATCGCCGCGCTGCTCTACCAATTCCACTACCAATTCAGTATCCAGCTGGGACAGCTTTAAACACTGTCCCGCTGTGGGGCGACGGCTCAGCCAGTTGCGCAATAACTCCGCCAGTTGTCGCTGCTGCCATTCATCGGTGGCGCCAGCACGGGTGAACAGGGCGTAAGTCTGCGGGGTGGCCCAAAGAACATGGCCCATGTGGTCTGCGGTAAACAGGAACTGCCCGGTGGAGTCCAGTGCCTGGCTGACACTGTTGGTGAGGCGGGCATTGAGAAGGTGCACCCTCATTCTTGCCAGCATTTCTTCGGGGCGGACGGGTTTGGTGAGGTAGTCGACTCCGCCGACCTCCAAACCTCTGACGACGCTTTCCGTATCGGTCAGGCCGGTCATGAAGATCACCGGTATCCCCGATAATTGCGGGTCCGCCTTGAGTTGGCGGCAGGTTTCGAAGCCGTCCATTTGGGGCATCAGGGCATCCAGCAGAATCATGTCCGGTCGCAGGCGTCTGGCAATGGTCAGCGCCTGATGCCCCTCCAGTGCGACCAGCACATTGATACCGGCCTGCTCCAGGGTGTCATTAATCAGGCTGAGGGCATCCGGATTGTCGTCTACCACCAGTACGATGCCGCTGGAAAAGATGTTGTCGGTCGGATTGGTTCTGGTCTGGGTGCTGTTCATTCCGTTGTTTCCATCATTCCGTTGTTTTCATTATCGCGATGAGCCGATCAAAACGCATGTTGTGGATTAACTGTTGCAGGCCATTGAACGTGTCGAGATCGATCATGGCGTGGGATCTTATTTCATTCAGTTTTTCGTGGGCGCCTTTTTTGTAGCCGATTTTGGCGTAGGCAAGCAGCTCCTTGAAAAGGGGGTGTTGTGGCTGCTCGAGATTCAGTTCGAGCAGCGGGGGGTTGACGGTTCTGGTCTCCGGCAACAATTCCTCGCCAGTGCGCCACTCCAGTTTCAGGCACAGTGCCAGGGTATCGAGCAACTTCTGGTTGCTGACGGGCTTGACCAGGTAGGCATCGTGGTTGGTGGTATCGGAACTGTGGCGGTGGTGTTCGTGCGCATCCGCCGAGAGCATGACAATAGGTGCCTGCAGGCCCTGTTTACGCAACTGGTGAGCCAGTTCGAGGCCATCCATGCCCGGCATGGTGACGTCCAGCAGGAGCAGATCCGGGGCCAGGGTTTCCAGCATTTCCAGGCAGGTTTCGGCATCCTGGGCCTCCAGCACTTTGAAGCCCAGGGGGACAAGCAGGTCAAAGAGCAGTCCCCGGTGTATGGGTTCGTCGTCCACCACCAATACTGAGCGTGTGCTGCCCTGATAGCCGGTGATATTTTGCTGTGGCTGAATTTCCTCTGCAGCGCTGTCCACCCAGGACAGCATTAATGAGACGGTGAAACAGCTGCCCTGACCGGGGGTGCTGGTGATACTGAGGTCTCCCCCCATGATATCGGTGAGCAGTCGGGTGATGGTCAGGCCGAGCCCGGTGCCGGAGACCACTGGCACGTGGCTGTTGCGGACCCGTTCAAAAGGTTGCAGGATCCGCTCGAGATCCCTGCCATCAATGCCCACTCCCGTGTCAATAACGGAAAATTCCGCCACCTGATTGCGGTAGTGGATGTGGAGGTCCACCCGGCCTTTTTCGGTGTATTTGACGGCGTTGGACAATAGGTTGATGAGTATTTGCCGCAACCGTTTCTCATCGGCAATGACCGTTTTGGGGAGGCTGTTGTGAATATGATGGAAGAACTCGATGCCCTTGGCTTCGGCTTGTGGGCGGAACATTTCCACCATCTGATCAACCAGCTCCGGCAGTTTGACATGGTTGCGGTAGATATCCAGGCGGCCGGCCTCGATCTTGGAAATGTCCAGCAGACCTTCGATCAGGTCGTTGAGGTAGTCGCCGCTGCGCTTGATGATTTGCAGGGCGTTGCGGTGTTTAAAAACAATGGATTGGTCGCTGTTGAGTAATTGGGCATAGCCGAGAATCGACTGCAGCGGGGTGCGCAGTTCGTGGCTGATGCCAGTGAGGTAGCGGCTTTTGGCGCTGTTGGCGCTTTCCGCTTGTTCTTTTGCCTGTTGCAGGGCGCGATCTGTTTCCTGGTGAGCATCGATTTCATCCAGCAACAAGCGTGTCTGGCGGTTGGATTCCTGTTGTGCCACCACCCGGCTTTCGTGGTTGAGCAAAAACAGCCAGGTGATGACACCGGAAATGATCAGCAGGATAAAGAACAGGGTCCACAGGGCGTTGCCCAGCAATAACGCCTGAGTGTTCGTCACCGGCGCCATTTGCGCATAGACAAGTGCCATGATGCCCGCCAGCAGGCTGTTGACGCAGAACAACGTGGCCGTGAAGCGTCCCAGCCGTGATTCCGCCAGGCGCGCAACCCGTTCGGGAACGAATATCTGCAGAAAATCGACCAATTGCTTGGAGAAGCGGGCATCTGGCTTGCAGCTGTCCAGACAGCGTGCATCGAGGGAGCAGCACAGTGAACAAATCGGTCCCTGATACGCGGGGCAGTGACTCATGTCTTCCTGCTCGAACGGGTTTTCGCAGATACAACACTGTATTACCGGAGAGGCCGTCGGCATATCGGGCAACTCTGCCGGGCTGAAGGTGACGATGAGTCCGGATGATTGGCGGGCGAGATAGAAGCGGCTCCGGGTCAGGAGGGCCAGTAGTGGTACCAGCACAAAGCAGGTTCCCAGGCTGATGAAATGGGCGAGGTTCTTCACCGTCGCCCCGAAGAAACCCAGATAGCAGAGAATACCCATGATGGAGGCGGCCAGCATGGCGCCGGTGCCCACCGGATTGATGTCGTAGAGGTGGGCCCGTTTAAACTCCACATACGATGGGCTAAGGCCGAGGGGCTTGTTGATTAACAGGTCCGCAGACAGGCAGCCTAGCCAGCTAATGGCAATAATGGCAAACACGCCCAGGACGCTTTCCAGTGCCCGGTAAATACCCAGTTCCATCAGGATCAGGGCGATGGTGACATTAAAAACCAGCCACACCACCCGCCCCGGGTGGCTGTGGGTGAGACGGGAAAAGAAATTTGACCAGGCGATGGAACCGGCATAGGCGTTGGTGACATTGATCTTCATCTGCGAGACGATCACCATCAATCCGGCAAGCATCAGTGACAGGGTGGGGGAATCGGTCAGATAGTTAAACACCATCTGGTACATATAGGTGGGATCGGCAGCTTGTTCGGCGGGTACATTGGAGCTGATGGCGAGGTAAGCCAGGAACGAGCCGAACAACATCTTCAAAATGCCGATGAAAATCCAGCCGGGACCCGCCAGCACCAGCCAGAACCACCACCGAAAACGATTTTCAGGGGTCTTTTTGGGCATAAAGCGCAGGTAGTCCACCTGCTCGCCAATTTGCGCCACCATGGCAAAAAAGATTGATGCGGCCCCGCCAAAGAGAATCAGGTTGAGATGGTCGCTCCCGGGAAGATTGGCCGGGGTGTATTGGGTCCAGTCATGCACTTGCGCGATTTCATACCAGGCGACCACACCCAGGGCGAGACATTGCAGCAGCAGCCAGAAGGACTGGGTGCCCACCTGGAATTTGCTGATGGCTTTGATGCCGTGGGTGACAATAGGAATAACGGCCAGAGCGCAGATGATATAACCAATTGCCGGGGGAATCCCCAGTAGTGCGTGCAGCGCCGAAGCCAGGATGGCGGCCTCAATAGCAAAAAATATAAAGGTAAAAGAAGCGTAAATCAGTGAAGTAATGGTGGAGCCCAGATAACCAAATCCGGCGCCTCGGGTCAGCAGGTCGATATCGAGGCCGTGTTTGGCGGCGTAGTAGGTAATGTGCAAACCGGTGATAAAGATCACCACTGCCACGGTCAGCATGGCGGCAATGGTATTGGTGAAACCGTAACTGAGGGTCACCGAGGCGCTGATGGCCTCCAGGGCGAGAAAGGCGGTTGCCCCCAAGGCGGTCTTGGCAACATGGTCAATACTCCAGCGCCTTGCCCCCACAGCCGTAAACCGCAGGGCATAGTCCTCAAGTGTCTCGTCGCCCACCCACTGATTGTAGTGTCGGCGGACGCGAAAGATCTGTTGTGCTGGGCGCATCGTTTACGCTCGCTTGAGCTGTTTGGGGCAGGAACAAGGGGTATCGAAACGCACCGCTACCATGCCCCGGTCTCGTGGCGCTCCAAAACGGTGCGTTGTGCAGGAGCCGCAAGCAGCTTGGACCTTGATTTGAACTGGCTTGATTAAATTAAGCAAAAATCAGGCCAATGAGCATCAGTCCGATATGGTCATATTCTGGAGGCGGGAATTTGGATGGGAGGACGGTTTGTATTTAGGGTTTGACGACCACTGACCAGAACTCACCGTTTCAGATTTCGTGGTTTTTAAGCTAAGTTGGAAGTGGCCAACGAACAGGGTGTCGTCGTGACAATCTTGCCAGACAACGCTGATGGCTCAGTCACTGTCCACCATCCAAGGTGGCGACTCCGTCAGGGTAAAAGGCCCCGGGACCGCTGGCCAGCGGGTGCTGGTGTTCGACGGAGAGGTTCGTCAGGTACTGCTGACGTTACCGCAGGACTCTGTTGAGGTTTAACCTGTGTTGGTGAAATTTCACAGATTAAGTGGTACGGTTCGGTCGGTTAATTAGAGTTTAAATCCACCATGCCCAGCCCCAATAGTTTCACAGATTACCCGGTGGAATTTCACAAATTGCGCGGCGGGCTACAGATTCAAACACCAAAGGCACGTTGTTGTGGCAGTATCCGCGCTCGATGAAATTCAGGCTTTCTTACCCTGTCCGACCCCCGATAGCTGGGTCGAGGAAGCAGTGAAGCCGGAAAATCAGGCTGTTTTGCTGATAGATCATGCCAACTGCGAGAAGAAAGCCGCCAGCACGGCGTTAAACCTGATTTACCGCTACATCGACCATTTTGAGCTGCTCAACAAAATGTCACGGCTGGCCCGGGAGGAAATGCGCCATTTCGAGCAGGTGATTGCCATCATGCAAAAGCGGGGTATTCCATACAGCAATATCAGTGCATCCCGCTATGCTGCAGGGTTGAGGCAACGGGTGCGCACCCATGAACCGGCGAAATTGCTGGATACCCTGATTGTCGGTGCCTTTATCGAGGCCCGCTCCTGTGAACGTTTTGCCAGAGTGGCACCCTTCCTGGATCCCGAGCTGCAAAATTTTTACCAGTCGTTGCTCACCTCCGAGGGACGGCACTATCGGGATTATCTCGACCTCGCCCTCCAGGCTGGTGGTCCGAAAGAAGTGAACGATCGTCTCGCTGTTTTCCGGCGGGAAGAGCGGTCTCTGGTGGAAACGCCGGACAGTGAGTTCCGCTTTCATTCCGGTGCGCCTGTAACCTCGGACAGAGGGTTGTCCGAGGTTGTATCGATGGGTACTCTCGCGTAGTTGACGGGTGGATTTCAGTCCCGAGGACGTTTATCCTTCAGCTCCTTCCTTATTTCTCTCAGGTCAGTCCCTGTCAATGTCAAAAGTACCCTTTCTTACCAAGCAGATTACCGCCCCGTACACCATTCCTTCCGGTATTGTGACCACGGCCACATCCATTATTCAGCGTATTTTTGACACCATGCCCGAAGTCGGTGTTATCACGACAAAGAGTGTCGGTCTGACCCCGAGGTCCGGTTACCGGGAGCCCGTGATCAGCCAGTATGCGCCCGGTTGTTTCGTGAATGCGGTAGGACTCACCAATCCCGGTGCCGAACAGCTCGCTGCCCAGTTGGCAACCCTGCGGGTGCCGGAAGATCGCTTCCTGCTCACCTCCATTTTTGGCGGCAGTGTCGAAGAATTTGTTGAGGTAGCCAAAATTGTCGCCCCGGTATCCGATGGCCTGGAGCTGAACCTGTCCTGTCCCCACGCGAAGGGTTACGGCATGGCGATGGGCCAGGATCCCGAGCTGGTCCGCCAGATCACCGCAGCGGTCAAAGCTGTGGTCGATATCCCGGTGATCCCCAAGCTCACACCCAATACACCGAATATTGCTGAAATCGCCAGGGCAGCCGTGGCCGGTGGAGCCGATGCGCTCTGCGCGATCAATACAGTGGGGCCTGGTTACACTTCGTCCCACGGCCATCCGGTGCTGAGTCACGGTTCCGGCGGCATGTCCGGTAAGGGTGTTCTGCCTATCGGCCTGAAATGCGTGCGGGAAATGGCCGAGGCGGTGGATTGTCCCATCATCGGTTGCGGCGGCGTCAGCAGTGCTGATGATGTGCGGGCTTTCCGCGATGCCGGTGCCGATATTGTCGGTGTGGGTTCCGCGCTGATTAGCCTGACCACCGACGAAATGGGCGAGTACTTCCGTACCCTGGAGCGCGACATGGCGCAGGGCAGCAACGCTGCGGAGCAGATGATTCGTTACGATGTGGATATGCAGTTCCGCCCCGTGATACTGGTGTCCAACGAGCGGGTAACGGACGATATCTGCATCCTCACCTTTGACCGCAAGGTGGATGTACAGGCTGGTGAGTTTGTCTTTTTATGGATACCGGGGGTGGGTGAAAAACCGTTCTCGGCTCTCACCGACGACCCCTTCTCGCTGGCGGTGATTGATGTGGGGTTGTTTACCCACGAGTTGATGTCACTGCAGCCCGGCACTGAAGCTTATGTGCGCGGCCCCCACGGCACTCCTGTTGCCCCACCGGCCGGTGCCAAAATTGTCACCGTCAGCGGCGGCACCGGTCTCGCAGCGGTTTACCAACTGGCCCGGGATTTTCCCAACAGTGAAATTTTTACCGGCGCACGCACCGCGGAGCGCCTCTACTTTCTTGATGAATGCCGCAAGATTGCCCCGGTGCATGTTTCCACTGACGATGGCAGTGAAGGCTTTCACGGTTTTGTCACCGAATTGCTGCGGGAGTATTTACAGCAGTTGGCCCCGTCAGAACGAAAAAACCTCATTTTCTACAATTGCGGGCCGTCCCCTATGGTGCGCGCTGCTGTGGCCGTGGAAAGGGAGTTCTGTGGCGATGATCAAATCTTCAGTGCCATTGATTACCTGACCAAATGCGGCGTTGGCCTCTGTGGTGCCTGTGCCGCCCCGGACGGTCGAAGAATCTGCGTGGATGGCCCGTTCATGGACGGTGCTTCAGTAGTCTAATCAAAACGGCCTGCGGGCCGTTTTTTTTGCGGTATCATTTTTTTACAGATTGGCCGATACAGGTCAACGCGCATCCTGCACAACAAAGCTTATGATGCCTGGCGTAACTTCAACTTGCATGGGACGTTGCGGATGAAAAAAAGCCTAATCACGCTGGTCGTTCTGGCAGTTCTTGCCGCGCTCTTTTATTACTGGTCACGCCCTGAACCGGTCACTGTCACAGTTGTCCCGGTTGAGCGGGGTGTGGTGGAGCGCACTGTGGCCAATACCCGGGCCGGCACCGTCGAGGCCTGCCAGCGCTCCCGGCTGGCCCTGTCCATTGGCGGGCGCATCGACCGGTTGCTGGTGGACGAGGGGGATCAGGTTGTGGCCGGGCAACTGCTGATGGTGCTGTGGAACAAGGATCGCGAGGCGCAATTACAGGTGGCGCAAGCCTCCGAGCTGTCGGCCCAGCAGGAGCGCCAGAGTATCTGTATTTCCGCGCAATCCGATCTGCGCGAGGCGAGGCGACTGACTAACCTGGCGGAAAGGAATCTGGTGTCCGAGGAGTCGGCAGATCTGGCCGAATCCAGGGCCCAGGCCAGTTCTGCCAGTTGCGAGGCGGCCAAGGCTCGGGTGGTGCAGGCAGCCGCCGCAGTTTCCGCCGCCGCTGCCGTGCTGGAACAGACCTTCCTGCGGGCGCCCTTTGAAGGTGCCGTCGCCGAGGTGACCGGGGAGGTGGGAGAATATGCCACGCCGTCTCCGCCGGGCGTCATGACGCCGCCGGCCATCGATCTGCTCACCGATGACTGTCACTACATCAGTGCGCCCATCGACGAGGTGGACGCCTCGGATATCGCCCTGGGCCTACCGGTGCGAGTCACTCTGGATGCCTTCCGGGATCAGGTTTTCCCCGCCACCGTAAGGCGCATCTCGCCCTACATTCTCGATCAGGAAAAACAGGCCCGCACTGTGGAAGTGGAAGCGGAGCTGGAGCCACTGCCGGAAGATGTCAGATTGCTGGCCGGTTACAGCGCAGATATGGAAATCATTCTCGACAGCGGCGACAACGCTCTGCGCATTCCCTCGGAACTGGTGGTGGATGACGAGTATGTGCTGGTGGTGGACGACGAGGGTATTCTGCAACGCCGTCAGATTCGCAAGGGTTTGACCAACTGGCGCTATACCGAAGTGCTGGAGGGGTTGAAAGAGGGCGAGCTGATCGTCAGTAATATTGGCAGCGAGGGCGTCGAAGCGGGCGCTCCGGCAAAAACTGGCCGGACGGCCAATGATTGAACTGCAGGACGTCAACAAGACCTATCTGGTGGGTGAGTCGCCGCTTCGGGCGCTGCGGGATGTGAATATCACCATTGACGCCGGGGAGTACCTGTCGGTGATGGGGCCTTCCGGCTCGGGAAAGTCCACCCTGCTCAATATGGTTGGCCTGCTGGATCGCCCGGACAGCGGCAGCTATCGTCTGGAGGGAACCGCCACGGAAGAACTGGGCGAGGAGCTGCGGGCGCGGTTGCGCGCCGACTATGTCGGTTTCATCTTTCAGGCATTTCACCTGATCAACCGCCTGACCACTCTGGAAAATGTCGAGTTGCCCATGATGCTGTCGGGCATTGCCCCCAAAAAACGCCGCCAGAGTGCGCTGGATGTGCTGGAGCAGGTGGGTTTGGCGGATCGGGCCGGGCACCGGCCCAACCAGCTTTCCGGGGGACAGTTGCAGCGGGTGGCCATCGCCCGGGCCATTGTCATGAGACCGCGTATTCTGTTGGCGGACGAGCCCACCGGCAACCTGGATCAGGCGTCTGGTGCCGAGGTGGTGGAGGTGCTGGAAAACCTCAATCGCGAGGGTATCACCCTGCTGGTGGTGACCCACGACGCCCAGCTCGGAAAGCGGGCCCTGCGGCGCATCCGCATGGTGGATGGTCAGATCGAAACCGACACTGGTGACGGCAATGCGCCTGCTGGATCAACTGCACTTTAACGGTCAGCTCTTTTTGCGCCATCGGGTGCGCACCGTGCTGCTATTGCTCGCGGTGGGGCTGGGCGTTGCCTCGGTAATTATGCTCACCAGCCTGGGTGAAGGCGCCCGCCGCTACGTGGACCGGGAATTCTCAGCACTCGGCAATCAGTTGCTGATCATTCTGCCCGGCCGCAAGGAAACCACCGGCGGCGCGCCACCCATCTACGGCGCCGCGCCCCGGGACCTGACCCTGGAAGATGCCCGGGCCCTGGAGCGCCTGCCGGCAATCAGGGCGGTGGCGCCGGTGATTGCCGGCACTGCGCCGGTGACTCGGGGCAGTCGCTCCCGTGAGGTGATCGTGTTGGGCAGTACTTCGGCTATCTTTCAGGTGCGCAAGATGGATGTGGCCCAGGGAAAAATTCTGCCGGAGCGTGCACGCAGTGAGGCCCTGGCGGTGTGCGTGCTGGGTTCCAAGCTGAAACGGGAGCTGTTTGGCAACCGCCGCGCCATCGGCGAGTGGGTGCGGGCGGGCGATCGCCGCATGCGGGTGATCGGCGTGCTGGAGGAGCGCGGCGAATCCCTGGGGCTGGATCTGCGGGACATGATCATTGTGCCGGTGCGCACCGCCGAACAGATGTTCAACTCGCCGGGACTGTTCCGGGTGTTGCTGGAGCTGGATGCCAATGCCGATTTCGATCGAGTTGAAGAGCGGGTGCGCGGGGTGATCCGCGAGCGCCACGAAGGCGAGGATGACGTTACCCTGATCAGCCAGGACTCCATGCTCGCGGCCTTCAACAATATCCTCACCACCCTGACCCTGGCCATCGCCGCCATCGCGGCCGTCAGCCTGCTGGTGGCGGGCATCCTGATCATGAATATCAGCCTGATTTCCGTCAGCCAGCGGCGCCGGGAAATCGGTCTGTTGAAAGCATTGGGCGGCAGCAGCCGTCAGGTGAGGCAGCTGTTTCTCGGGGAATCCCTGCTGCTGGTGAGCCTGGGCTCTGTGGCCGGTGTTGTCGTGGCCTGGGGGGCTGTGCTGATTGTCGCCCGACTCTGGCCGGTCTTTCCCCTGGCGCCGCCCTGGTGGTCGGTGCCCGCGGCAGTGGCCACGGCACTGCTGTCGGGACTGGTGTTCTCGCTGATTCCGGCGCGGCGCGCGGCGGCTCTGGATCCGGTGCTGGCCATGCGGGGACAGAACCTGTGAATTTTCTCGACTACCTGCGCTGGATTTTCCGGGCCCTGTGGATGCAGCGTCTGCGATCCGTGCTGACCATTGTCGGTTTTGCCATCGGCATCGCCGCCATGGTGCTGCTGAGTTCTCTGGGTGAGGGGCTGCGGCAATTCGTGATCCAGGAGTTTACCCAGTTCGGCAGCCATATCGTCGCCATTACCCCGGGCAAGACCGAGACCTTTGGTATGGGCGGTATCCTCAACACCACCCGTCCGCTGTCGCTGGAGGACTCCGAGGCGCTGAAGCGCATCCCGGGGGTGGAACAGGTGGTGCCGGTGGTGTTCGGTACCGCGCAGATCAAGGCGGTGGGGCGCAGCCGCTACACCGACGTGGCCGGCGTTGGCGCCCTGGCGGACAAGGCCTGGAAACTGGAGGTGTCACAGGGTTCGTTCCTGCCCCAGGAAGACATTCAGCGGGCGCGGGCCTTTGCGGTACTGGGCAGCAAACTGAAACGGGAGTTGTTTGGCGGTGACAATCCCCTGGGAGAGTTTGTCCACATTGGCGGCAACCGTTTCCGGGTGATCGGCGTCATGGCGCCCAAAGGGCAGTTCCTCGGCGCCGACCTGGACGACATGATCTATATCCCCGCCAACAAGGGACTGCAGATATTCAACCGCGAAAGCCTCATGGAGGTGGACGTTTTCTACAGCCCCGCCGTGCCCACCGAGCGACTCACGGAAAACATCAGGCGGCTGTTGATCGAGCGCCACGGTTTCGAGGATTTCACCATCGTCACCCAGGATCAGATGATGGCGACCATGGACAATATCCTGCGCATCCTGAAATACGCCGGCGGCGGGCTGGGGGCGATTTCCCTGCTGGTGGGAGCCGTCGGCATCACCACCATCCTGATGATCACCGTGACCGAACGCACCTCCGAGGTGGGGTTGTTGCGGGCTCTGGGTAGCACCCGCAGTCAGGTTCGCAACCTGTTTCTGGGTGAGGCGGTAATGCTGGGGTTGGTGGGCGGGCTGGCCGGTGTGCTGGTGATTGCCCTGCTGGTGGTGGGCGTACGGCTGTTTGTGCCGGGACTGCCGGTGGCCCTGAAGGGGGAAATCGTATTGGTGGCGCTTTTGATGTCCATGCTGATCGGCCTGATGGCCGGTGTGCGACCGGCGCTGAACGCCACCCGGCTCAGCCCTATTGATGCGCTCAGGGCTGAATGATGCGCTCAGGGCTGAATAGGTTCCCGGCTCAGCTTTGTTCGATGGGAAAGGAAATCAGTTCCGGCGAGTGGTCTTCTTTGATGCGGATATACCAGCCCCGTTGATGCCAGTCACCCAGAACCAGCCGTTCACCAAAGGCCATATGGTGGTGATAGGGGCGGTGGGTGTGGCCGTGAATCATCAGTTTCACCTGGTACTGTGCCATCAGTTGCGCCACAGTCTCCTCCGACACATCCATGATATTGTCCGACTTGTTGGCGTTGGCTCGCATGCTCTTCTGCCGCCACTCCACCGCCATCTTCTGACGTTTTTTGAGCGGCAGGTGGCGCAACAGAAATTTCACCAGCGGATGGCGGTACTTGCGGCGAAATTTCTGATAGTCGGCATCGCCGGTACACAGGGTATCGCCATGCAGAAGCAGCACGCGCTGGCCGCCCAGCTCCGCCAGATGGTGGTCGGGCAGCAGGGTGGCTCCGCTTTCCCGGGCGAATTGTTTGCCGATCATGAAATCGCGATTGCCGTGGGTAAAGAACAGACTGACACCGCTATCGGACAGTTTTTTCAGCGCTGCAATCACCTGGCGGGCCAGTGGCGCGGGGTCGTCGTCTCCGATCCAGGCCTCAAACAGATCGCCGAGGATATACAGTGCCTCGACGTCGTCGGTCTGCTTTTCCAGAAAAGCAAAAAACGCCCGGGTTACCGCCGGGCGTTCTGGGGAGAGGTGCAGATCGGAAATCAGCAGTGTGGTCATCAGCACCACCTGCCGTGGCCGGGAGCGGCCTTATTTATCCGCGTAGGCATCGCTGACGGTGACCTTCTGGATTTCCACCGGATCCTTGGGCACATCCTGATGCATGCCGTGACGGCCAGTGGGCACACCCTTGATTTTGTTGACCACATCCATGCCATCGGTGACCCGGGCAAATACCGCATAGCCCCAACCCTGGGGGTTCTTGCCGCTGTGGTTGAGAAAAGTGTTGTCGGAAACGTTGATGAAGAACTGTGAACTGGCGGAATGGGGATCATTGGTCCGTGCCATCGCCAAGGTGCCGGTTTCATTGGCCAGACCGTTATCGGCCTCGTTCTGAATGGGATCGCGGGTGGGTTTGTTCTGCATATCGGCGGTCATGCCACCGCCCTGAATCATGAATCCGTCAATGACGCGATGGAAGACAGTTCCTTCATAGAAACCGTCGCGGCAGTACTGCAAAAAATTAGCGGAGGAAACCGGCGCATTATCGAAATCCAGCTCAAGGCTGACATCGCCGTAATTTGTGTGCAGTGTAATCATCTGTAGTGAACCCTGTGACTGTCAAAAGAGCTGCGTATATTACGTTTTTCAGGGTTGAATTTAAACCGCTTTGCAGCGGCCCGGCGGCAGTGCCCGGGCTTCACAGCAAATTCAGGGGGTGTGGGTGTCCTCCGGGCGCAGATGCGGGGTGATCGCCGGTTCCTCAATACGGGCCTGCCAACCCTGTATCGCTGCACACAACAGAATCAGGCTGATTCCGATCCACAGGCCCAGATTGGGGTAGAACTGCCAGAAGATTATATCCACGCCGAGCGCCATGATGATGGCCGTGTACTGAAACGGTGCCACGATCACCGGCTTGCCGACCCTGTAGGCCGCCACCATCATGATAAAACCAAATGCTCCGCCGCTGCCGGAGACCAGAACCATCAGCAGCGTTTTGTTGTCCAGGGCAATCCAGACTTCCTGCTGCCAGAAAAATGCCGCCAGCAAAAGTGGGATATAGATGTAATAGTTCATCGACCAGTCCGATTCGGTGCGGGACAGATAGCGCGACCAGAGAATCATGATGGCAAAGGCCAGGGGCAGGACCGTCAGCGCCAGATAGTGCCAGCCTGAATTGCTGACGTCCGGTTTCAGCACCAGGCAGACACCGATAAAACCGGTGATGGTGGCCAGCCATTGAATGGCATTGGCCCGCTCCTTCAGAATCAGTGGCGATATGGCCGAAATCAGGATTGGTGCACCCGCAGTGGCGGCACTCACTGCACTGATCGGAAAATGTTTGATGGCCACATAGTAGCCGAGGCTGATCACGGTAAAGAACAGGCTGCGCAACAGTTGGTGCACAGGTTTGCTGACATGCAGGGTTCGCAGGCGGCCGGTGGCCAGAATAAACACCGTCAGTACCAGCAATGAAGCGGCGGTGCGCAGGCAGATCATCTGGCCGAGGGGTATTGTTTCCAGCAGGCGCTTCGCCACCGAGTCGCCCACCAGGAAAAACATCAGGCACAGCTGCAGGTAGAGAATGGCTCGGAGATTGGGATGCATGGCAGGAATAGGGTTAACTCACGGCTCGATTCTGGTGTTTTGCAGAGGATTCATACAGGGCGGAAGCTGAAGAATCCCGGACGGTTGGTGATCAGTTGTTTATACAGGCTTCCCCGGAGGCTATAATCCGGCTCTTTTTTGCGGAGGATGGCCCGGCGGGGCTGCAGTATGGCAGACGATAATAAACCGCTCAATTTTATTCAGCAGTTGATCTCCCGGGAGCTGGCCGATGGCTCGGTGACCAGCGTGGTGACCCGTTTCCCACCGGAACCCAACGGTTACCTGCACCTCGGGCACGCCAAATCCATCTGCCTGAACTTTGGGCTGGCGGAGCAGTTCGGTGGCGCGTGCAACCTCCGTTTTGACGATACCAATCCGGAAAAAGAAGAGGACGAGTACGTCAAGGCGATTATCGACGACGTGCGCTGGCTGGGTTTTCAGTGGGATGGTGAGGTGCGCTATGCCTCAGATTATTTCGAGCAGTTGTACCTGTGGGCCCAGTACCTGATTCGGGAGGGCAAGGCCTTTGTCTGCGAGCTGAATGGCGAGCAGATGCGCGAATACCGTGGCACCCTCACCGAGCCGGGCAAAAACAGCCCCTGGCGGGATCGTTCCGTTGAAGACAATCTGGTACTGCTGGAACAGATGAAAACCGGTGCCATTGACGAGGGTCGCATGACCCTGCGGGCCAAGATTGACATGGCCTCGCCCAATATCAACCTGCGCGACCCGGTGTTGTACCGGGTCAAGAAAAGATCCCATCACCGCACCGGCGATACCTGGAACATCTACCCCTCCTACGATTTCGCCCACGGTCAGGAAGATGCGATCGAGGGGGTGACCCACTCCATCTGCACACTGGAATTCGCCGCCAACCGACCGCTGTACGAGTGGTTTATCGACAATCTGCCGGTGCCGTCAAAGCCGCGTCAGTTCGAGTTCGGCCGGCTCAATCTGAATTACAGCATTACCAGCAAACGCAAGCTCAAACAGCTGGTGGATGAGGGCCATGTCAGCGGTTGGAATGATCCGCGTATGCCGACGCTCTCCGGTCTGCGCCGTCGGGGCGTAACCCCCCGGGCAATTCGCAATTTCTGTGACAGCCTGGCAGTGGCCAAGACTGACGGTGTGGTGGACATGGCCCAGTTCGAGCACTTTATCCGCGACGATCTCAACGATAATGCCCCGCGGGCCATGTGTGTTCTGCATCCCCTGAAAGTGACCCTCACCAATGTGCCCGAGGGCGAGGTGGATATGCGCACGGTGGCCGGTCATCCCAATCGCGATGATCTCGGCGAGCGCCAATTGCCCTTTACCCGGGAAATCTATATCGACCGCGAGGATTTCAACGAAGACAGCAGCCTGTCCCGCAAGAAATTCAAGCGGCTGGTGCCCGGCGAGTGGGTGCGGCTGCGCGGTGCCTGTGTCATTCAGGCCAATGAGGTGGTGAAGGATGACCGCGGTGAGATCGTCGAGATTCTGGCGGAAATGATTCCCGGCACCCACGGCGAAGACCCGCCCGAGGGCATTCGTCCCCGCGGTGTGGTTCACTGGGTATCCGCGACGGAGTGCGTAGACTGTGAAGTGCGGCTCTATGACCGGCTGTTCAGCGATCCGGCGCCGGATGCGGGCGATCGCAACTTCCTCGACTTCATCAACCCGGCATCGCTGACGGTATTGTCCGGTTGCAAGGTCGAAATCGGTCTTGCGGAGGCCGTTGCAGGGGATAACTATCAGTTCGAGCGGGAAGGTTATTTCTGTCGGGATACGGAAGCCGGTAGCGAGAATACCCTGGTGTTTAACCGCACCATCGAACTCAGGGATAACTGGAAAAGCTGACCGTCGGGGTCCAACTGAAGACCCCGCTTATTGATAAGACAAGGCACTATGGCACTGACTCTATACAACACTCTGACCCGGCAGAAAGAAGTCTTCAAACCCATCGAGGCGGGCAAGATTCGCATGTACGTCTGCGGTATCACCGTTTACGACTACTGCCATATCGGTCACGCCCGGGTACTGGTGGCGTTTGACGTGATCACCCGCTACCTGAGAACCCGGGGCTGGGACGTCACCTACGTCCGCAACATTACCGACATCGACGACAAGATTCTCAACCGCGCCAACGACAATGGCGAACCCTACATGGCGCTCACCGAACGGATGATCGACGCCATGCACGGCGACGAGGATGCTCTCGGCGTGTTGCGGCCCGACCTGGAACCCCGCGCTACCGCCTATATGGACGATATTCTCGCCATGGTGCAGATTCTGGTGGACAACCACTACGCTTATGCCGCCGACAATGGCGATGTCTACTACCGGGTCAGCCGGTTTGCCGACTACGGCAAACTCAGTGGTCGCAACCCCGAAGACCTGCTGGCCGGTGCCCGCGTCGAGGTGGACGAAGCCAAGGAAGACCCGCGCGATTTTGCGCTCTGGAAAAGTGCCAAACCCGGCGAAGTGAGTTGGGAATCTCCCTGGGGACCCGGTCGTCCCGGCTGGCATATTGAGTGCTCTGCCATGTCCACCTGCTGTCTGGGAGATACCTTCGATATCCACGGTGGCGGGCCGGATCTGCCGTTTCCTCACCACGAAAACGAAATCGCCCAGAGCGAAGCCGCCACCGGTAAAAAATACGTGCATTACTGGATGCACGCCGGTGCGGTGCGGGTGGACAACGAGAAAATGTCCAAGTCACTGAACAATTTCTTCACCATCCGCGAAGTGCTGAAAAAATATCATCCGGAAGTGGTGCGCTACTTCCTGCTGTCCAGTCACTACCGCAGTCCCATCAATTATTCCGAAGAGAATCTGATCGAGGCCAAGGGCGGCCTCGACCGTTTCTACACCGCGTTGCTTCCCTTTACCGAAGTGGCTCCCGCAGCTCTCGATACACTGCACGCCAGTGACTACTACCGCCGTTTTGTCGAATCCATGGATGACGACTTCAACACCCGCGATGCACTGGCCGCCATGTATGACCTGGTGCGGGACATGAACACCTGTGCCAAAACCGACCCGGCTCAGGCGGCGAAACTGGCCGCCGAGTTAAAAGCGTTGGGCGGTGTGTTTGGTATATTCACGGTGGAACCCAAAACCTTTCTGCAGGGAATCGCCAGCGATGGCCCGGACGCCGAACAAATCGAAACACTGATTGCCGAGCGCGTCGCTGCCAAGAAAAATCGTGACTTCGCCCGCGCCGACCAGATTCGCGACGATCTGCTCGCACAAGGTGTGGTGCTGGAAGATTCTCGAGAAGGCACCACATGGAGAAGGGAGTAAGTATCCTAAAGGGGTTCAGTTAAAAGCTAACTTTCCCGCAAGAGGGTAAGATAGGCTGATGAACTACGTAGAACCCCTTTTTCGTCCCCCCAGCGAGGCCCGCTCGCTGATCCTGCAGGTCACCAACGGCTGTTCCTGGAACCGCTGCACCTTCTGCGAGATGTACACCGCCCCGCAGAAAAAATTCAGCGTCAAACCCCAGTCGGAGATTGAACAGGAACTGCAACAGGTGGCCAGCAGCGGCTACCCCGTGCGCCGGGTATTTCTGGCCGACGGCGACGCCATGACATTGTCCTTCCGCCGCCTAAGGGAGCTTCTGCTGGCCATCCGCCAGTACCTGCCGGATGTGCAGCGCATCTCCTCCTACTGCCTGCCCAGCAACATGAAAAACAAATCCGTGGATGAACTGGCGGAGCTGCAACAGCTCGGCCTCAGCCTGATGTACGTGGGTTGTGAGTCCGGCGACGATCTGGTGCTGGAAAAAATCGACAAGGGCGAAAACTACGCCTCATCACTGGATGCCCTGCACAAAATCAAACAGGCCGGCATGAAAAGCTCGGTGATGATCCTCAATGGACTCGGCGGGCAACAATACACCGAGCAGCACGCCATCAACTCCGCGAAATTAATGAACGAGGCCCAGCCGGAATTTCTTTCAACTTTGGTAGTGAGTTTCCCCGGAGGCATTGAACGGTTTCAGCAAGGTTTTGGCGGTGAATTCCAACCGCTGACGCAGCAGCAACTGTTTCAGGAAATGGAAATTCTGCTGGATACCCTGGAGCTGGAGCGCACCGTATTCCGCAGCGACCACGCCTCCAACTATCTGGTCCTGAAAGGCACCCTTAACCGCGATAAAGCACAGTTGTTGCAGCAGGTACGCACCGCTATCCAGCGGCCCGGCGTGATTCCATTAAGGGAGGAGTGGCAGCGGGGACTGTAATGCACATTTAATGATGAGTGGTCAGATTTGTTATTTGAAAAAATGGGCTTGAATGCCATGATCTTGCGAGTAGAGAGGCGATACACTAGATGTTAACCTATCCTTTTTGATTGTCATGATCCACCTCTGCTTTTTACATCAACATATAGGATGTAAAGATAGAAGGCTATTAGGAGCTAATAGGGCTCATACATCGATTTATTTATATAGTGGGCAAATGTAATGACTAAGGCAGTTTCGTTATTCACTGGCTGTGGTGGCTCTGACGCTGGCATTATTAAAGCTGGTTTTGATGTTGTGCTAGCCAATGATATTTTGCCTTATGCACGAGACGTATATCTGGCAAACCACCCGGAAACTGAATACGTATTAGGTAGTGTTACCGATATAGAAACTTTCCCTAATGCTGAATTGCTTCTTGGCTGCTATCCATGCCAAGGATTTAGTCAAGGTGGTGTGCGAGATCCATCACGGCGTATTAATACGCTATATCTTGAGTTTTCTCGTGCTCTTAACCAAATCCAGCCAAAAGCTTTTGTAGTTGAAAATGTATCAGGGATGGTACGCAAAAACTTTAAACATTTACTAGAAGATCAGTTTCGCGTATTTGAAGAGGCAGGGTACAGAGTCAAGGCAGAAGTTTTAACAGCTTCTGATTATGGTGTTGCTCAGGATCGCAAAAGGATCTTTATCGTCGGTCTGCGAAATGATCTTGGCCTTGAGTATCATTTTCCCAAACCAACCCATGGGGAAAATGCCAGCCTAGACAAAGTTACCATACGTGATGTTATTGGTCATTTACCTGAGTGGCCAGAAGGGGAATTTTACGATCTCGATTTTCATTGGTATTACATGTCTAGAGACCGTTACAAGGCATGGGATCAACAATCTAGAACAATAGTAGCTAATCCTCGCCATATGCCGTTACACCCATCTAGCCCACCAATGATCAAGTATGAGCATAATGATTGGCGCTTTGAATATGATGGTAATGCACGCCGGTTCAGCTATCGGGAAGCTGCTGCTATCCAAGGGTTTAAAGACCTGATCTTCCCCGACAGTCCGGCAGGCACATTAAATATGCGCTATACGGTCGTTGGTAATGCCGTACCGCCTCCTCTTTTTGAGGCAGTAGTTAAAGCATTACCGGATATGTGGGGTTAGTTATATACAACATCCATTACTGTATCGAGTAGATCCAGATTTGGAAGCTCATTATGCAGCTCGTACTCGTCCGCAAGCCTAATTAACCGAAGCCGATCAACAAAGATTGCTTGCCCTATATCACTTTCATACGCCCATCCCCCATCTGATTCACGTAAGTCAAGAGGCAGAAAATAGTAAGTCGCCCATGGGTGCATGACAGGAAAGTGCGGATAATGTTTAGCGGGTGACGCTTCAAGTTGCTTGAAATCCCACTGGTTTTTTGAACAGCCACATTGAGCAAAAGCTATAGGTATCCCCTTGCGGCTATCAGCCATTGGATGCCAAGAAATCAGATCGATACCTCCATCGCCTCGATCATTTTTCTTAAAATCACGCTCTTTAAAATTAGCTTTACATCGTATGTCATTGGCAATGAGCTGCATCTTTTCAAATAGTGTACCTTGGTATGGAGCTTCCTCTCCTCCACCGGCCCAAGTTGCCCTTGTTTCTGCTCCTTGCGGCATAAGCCTCTGAAAAATCTTAAAGCACGCTTTCTCAAAATACCTAGCTAAATCTGCCCGACAGTCACTAGGGATGTGGCGCATAAGTGAAGCAAGCAGAAAGTTTAAATAAGTAACTTGCTCTTTCTTCTCAGGGTCAAAAGTTAACGCCAGGGTGTCGCCATCCTCACTTACCTGAAACGGGTATGCTCCTGAAAACTCATGGGAGCGTACGTTGGCAAAAGAAGTTATGTCCCGCCAACGTTCTTCTGCAGAAAATGTACGTACGTTAGTATCTCTTAAACGATTTTGTAAACTATACAGATCACCATACGAGAAACATTTATCTGGATGGATTAAAGCACGCAGCTCGATAAAATCAGTCCAGAATAACTGATCCGACTTATCTGGTGGTATCTCAAGTGCAAGAAGTAACATTTGCCCTAGTCCTCTAATTTATCCCTTAGATGATTTCTAATATCACGCGCACTATTTGCAAGTTTCTCAGCAAGTGAAAGATGCGAATGATTAAGAGGATCAACTTTTAATAACAGTTTCCATGAACTCTCCGCTTTACTTATAGCAGATTGAAGGGCGTTATTTAGTGCCTCTTGAGGGCCGTCGCTATACAGGAATGCCTCATCAAGAATGGACGTCTCTTTAAGTACATTAACTGCAGCCTGATCAGAAACGACAGCAGCAATTTCGGATAGTCTTCTAGATTCACCAATAATGGTCCGTCCCTGTTGATCCTTTACAAACATCCATGAAAAAAGACTTTTCAAGTTTTCTTCATTTAGGCTACCAGGTTCAAGATCATTTTTACTTTCTAACCCTAGCCAATCAGTTATTCTTTTATAATTCAACGCTGTCGTTATGTAAGAAAAAACAACATCTTTAGCTGTCATTTGAAGATCAAAAAAACTTTTCCTTTCGGCGTGTAAATATAGATTTAGAGCAGTCAACAGCTGAGCTACATAATCGCTTCTGCTGCCAATATCTTTTGCAAGATCTCGCATTTGGTTATCAATCGTTTCTTCAGCATAGAATTCGGTGCGAATCTTTGCGAGGTATTTAGCCTTAGAAAGAGAGTCCCACTCCTTGATTCCAGTGATGTGACGGTATCCAAGATATCGTAGAACGTCTCGGCGCTCAGGATAAATAATGCAGGGAAGTTCAAAAGGTGGTTCGACTATTGTCTCTTCGACAATTTGTTTAACACTGTTAGTCCTTTTGGGTGGAGGAGTAATCTCACCATTGAGAAGCTTTACTGCTGCTAAGCGCCTGTTACCCTCAACAACAATGAACTTATCATTCTCCCTCGTCACCAACAAAGGCTCACCTTCGAAATACCCTTTTTGACCGATTGAACGCATCAGGTCTGCTACACCTTCATCATCAAACATATCCTCAATAAGATCTTCCTGAGAATGTTCATTGTTTAATCTATAAAAACGTGGGTTATCTGAGTCGAAACCAAGTTCGGTAGTTAATATTTTCTGAACGGGTGGGGGAGCTATATTGTCTTCCATCTTCTCGGTCACTCCACAAAGTAAGCTGCAGTCCACGTAGCAAAATGCTATTCGTAGATTAAAATATGACTAAGGAAGGATTATAACTTATATACGTAGTCCTGCGCGGCAAAGCCCCAGGACATCAAAAAATAGGTCGTAACGATTATTTTTTGACCATATCTACTGACCCTCTGTTTGTCCCACTTAACTCACACCACAGGCAGTATGGGCTGCCACGACCCCTTTAATTTCTAGTCTTACGAAGTTCAGGTCATTGCGATATTGATTGCCGGTGGATTTTCCCTCGCAGCCATCGCGTTGTGCCCGGTTTCTGAAACGCCGTGGCCCATATCCCTGTCATACAAGATTCATCGGGTTGTCACGATAGACCTCTAGCATCAGTCCTGATGTTAATGATCAGTCTTGGAGGCATACGTGAAAAATACCCATAAATTGGTGCTGGCTGCAGCACTGGCCTGGTCCGGCGTGCCAGCAATGGCGGAGCAATGCATTGAAGGTGGCACTGTCGATTCCCCGACGCTGACCTGCACCGCGGCAGACAGTGGCAATATTGACGACGACCGAAACAATCTGTCAGTGACCGTCGAAATCGATGCGCAAATCGTCCGTACGGAAGGACGTCCGGTGCAATTGGGCGGGTCGGATCAGTCGGTCGACAACCAGGGCCTGATCGAAAGCGGCGACGATGATGCGATCCGGGGCACAGGTGCTAACCTGACGGTCGACAATTCCGGCACTATCCGTGGCAGTGACCGGGGTATCCGCCTTCAGGACGATGCTGACAATTTCACCCTGATCAACCGGGAAAGCGGTGAAATCCTCGCACGCAATCAGGCTGTCCGATTGGACAATGGTGACGAACTGGAAAACGCTAATATCACCAATTATGGCCTGATCGAAAGCACCGAGGGCCGCGCCATCCAGAGTCGCGGACCGGGCGGCACCGTGATTAACCACGGCACACTGCGGGGCGGTGAGGAAGTGGTCGAAGCGCGTGAGGACTTCACCATTGAGAACCGTGGCACCATTGCCCTCCGCGGGCTGGAGTGGAACGCGACGACTCGCAGTTGGTCCATAGATGGCTCGATGGCGACCGACGACGAAGACGGTGTGCAATTCGCCAGCGGGACGGCGGATAACCATGGCGTGATTCTCGGCACCGATGACGGGATCGACATTGACGAGGGGCGGGTGCACAACCATGCCACTGGTGTGATTGTGTCCACCGGATCCGCGAGTGATTCAATGGATGGCGGCAGCGGCATCGACGTGGATACATTATTTGAGCCTACGCAGGGCGATGTCCGCCCCGCCGGCCCACTGACCATCATCAACGAAGGCTATATCGAAGGTGTCCGCGCCATCGGCACGGATGAGGCCAGCACCTCCGAGATCACCATCGAGAACAGCGGCACCCTGCGGGGTCGGTCCGGCACCGCCATCCAGCTTGCCCCCGAACAGGGCGATAGCAGTCTGCTGGTCTCGGGCGACAGCAAGATCTTCGGCGATGTGATCTTTGGTGCGGGCGACGACCTGCTAACCGTGGAGGGGTTGACCTCGGGCCTGCTGATTAACGGCATCTTCGACGGCGGCGCAGGCAACAACAGCGTTTTTTTGAACGACTACCTGCTGTCCGACCTGCTCTCATTCGAGATTACCGACGATCTGATCAATCTCTCCCTCGCTATCCTGAATAACCAGGTGCTCTCAGGGCAGTTCATAAATTTTGCTACATGGACCTTTTCCTCTGATGGCCCTTTTTCCACTGAAGATCTTGCAAGCCGGTTTGCGACCCCAGTGCCAACACCCGCGATACTGCCCCTTTTCCTCCTTGGGCTCGCCGGGATCTGGGCCAGTCGAGCTCGTCTTTTGAAGTAGCCGTTGAGGCAGGGGCTTCTACTCTCGAGCAAGAAACCCGGGTCCTGGTTGAACTTAAAAATATGGTTTTCTCAACCTGTTGAGTACGGTTTAACAAAGGGCCCGGCATCCATTTTGATTGGCGTAGAGCCCATGCCATCGTACTGTTTTGTCGGCGCGCTGCACCGATAAATCACTCACTGCGACCCACCTTGTCTGCTTCACAATATAGAAGTGCATTTAAATGTACGCAGGTAATTCCCACGTCAAGAGTTCACTCAGGTAAAGATATCCGCCCGCTTTCTGTGTTTCTGGCGGGTGTCTCCATATTTGTAAAGCAGATCCATGAAACCTGCCATCTTATGGTGTTAACACAGAGAGCGCGCGGAGTTGCTGTGCTGGTGGACGTCCGGAAATCTGGGAGGATGCGAGGGCGGCTGGCGCTGCTGGAGGAGCTTTATAAAGCCGAAGAGCAGGTTGCCAATGGGAATGTATTACTAATGAAGGCACAAAATCACGAGTTTTGAATAGGCTGCTGGCCGACTTCCCTGAAAGTGGACGCATTGCTCCTGATGTGGACGCGTTGCATTAGAAATTAGAATAAAAAAGCCCCGCGATGCGGGGCGGACTTCAATATGAAGCAAGCTGTACTGCCCAGGGTTACCCCCTGGGCGAAACCCGGGTGGTTCCTGTTCAGCGTGCGGCGAGTTTGGCTCTCAGGCTCAGGGCCGCCAGGCCAATGCCCAACAGCAGCAAGGTGCCGGGTGCGGGCACAGTGCCGCCGGGAGTTTGCTCAATCATAAAGGCATAGTTGATGTATCCGCCACCCTGGCCGTTGTCTCTGACCCAGGCGGTGGTGTCACCATTAATATCGTAGATGCCGTTGTTGTTGGAATCTACCCGGTAGCTTTCGCCGAACAGGTCGACCCCGATATAGATCTGGTCAAGCCATACCATGTTGTTGATGGCCAGGGGATCTGTGCTCACAGTTGAAATCGCGTAATTGCTAAAGCTGCCACCAAACAGCAGCGCGGCAACTTCCTGGCCGGTGTAGGTTGGCGTTGTGAAGTCACTCCAGCTCGGGCCGTCGGCATTGTAGGTGTCCCAGCTGCCGACATAAATGGGTGCTGCGTACAGGGAGCTGCTGAATACCAGCGCAAATATGGCGGCGCACTTTCCCAGGAATTTCTTTGTAATCATGTTGTTCTCCAAATTTTACTGCCAGTTAGGTGGTCTTCGTTGCAGTGTCCTGACACTGCCAGGTGACGCCAACGTTTTGTAGTTTGTCTAACACACAATCATAAGCATAAAGTGTGCCATATTTTTATCTTATTAAATTACAATAAGTTAATGGGGGCTTTGAGTGTAGATGCTGGCTGACTGTAAATTATTTTGACAGTAAGCCGGGGAAGCACGTGATGCCAATTTTTAGAAGATGAAAGAATTGGTAACAACTGAGAATTAATTAAAGGGGGCGGTGAGAATTCAAATCTAAAGGGGCATCACAATTATTTATTAACCATTTATTGTTATCTGTTTTCATCACTTAACATAATTCAGGTATGTTTGAACCATTATGACTTTTTTGGCTGCTTGCTTTGGCTACTTGCGCTGATCAAGCAGTCTGACTGCCAAGTGGCAAACGCTCATAAGGTTGGTTATCTACAGGTTATTTCCTGCCTGTAACGCAACTGTGATATTTAGGGGGCATATGCTCAATTTTCTGCGAATTTTTAGTTGGTTGCTGTTCACATTTGGTGTCGTTGGGTTTCTGGCTGTTGCCCTGGGGTTTAAACCGGATATTGGCTCGCTAGCTTCGGCGCTCGGAATTCTTGGAATTCAGGTGATATTTTCGGCGATGATTCTGTACGGATTCAGGCTGCACCGGCAAGGCAGGATTGGCCGTCATAACCTTGTTTACGGTAGCTGGTTTATTATCGTCGCCCTTGTGATTATCGGTCAGGTCTGGATTAATATCAGTGACGTCAACTTTTAATAAAACGCAGTCCTGAAGTTAATGGGATTCGGTTTAACGAGGTGGTGGGGATGCCTTAATCCTGTCTCCCAGCCGTGGTTTTTTCACCCTCCAACGTACAAAGTCCGGATGTGTTGGAACGCAACTATCGGGTGGGGAATGGAAGATTTGAACCTGATATGTCAAACGGAGAAGGCATCATGAAATCAGTTTTTACAGGCTTTATCTTGTCATTTACCTTAAGTTTTTCTATTCATTCGGTCGCAGCTGACGGCATCAAGGAAGTGCTGGATCTGACCGAAAAGTATATCAAGTTGTGCCAGACAGATGACATCAAGCATGTCATGCCCAGTTTGGTTGCTGATGGCTTAAATAAACCTTCACGGGGTAGCACACCCACCAAAACCATCGACGATTGGGAGTTCAAAGTAGATATTCCCAGTCAAGGATTCAAAATGTGGCTTGCTCATCAACAGTCGGCCGGAATAGACCCCCCTTTTATTTGTAATATCAGTGCTTCATTGAAAAGCGGCGATACGCGAGATTTCAGTTTTATGAAATCTGATTTTTTACCGCTTATGATTAATATTTTTGGTGCCCCGACCCGTACCGAAACGCACCCAAAAAGGTCTGAAATTTACCATGCACAATGGTGCCAAACACCCAAAGGCGGCATGGAGCTCATGGCAGTGAATCCCCAGGTCAAAAGATGGGCTAATGCTGGACAGAGTGCTGATGTTGTTAATGTATTCAGGATTGGCATGAGTTTGTGGCAGGGTAAAGATAAGTATTGCCGATAACTTTCAACGCTGTTTTAAATGGGGAGTTTTTATTCATGTTTGAGTTCCAGCCTTTGGCTTCATTGTAAAGATGGTAAAAGGATCATGGCGCTGAGGTCGTCAGGTTCCTTTACATTGCTGGGATTCAAGTATCAAAGAAGTTTAGTTAACTGTTTGATTTTTAGTTATATTTATATTTTGGCCTGGATTTTGCTTAGGCCTTAAACTTGAATGTAAAAAGTGACGATTGATTTATCGTCAAACAATGAATATATCGAAAAGAAGGGGTACTAAATAATGCGTGGTCAATACAAAAAAATTCTGTTCGGATTGGGCTTGGGAATGGCCATGTCGGTTAGCGCCTTCAGTGTTCATGCGAGTCCCATTACCAGCGGGCTGTTCACTCCCGATGCGGTTGAAGACTACGAAGGCACGCCTGGCAGTCGAACAGTTTTAACCACGTTGTTTGGCGGAGACGTGAGTGTTGTCGATGGTTCAGTAAATCATCGGTCGGTTGACGCGGGTGACTGGATTGACTTCAGGTCATCAAGTGCGATTGTCCCGAATTCAGGCTCACGCTTTGGTGTTGGGTATGGCTTCGGTAGCTATTCCCTGGATTTTTCTGGACTGGGTGGGATTTTCGGATTCAGCGGCTGGTTCAGTGCTGCCGGTGCCGGTTCGGAGTTTATCGAGTTTTTTGGTCTTGCCGCGGAATCGCTGGATATCGTTTCCAGAGCTAACGGTTTTGGCCCGGGTGATGGCACTATGGAGTTTGTGAGCGTGCTGTCTACGGTTGCTATTGGGTCAATCACCATTTCCGGGTCAGAGATTGCATCGGACGATCTGGCCTATACAACATCCCGGGCTACCGGTCAGATTCCAGTCCCCGGTACTCTGTTGCTGGTTGGTCTGGGCCTGGCTGGCCTCGGTCTGCAGCGTCGTAGACGTGCTCTGGCCTGATTGCCAGCAGTCCCATTTGCTGTTCGGATCTAATGAATCAGTAACGTGAGTGACAGGCTCGTCTGATTAAAAATAGTTGTGGGCCAGGCTTCTCTAATTTATGGAAGCCTGGCCCACATTTTTATGTGTGATATTTTTTATAGGCTCGGCTTGCATGGCTTACCACCTGTTTCATTGTGGTAAATCAGTTCGTTTCATGTGGTTTGAGTCCTTTTCTTTAACGACTTCATTGATTGCCTGACGATATTTTTTTGTGGATTGGTCATTGGCCGTTCCATAGACGCCTGTCTAGTTCTTTCGAAAACTGGCGGTGCCAGAAAGCAGAATTTTCCGTAAGCTGTTCGCAGTGAGCGTCTGCATGAAAAATCGTGTTTCTCAGACGTTCCAATCCTGTCGTTCCTGAACCGTTCAAGACGTTATGCTGTAGTGAATTATGGTGCGTTAAACATGTTTAAGCGATTGCGCAACTGGCTGGAAGGTCGACGCGTTAAGAAAATGGGTTTTACCGCCGCGCAATGGGAGGCCGCTATTGTCGACTGGCCGGTGATGCATCGTTATCAGGGGTCCGAGCGCGATGCCCTGCGCGATATGACCTTTCGGTTTCTCGCGCGTAAAACGTTCGTTTCTGGCGGTGAGTTCCAGTTCACTGATGCCATGTGTCTGAAACTCGCGACAATGGCTTGTGTGCCCGTTCTACATCTCGGCCTGGATTGGTATGACCGCTGGCAGACGGTGATTCTCTACGAAGAAGATTTCGTGCCGAACCGCTCCCATCGCACTGATGATGGCGTGGTTCATGCCAGAGGTCCCGGCTTGAGCGGCGAAGCCTGGTATCGTGGTCCGGTGATTTTATCGTGGCAGTCGATCTGCGACAGCGGCGCAGATACGCGTCACGGTAAGGCCGCTAACGTGGTGATCCACGAGTTGGCGCACAAACTCGATATGTTGCGTGATGGTGCGAATGGTGCGCCGCCAATGCATCCCGATATGCGCCCCGGCGAGTGGCACGATATTTTTACGGCCGCGTGGGATCGATTGCAAAATGATCGGCAGCATCACCGATCACTGCCCCTTGATGATTATGCGCTGACCAGTCCGGCTGAATTCTTTGCGGTGTGCAGTGAAGCATTTTTCGAGACGCCGGAAACCATGAAGGCAGCGATGCCCGAAGTCTATCGGTTGTTGTGCCAGTTTTATCGCCAGCAACCGGTGCTGCTGGCGATCTCTGGTATGTAACCCATTTAACCCCTTTCGATCCGTTCGTCTTCCGGCAAAAATTGCTCGCCTGTGCCCCATCTTTTCCGCTGTTGTAGGCTCTATTACAGCAGTTTGAAAGCAAAGCTCCGCACGCTAAACCAGATAACAGTTTCGTCTTTATGCTGAACAGCTTGCGTTACGGGCTGGTGTGATTGAGACGTTACCCCTGTCGCATCAGGCTCAACCAGACGATGCCACTCAGCACCACAGCGCCACCCAGTAACTGAACCGGCGCCAGTGTCTGACCCAGAATCAGAAAACCCAGCAGTAGGGAGGCGACCGGTTCCAGATTCATTACCGGGGCGTTGCGAGCCATGTTCAGGCGCGGCACCAGCACAAACAATATAGTGGATGCAGTACCATACAGGGCCGCCAGACTGGCCAGCCCGACCCAGCCGGCCTGACTTTGGGGCAAGTTCAACCCACCAGGTACGATGCCCAGTACGCCACCGAGTGCCATTAACACCAGCACCGTCATCATGGTGAATACACTGCGTATCGCACCGGGCAGCTGGGATAGCCGGTTCTCGGTCACCCAGATGGCAACAGCAAAGAACAACGCAGCCGATTCAGCCAGTATCACGCCAGGCAACCAATCCGGCCCCATTGCGGCGGGATCTGCCAGCCATGTGCCCAAATCCAGCACCATGACCAGACCGATCAGAATAATCGTCATGATCAGGGTCAGTCTTAGAGTCGGTCGTCGACCGCCCAATAGCCACGTCAACAAGGTATACAGAATGGGCCAGGTGTTCACTAGCAAGAGGGCCACGGCCACCGGAATGCGTGCTACCGCCGAATAGAGACACAGGCTTTGCCCGGCGATCATGATACCCAGTAAGCACTGCCAGCGCCGTTTACCCGAGGGAATGCTGAGCCTGTGTTTTTGCGCAAGCACCAGCGTCAGCATCATCAGAAAGGCAATGCTGCCACGCGTCAGAATAGCCAGCAACACGCCGGTACCGTCATCAAAGGCCACCCGGGCCGCGACATGATTGGCGGCAAACAGAAAGGAACCGGTAACCAAAATGGCAATGGCCAGCGGTCGGGCCAGATGTTGGGAGGCGTTTGGCATGGTTTGACGTTCACTCAAGGTTCAAATCGTTCAGCCTAGCAGCTTAACCCAGGGGTCGGAATCGAGCTGACAGCCTTAATTCTTTACTAGCGAATAAAGGAATAAAGGGGATTTCAAAAAAGTGGGGGTAGCCAGAGACGCTTGAACCAGAGACGCTTGAATAAATTGTTGAGTAACTTGCCCTACTGACCTGTAATACACCTATGAATGATTCGCTTTATTTAGTAATTGACCAGGGTGGCCAAAGCAGTCGGGCGTTGGTGTTTGATGCCCAGGGCACCACTGCATTGTTGCTTCGGCGCGCTGTGGCGACACGGTTTATTGCGGGAAACCGGGTGGAGCAGGTACCAGCGGATGTGGTGAATTCCATTCGGGAGTTACTGGAAGACGTTGCCGACAGGCTGGGGCCGGATCTGCAACGGCTGCAGTCCGCTGCGTTGGTGACCCAACGCTCCAGTCTGGTGTGCTGGCATCGGCAAACCGGTGAGCCGCTGTCTCCGGTCATCAGCTGGCAGGATACCCGCGCTGCCGCGTATCTGGCCGATATCAAACTCGACCCGGCAACCATGGCTGATCTCACGGGTTTGCGCCCCAATGCCCACTATGGGGCCAGCAAATTGCGCTGGTGTCTGGATCACATTCCCGCAGTAAGCGAGGTAATGGCTACCGATCAGTTGCTTTGCGGGCCATTGGCAAGCTATCTGTTGTCTACCATTACCCGGGAGCACTCGGTGGCAGTAGACCCTGGTAATGCCCAGCGCACCCTGTTGTGGAATATTCATCATGGTGACTGGGATGAAACCTTGTTGCGCCAGTTTGCTATTCCCCGCCGGGTGCTACCCCCGGTTTGTTTCAGTCAGTCGGATTTCGGGGACCTTGATCTGGGTGGCAAAGCAGTGCCATTGGCGCTGATGAATGGCGATCAGAATGCCGCGTTTTTTGGTGTTGGCCCGCTGGAACCCGATCGTCTTTATATCAATGTGGGTACCGGGGCATTTATTGCCAGGCCCTGGCCGGCCGATGATCCGGCACCGACAGGCCTGCTGAAAACCCTCGTCTATCAGTCTGCCCGGCAACGTCTGTTTGTTGCCGAAGGCACGGTGAATGGGGCGGCCAGTGCCCTCGACAGCATCAGCGCCGAATTGGGCATTGAGCACTATCAAAGCTATCTGGCGGATTGGTGTGATAGTGAACAGAACGTCCCGCTGTTTCTGAATGGGGTAGGTGGGTTGGGTGCGCCCTGGTGGCAGAGTGATTTTCAAAGCCGGTTTATCGGTGAGGGTTCGGCGGCGGGTAAGCTCGTCGCGGTATTGGAAAGCGTGGTTTTTATGCTGATGGTGAACCTGACCCGCCTTCGCGAGGATCGCGATCCTGTCGTGGAGATAGTGGTCGGCGGCGGTCTGTCGATGATCGACGGCTTCTGTCAGCGGCTGGCAGACCTGTCCGGGTTGATCGTGTTGCGCAGTGGTGAAACGGAAAGCACCGCGAGAGGCGCGGCTTTTTTGCTGGCAGGTCAGCCGGGAGATTGGCCGTCGGCATTTGAGCAGTTTAAGCCGCAGCCTGATGGGGCTATCAAGCAGCGTTACACTGACTGGCTTAAAGCCATGGCGGACGCGACGGCAAGGTCTGTCTGACAGGGCCTGGAGTCAGGATTGCCCTTTAGCGGGTGGTAGGGGTAACCGGCGGGTGTCACCGCGTCGCCCGGCACTGGCCGGCCCCAGTTTTTTCTCAATCCGTTCCAGGACTTTTTCGGCGGTGGCGCGGTAGCCGGTGAGTTTTCCGCCATAGATCGCCAGATAGTGCGCGTTTTCGACAAACTCCACTTCGCGGCTGCGATGGTGAAATCCTTCAGCGGCTTTTGGCAGCACCCGGAGCCCCGCCATTTCGCCGCAAACTCGGCCATCATAGTCGGGGAAATAATGCTTCAAAATACCTAACAGGTAGTCTCTCTCTGCCGCTGTGGGCAGCACTTGATCCGGGTCGCCGTCAAAGCCGGTTTCGGTAGTGCCGAGCAGGGTGGTGTTATACCAGGGCAATACAAACACGGCGCGACCATCGCTGGGGGATTCCAGATAAAAACAGCGATCGCTGATTTTCCTGTCCAGCAACAGGTGCGTTCCCTGCACAAGATCCACGTCGAGATGACCGGGTGCTGGAGTTATCCGCCGGGCGATCTGGTTGGCCCATGGGCCAGCGGCATTCACCAGAAAACGACAGTGGACGGTTCTTTCCCCCGACGCCGCTTTCATCAGGACCCGGTAACCCTCCGGCGTGCTTTCCGCAGCGATGACTTCTGCCGGGCTGTCAACCTCGGCCCCGAGCGATGCGGCGGACTGAATTACCGCGCTGGTGAGTTTGGCGTCATCGGTCTGGGCATCGCGGTAGCGATACACTTTTTTCAACCCGGCTGTTTTCAGACCTGCGAGTTCGGGCCATTCGGCCGGTGGAACCACGTTAAACCGGGCATCGGTGCGGCAGCCCGACAGGAGCCAGTAGAGCGTCAGACCGGCACGAAGTTGCCAGGAGCGCAATCGCGACCCTTCATAAAGGGGGATGTAGAACCAGTTGCCATAAACCAGCTGCGGAGCCAGCGATAACAGGCGTGTGCGCTCCCGCAGGCTTTCCCGTACCAGCGAGAACTCCCAGCTTTGCAGGTAACGCAGACCGCCGTGAATCAGTTTGCTGGATTTGCTGGAGGTGCCTGAACCCCAACTGTTTTTTTCCAGCACCAGGCAGTGATAGCCGGCGGCCTGGGCGGCCTGTACCACCCCGGCGCCCATAATGCCGCCGCCGATCACCACCACATCGAACTGGTTGCCCGGATGGGGTTCGCTGGGGTTGTTGTCGGCCACTGTCAGAGGGCCCGGTGGGCGAGGTTGGTAATCATGCTGCCGATATCAAAGGTTTCCACCATATCGGCACCGCGGTTGAACCAGTCAATGGCCTGATCGGGGTCTTCCACCTCGTAGACCACTACAGTGCTTTGCAGTTCGTCCAGCGTGGCTCCTTCCGGCACTTTGTCGGTGTCGCAGAAAATAAATTCCGGTTGGATGTCGGTGATCCAGGGCCCCTGTCTGTCCTGCCAGTCCTTGAGTACCACTCCGAGGCGGGAAAACTGCTGTTCGTGGGCATACTGGATAAATTCGTCGCTGAAACTGATCAGTACGCACTGCCCGATAACCGGGTCAAGTATCTCGGTGACAATGCGGTAAGCATTTTTGATACCAACAGTTTCCAGTCCGGTGCGCTTCAGCTCGATAAAAGCCGTGACATTAGGATGCTCCGACAGCAACCCGACCAGCGCCGAGAGAGGCGTGATGTGCTCACCGACGAACGCCTGGCCCAGCCGCTCCGGTTCGTGGGCCGGATTTTGGCGCAGTTCATCCAGGGTCAACAGATGAATGGCGTTTTCCACGCCGCTGATACGGGTCATGAGGGTGTCGTGGTAAAGCACCGGCTGTTGGTCGGCGCTGAAGAGGATATCAGTCTCGATAAATTTTGCCCGGGCTTCAATTGCTTTGCTCATACCGAGCAGGGTGTTCTCCGGGTAGTGCCTGGGGTAGCCCCGGTGGGCGACCAGTCGCTTCGCTATCATGATGATATCCTGTCGTGCGCCTATCTCTTTATCCTAGAGCAGGGCAGGGGTAACGACAATCGCTATCGGGGTTGATGATGGCTGTTCAGCCCAGTTTTTTCTCACCGGCATCAACGGACTGCAGGATCAGCGTGTTGATGGTCATGGGGCCGACACCACCCGGTACCGGGGTGAGGGCGGCAGCGCGATCGTGCAGGGGCGCCAGTTCAATATCGCCGACACCGCCGGGATGGTAACCGGCATCCACTACCACTGCGCCATCCCTGATCCAGTCGGCCTTGATAAATTCGGGTTTCCCCACTGCGCCGACCACCAGATCGGCACCACCTATAATTGCCGGTAAATTTTCTGTGCGGGAGTGGCAGATGGTTACTGTGGCATTGGCATTGAGCAACATCATGGCCATGGGTTTGCCGAGAATCGGGCTGCGGCCGACGACGACGGTGTGCTTGCCTGCCAAGGGGATATCGTAGGCGGCCAGCAGACGCATGATGCCCTGAGGTGTGGCAGAGCCATAGGCGAATTCACCCATGGCCATGCGGCCAAAACCGAGGCAGGTGACACCGTCCACGTCCTTTTCCAGGGCGATGCTGTCGAAACAGAGACGCTCGTCAACTTGTTCCGGTACCGGGTGTTGCAACAAAATGCCATGGCAGTTGGGGTTGGTATTAAGCTCCTGAATTTTGGCCAGTAGCTGTTCAGTGGTGGTGGAGTCGGGCATTTCTACCGCGATGGATTCCATGCCCACGCGCTTGCAGGCATTTTGCTTCATTTTCACATAGGTGGCTGATGCCGGATCGCCGCCCACCAGAATGGTGGCGAGAATCGGTGCCTGGCCACCACTTTTCTGTTTCAGTCGCGCCACCCGTTCGCTCAGTTCGGCCTCGGTCTGCTGGGCGACGGCTTTGCCATCGAGAATGATTGCTGCCATGGTAAGTATGACTCCTGAGTCCGGGTGTAAATCCACGCATTTTCGCACTTCGCCTCTTGTCTGTGAAGCGAGTAACCGGCGGCAACCGATCCGGCTTTTTGATTGACGAAGCGGGTTGGCGTCAGTATTATGCGCTGCTCTCGAAATGAGGGTTCAGAGTAAGAACGGGGAATAGCGCAGTCTGGTAGCGCGCCTGCTTTGGGAGCAGGATGTCGGGGGTTCGAATCCCTCTTCCCCGACCACCCTCATCTTCGGAAACTGTTGTAAACTGCTTGTTGAGCGCCCGTAGCTCAGCTGGATAGAGCAACGGCCTTCTAAGCCGTAGGTCGCAGGTTCGAATCCTGCCGGGCGTGCCATCCAGTTCTGGCGCAATAGACAGCAAGTAATACAATGGTGGCTGTAGCTCAGTTGGTAGAGCACAGGATTGTGATTCCTGTGGTCGCGGGTTCGATCCCCGTCAGCCACCCCATCTTCCAGAAGGCGGTCCATTCGGACCGCCTTTTTTGTTCGGTTTCTTTTAGCGGGTTCGCTTGATTTTGGTTGTATCTGCAGGGCTGCATAACGTCTGCTGGCAGCTGAGCAGCAAAAGTTTACTAACCAGTCTGTGCATTTCCTGCTTGGCGGTTTCTTCTTCTGCGCCGGGAGGGCGCTCGCAGCACCAATGCAGGCATTCCTGGCCGGACTCGGCATCGACTATGCGAAGGCACGGGCGACCCTCTTTGAGATGCGTGTGAATGAGATACCCCATATTTTGACCCTCCGCATAAAAACTAATAGTAATCATTCTCATTTATATTAAGTGGGTGTTGAAAGTCCGTCAAGGCTGTCCATTGACCGGGGATAGCTTGTGTGGAACAGGTGCTGGTATGCAGATGTCAATTTGCCCGTTGTGCTTGACTGTGTTCCGCTCAAGTTTGAGAGCGGTAAATAAGCGGTTAATGAGAAACAAAATCGTTGCCAGATGATACAGAGAGTACTATTTTGGGTGGCAGCACCATAGAAAATCAGGTTGATCCGATGGTTAAGGAATTGATTTAAATGGATGTTCTGTCCCGAAAGAAATTAGTGATTGTCGTTCTTTATGGTCTGGTTGGCACGGGCTGGATACTCGGTAGTGACTGGCTGTTATTTCATCTTTTTGGTGACATTGAAACCACATTTTTAGGCAGTACGCTCAAAGGACTTTTATTTGTTGGTTTGATGTCCTTACTGCTCTATTTTCTGCTTTACCGTCTTGAGCGCTCTGAAAAACGTGCGGAACAGGCGGAAGTTGCCTCTGAATTGAATTTTTTTACACTGCCGGAATTTTTTGCGGCGGCGCCGGTTATTGTGTATGTGCTTGAGCAGAGGGATAGAGTGTCCCATGCCACCTGGGTCAGCCCCAACATCGTGGATGTATTGCAATACTCGACAGAGGAGGCGCTGCTGCCGGGCTGGTGGGAGAAACATCTGCACCCGGATGATCGTGAGGAAGCTATTAAAAGCAGTCAAAGAATTTTTGCGAGAGGAAAAGGTGTACATGAATACCGGTTTCAGCGTGGAGACGGCAACTATATCTTCGTGCAGGATGAACTGCATCGGTTAGCCTCACCGGTTCCTCGTTTCATCGGGGTTTGGACGGATATCAGTCAGCGATACCAACTGGAACAAAATACAATTCAATACGCAGGGCAGTTGGAACAGGCGATGCTCCAGACGGTCGATGCCGTCGCCAAGTTGACGGAACTCAGAGATCCCTATACGTCGGGTCATGAAAAACGCGTCGGCGAAATTTCTGCGGCGATTGCGGTTGAAATGGGATTTGATGAAAGGTACCAGGAAGGGTTACGGATTGCGGGGTTGCTGCACGATATTGGTAAAATTGGTGTACCTGCTGAAATTCTTGTCAAGCCATCAAGGTTGAGTGCCGGGGAATATGCATTGGTTAAAGAACACACCGAGTTCGGCTACCAAGTATTAAGAAATATCGATTTCCCCTGGCCGGTGGCCGATATAGCTCGGCAACATCACGAACGAATCGATGGCAGCGGTTACCCTTTAGGGTTGAAGGGTGAGCAAATCACCATGGAAGCCAGGATAGTTGCCATTGCCGATGTGGTGGAGTCAATGGCCTCCCACCGCCCCTATCGCCCGGGTTTGGGCATTGATGTGGCGTTGGCTGAAATCGAGCAAAATGCTGGCAAGTTATATGACACGGATGCTGCATCCGCCTGCCTGAGATTGTTCCAGGATAAGGGTTATACAGTCTCACCTGATTAGTAATCGTCAGCAATTCTCGCTTTTTCCGTATACCTGCCAATAGTGGGTAATCAGGGCTTTTTCATCGCTTCGGCGAACAGTGCGCCGAGGGTCCCGGTTTTGGCGGGCTGTTGTGCGGACTGCCCAGGTTTTTTGGACGTTTGCTTGTTTGTAGCGTTGTTGCGTTGTGGATGTTGGCGTGACTTTTCTGGCAATGCTTTGTTCTTTGTCGGTTCGTCGCCCAGCCGCATGGTCAGGGCAATGCGCTTGCGCGCAATATCCACTTCCAGTACTTTCACTCGCACGATATCACCGGCCTTGACGACTTCTCTTGGGTCTTTGACGAATTTATCTGCCAGTGCCGAGATGTGCACCAGGCCATCCTGGTGTACGCCGATGTCCACAAATGCACCGAAGCTGGTGATGTTGGTGGCCGTACCCTCCAGAGTCATCCCGGGCTGTAGATCCTTCAGCGTTTCAACACCGTCCTTGAAGGTGGCAGTCCTGAATTCCGGACGCGGATCACGGCCAGGTTTGTCCAGTTCGCTGAGAATATCCGTGATGGTGGGCAGGCCAAATCGCTCGTCCACATAGTTGTTTGCCGTGATGCTGCGCAGGGTGGTGGCGTCACCGATCAGCGACTGGATGGGTTTGCCGAGATCTTTGGCCATGCGCGACACCAACGGGTAGCTTTCCGGGTGAACAGCGGAGGCATCCAATGGGTTGTCACCATTGGCTATGCGCAAAAAACCGGCGGCCTGCTCGAAGGTTTTGTCGCCCAGTCGCGGTACTTTTTTCAGGGCGGAACGGCTTTTGAAGGGGCCGTGCTCATCCCGGAAAGCCACTATATTGTCGGCGATGGTCTGGTTCAGGCCAGCCACCCGGTTGAGGAGTGCGGCGGAGGCAGTATTCACCTCGACACCGACGGCGTTGACACAGTCCTCCACCACGGCATTCAGACTGCGGGACAGTTCAACCTGACTGACATCGTGCTGGTATTGGCCGACCCCAATGGATTTCGGGTCGATTTTTACCAGTTCCGCCAACGGATCCTGCAGTCGCCTGGCAATGGAAATGGCACCACGAATGGTGACATCCAGATGGGGGAATTCGCGTGCGGCAAGCTCGGAGGCTGAATACACGGAGGCACCGGATTCGTTGACCACCACCGCCTGTGTGGCGAGCTCCGGGTGATTTTTCAGCATTTCCCTGACAAAACGTTCGGTTTCCCGGCTGGCCGTGCCGTTGCCGATAGCGATCAATGCGATCTGGTGTTTTTGGCAGTATGCCAGCAGTTTAGCTTCTGCTTCGCGGGTTTTGTTCTGTGGCGGGGTCGGGAAAATGGCATCGTGATCCATGACTTTCCCCGTGCTGTCTACCACCGCCACTTTGACGCCTGTTCGCAGTCCGGGATCGAGTCCGATGGTGGATTTTTGGCCCGCCGGTGCGGCCAGAAGCAGATCCTTGATATTGGTGGCAAACACACCGATGGCGTCGGCTTCGGCCCGTTGCCGGAGTTCTGCCAGCAGGTCGGTTTCGATATGCACATGCAGTTTGACTTTCCAGGTCCAGCGCACCACTTCGGCCAGCCAATCATCGGCGGAACGACCCCTGTGCTCAATATTGAAGTGTCGGGCGACCGCGGTTTCGCAAGGGTGCTGATTGGAGGCATCCACGGCAAGATCTACCCTGATTGCCAGAATGCCTTCACGGCGGCCGCGGAACATGGCCAGTGCACGGTGTGAGGGGGTGTTTTTCAGAGGTTCACTGTGTTCGAAGTAATCACGGAATTTCTCGCCTTCCTGTGCCTTGCCAGTTATTACGGTGGTTGTCAGCAACGCTTCATCGGCAAGCTGCTGGCGCAGTCTGCCGATCAGGTTGGCATCCTCGCTGAACCGTTCCATCAGAATATACTTGGCGCCATCCAGTGCGGCTTTGCTGTCTGCGATACCCTGTTCCGGATTGATATAGGCCTGGGCTTGATGCTCGGGGTTCAGGCTTGGGTCATTGAGCAATGCATCTGCCAGCGGTTCCAGGCCCGCTTCAATCGCAATCTGTCCCTTGGTGCGACGCTTGGGTTTGTAGGGTAGGTAGAGGTCTTCCAGCCGGGTTTTGGTGTCGGCACCGAGAATAGCCGTTTTTAATTCGGGGTTGAGTTTGCCCTGTTCCTCAATGCTGGCGAGAATGGTGGATCGGCGATCTTCCAGCTCCCGTAGATAACCGAGCCGCTCCTCCAGAGTGCGCAACTGCGTGTCGTCCAGGCCCCCGGTTACTTCCTTGCGGTAACGGGAGATAAACGGTACCGTCGCGCCATCGTCCAGCAGCTGCATGGCGGCGGCAACCTGGGCCGGCTTGACGTTGATTTCCGTAGCGATCTGGTGCTGGATTTTATTCATATCGTCCATCGTATTGTCTATGGCAGGAATGCTGATAATGACAGAGTAAGGGCGCGATTATGGGCGATTCTCCTGGCCCACAACAGACTTGTCCCAGAGATTAAAATATGGCTGACAATGATGGTATTCAGTGTCCGCTCTGTGAAGACCGGGCAGTGGCGCACTACTGGTCTGACCGGCAACGGGATTACCTGCAGTGCTCGCATTGCCAACTGGTATTTGTTCCGTCCGGGCAGCAGCTCTCTCCAGCGCAGGAAAAGAGCCATTACGATCTCCATGAGAACAATCCCGGGGATCAGCGCTACCGGGCATTCCTGGGTCGTCTCTGCACACCGTTGATTGGCAAGCTTGCCCCGGGGAGCCGTGGGCTGGATTTTGGGGCCGGGCCGGGGCCGACGCTGTCGGTGATGTTGCAGGAAGCCGGGTTTGCTGTGGTGATTTACGATATTTACTATGCTCCAGATAGGTCAGTACTGGCCAATCGCTATGATTTCATTACAGCGACCGAAGTGGTGGAGCATTTGTCGCGGCCCGGTGAGGTGCTTCAGACCCTGTGGGCCATGCTGGAGCCGGGTGGCTGGCTGGGATTGATGACCAAGCTGGTACAAGACAAAGCGGCATTTGAGCGGTGGCATTACAAAAATGACCTGACCCATATCAGTTTTTTCAGCTTTGTCACCATGGATTATCTTTGCACTCGATGGGGAGCCAGTATTGAACGACCGGAAGATGATGTGATTTTGTTCAGGAAGCCCGATCGTGGTTTATGCTATGAAGTCTGACAGACAAATATGCCGCAGTCAGTACCCATGGGTCACAAATGCCCTTTGCCGGTCATTGTGGCCCTGCATACTATCACCCGGCGGTTCGCTAACTCGCGCCGCCGACCAATAGCCTTTAGTTACCACCACTTTTTCAGGATAGGAGCACCCATGTTTCAGGGCAACACCCTCAGCTTGAAGCCACTCAAAAACGGTTTTGTGGAGCTGAATTTCAATGCACAGCAGGGTTCGGTCAATATATTTAATCAGGCTACGTTGATGGAGTTGCTGGAAGCACTCTCGCTGCTGTCGGAAAAAACCGATATCAAAGGATTGCTGCTGACCAGTGGTAAAAGCGTGTTTGTAGCCGGGGCGGATATCACTGAATTCGGTGAGGCGTTCAAAGGCAGTGAGGCAGACCGCCGCAAATTTCTCGCTCCGGCCAATGAAGCGTTTAACCGAATTGAGTCACTACCGTTTCCGTCGGTAGTGGCCATCAATGGTTTTGCCCTCGGTGGCGGTTTTGAGGTCTGCCTCGCCTGTGATTTCCGGGTGATGTCGAGCAAAGCGCAGGTGGGATTGCCGGAAACCAAGTTGGGTATTATTGCCGGTTGGGGTGGCACGGTCCGACTACCGCGACTGATTGGTTTTGACAATGCTGCGGAGTGGATTGCCGGAGGGCAGCACAAGAAGGCCGCTGCCGCCCTCACAGACGGCGCTGTGGATGCCGTGGTAGAGCCAGACCTGTTGAAAGACGAAGCGGTGAAGATGCTGATGCGCGCCGCCAGCGGCGAACTCGATTATATGGTCCGTCGTCAGCGCAAACAGGCCCCCATACAACTCAATACGATTGAGCTGGGGATGTCCGTGCACACCAGTCGCGCTGCGGTTATGGCGAAGGCGGGCAGTAACTATCCCGCACCGCTGGCCGCCGTTGATGTTCTGTCGCAGGCTGCCGAAATGAGTCGTGACGAAGCACTTGAAGTGGAATTCCAGGCTTTCAGCGACCTGACCCAGACACCGCAGTGTCGGGCACTGGTGGGCATGTTTCTCAACGACCAGTTTATCGGCGGTGTTGCGAAAAAATATGCCAAACAGGCGACTAAATCGATTGCTCACGTTACAGCTCTGGGCGCGGGCATTATGGGTGGCGGTATCGCCTATCAAAATGCCATCAAGGGTTTTTCCGTGCTGATGAAAGACATCAACACCGATTCTCTGACGTTGGGTATGAGTGAGGCGAACAAACTATTGGCCAAGCGGGTAGATCGCGGCCAGATGAGTCCGCTGGAAGCGGGCTCGGTACTGTCGAGAATCATGCCTTCTTTGAGCTACGACGGGATCGAGCATACCGATATCGTGATTGAAGCGGTGGTGGAAAATGTCAAGGTTAAAAGTGTGGTGTTGCCGGAGGTTGAGGGGCGACTCCAGCAGGATGCTATTCTGGTGTCCAACACCTCGACGATTTCCATTGATCTGTTGGCTGAAAACCTGACACGACCAGAAAATTTCTGTGGCATGCATTTCTTCAATCCGGTTCATGCCATGCCATTGGTGGAGGTGATTCGCGGCAGCAAGACCTCTGATGAGACTGTGGGCTCCGTCGTGGCCCACGCGCTGGCGCTCGGAAAGAAACCCGTTGTGGTGAATGATTGCCCCGGCTTTCTGGTAAACCGGGTGCTGTTCCCCGCAGTGTTCGGCTTTGACAAGATGATAGTCGACGGTGCCGACTACCAGCATATCGACCGGGTGATGGAGGCTTGGGGCTGGCCGATGGGCCCCGCCTATCTACTGGATGTGGTGGGCATCGATACCGCCGTGCACTGTTTCCCCAGCATGGTGGAGGGCTACCCGGATCGCATGGCAGATGCTGCGGATATTTCGCCCACTCGTACCCTGTTTGAGAACGACCGGCTGGGTCAGAAAAATGGTAAGGGCTTTTATCTTTACCAAAAAGACCGGCGCGGCAAGCCCGGCAAGTTTGCGGACGACTCCGTGGCGGAGCTGTTTAAACCCCTAGTCTCCAGCTATCACCAGCTCACTGATGAGGACATCGTAGCGCGCTATATGGTGCCCATGTGTATCGAGCTGGCTCATTGTCTGGAAACCGGTGTGGTGGGTTCACCCGCTGAAGCAGATATGGCGATGGTTTATGGCCTTGGGTTCCCGGCGTTTCGCGGTGGCGTTTTCCGCTGGATGGATGAAATGGGGTTGGATAATTTCTGCGCTATGGCCGATCGCCTTGGCCATTTGGGTAAGCTCTATGCCCCCACTGAAAAAATGCGAGAGATGGCTGCCAGCGGTGAAGGTTATTACGGCTGATCGCCGGACCAGAGGTTAACAGGAGATTTTTTGTGAGCTTGAAACCAAGAGATACGGTGATTATTGATTGCGCGCGAACCCCGATGGGCCGCTCGAAAAATGGTTCCTTCAGGAATCGCCGTGCCGATGAAATCGGCGCGGCACTGATTGAGGGACTGCTGGATCGCAATCCGCAACTGAACCCCGCTGAAATAGATGACATCCTTTGGGGATGTGTGATGCAGGGTCGTGAGCAATCCTTCAACGTGGCCAGAATGACGGCTCTGCGTACCCGCATTCCCCACCACGTTCCTGCAATGACGATCAACCGGTTGTGTGGTTCTTCCATGTCGGCACTGCATATTGCCACGGCCAATGTGATGGCAGGACTGGGCGATATTTATCTGGTGGGGGGAGTGGAACACCTTGGCCATGTGCCGATGACGCATGATCACGACCCGAATCCGGCACAGAATCTCAGGGTTGCCAAGGCGGCGGGCATGATGGGTCTGACTGCAGAATATCTGGCCCGGATTCACGGTATTACCCGTGAACAGCAGGATGAATTTGGCGTTCGCTCCCATCACCTGGCGGCCGAAGCACGCACTGCAGGCCGGTTTGTCGATGAGATTATTCCGCTCGAGGCCCACGATGAGAATGGTGGCCTCTATTTAATGCAGGAGGATGAAACGATCCGTCCTGAAACCAGCCTGGAGGGATTGTCACAGTTGAAAACGGTGTTCGATCCGGTCAGCGGAACGGTCACTGCCGGTACTTCCTCGCAGGTTACCGATGGCGCAGCAGTCATGCTGGTGATGTCTGCCGAGCGAGCTACTGCTTTGGGTCTGACGCCAATGGCGAAAGTTGTTTCGGTGGCGGCGGCGGGTGTTGACCCCTCGATCATGGGCTATGGACCAGTACCCGCCACCCGTGCGGCTCTAAAAAAGGTGGGGCTGACCATTGCTGATATCGATTATCTGGAATTGAATGAGGCGTTTGCTGCCCAATCCCTGCCAGTGTTAAAGGATCTTGGTCTGCTGGACGTGATGGACCAGAAAGTGAATGTCAATGGTGGTGCAATCGCGCTGGGGCACCCGCTGGGTGCCTCCGGTGCCAGAATCAGCGGGACCTTGTTGAATGTGCTTCGTCAGCACAACGGTACACTGGGGGTTTCAACCATGTGTATCGGGCTGGGGCAGGGGGTGACGACCGTATTCGAACGCTTGAGTTAGCGGTGGGAGTTTGATCGATTTACAGATAGAACACGCTATTTCATGCGGCACAAAAAAACCGGCCTTGTGCCGGTTTTTTTGTTGGGAATGTAAAGATTTTCGGGTTGCCGATTATTATTTATCTTGTTCAGTGGCCTCTTTGGCTTTTTCCCACTGTTCTTTAGTTGCCTCCTTGGTTTCCTGCCATTGTTCTTCAGAGGCCTCTTTTATGTCGTCGCCCATCTCTTTCATGTCTTCCTTCGCTTCCTCCGCCATTTCTTTAGCGGTCTCGCCGGTTTCTTCCATTGTTTGCTCTGCGCTCTCTACAGCTTCTTCCATCACAGGTTGCTCACCGGTTCCCTCATCTTCTGCGCAGCCTGACAGCATAAAAACGGCGATGAGTGGAGTTGCCAGATACGCGAGTAATTTGTGTGGTTTGATCATAATACTATCCTGTAGGTTCGATAAGTTTTTCACGACGCATCATCGTGGTGGGGCCTGGGTTTTATAATTTTTTGTTACGTCAGTAAAGACACTCAAGTAGCTTTCGTCAAGTTGATTGTTTCAAGAACCTCGTCAGGCAGGTGCTTTTCAAGCAGACCTGCGGTTCTTTTCCTTCGGCGGGGTCATCGCTTTTTTGCTAGACTTTGTTACGAAATGATTGGAATGAATCAGCTTGGATATACGCCGAACGAAAAACCCTGAACACGCCCTTGAGCAATGGCTTGCCGGGCCGTTGAGCCCATGGGATTGCCTGACTCTCCGCTACGAGTATGTGCAGTATTACCTGTCCGGCTCGCCGGTCATTGAGTTGCTGGCTATTTTTCAGCAACTCGAGGGCCAGACCACTTTCACTGTGACCGCATTCGACGAGTTGCTCGTCGACCGGTTGGTGATGTTGGACCACGATTGTTTCGACCTGGGTGATTTCTGTGTTGCCTACGGTTTCCCCCTGCTTTTCCTCGATCGCCCCATGCGCCTGGAGCCGGTAGCTATTGATAAGCCTTGGGGGAGGGAAATCTGGTTTACCGGTATTGAGCAACGCGGCCAGTCTTATGTCAGTGATGGCGTCGCTCGCAGCCCCTTGCCCTGGATTCTCTCGGCTGCCCCCCGGCGACTGGCGGCTGGTGCAGAACGCCACATCAATCTGCTCAAGATACTCGATCCATTGCCGGAGGAAGTATACGGCGATCTGTACTTTGAGCTGCACGAGGAAAAGCGCGAAGTCTATGTCGTTACGCACATTGACCGCCATGCCTGGCCGGAAGGTATGGGCGCCATCCGTTTTGGTTTTGATCCGGAGGTCAAGGCGGCTTATGTCTCTGATGATGATTTCAGGGCAGACTTCCTGGCGGCTGTGAAACGCTATGAAGTTGTTCGCCGTGAGATTGACGACCTTTTCGACCAGCGGCGTGAAGTGCTCGGTATTGATGCCAATGTGCCGGTGCCAGCCAGTTGTTTGCAGGGCTGGTTCGATGAGCTGCCAGAGCTTCTGCAGCAGCAGGAGCATCAGTTGCGAGAGGAGATGAACCGATTTACGGCGCTGTTACCACTCTCCGTGGGCGATGTGGTCAAGATTCCGCTGCTGACACCTCATGCCCTGCAACACGGGGTTCGCACGGTGGAATTCCAGACCCCTGTCTATGAACGAAGGATCTTGTCATTTGCCCAGAAAGTTCTCACTCAGGGGCAATGGGACACGGAGCAGGCGGTAGCCATGATGTCCCTTGAGACCCCGGATTTGCCAGAGTTGACCATGTTGGAGGAGGGTCTGGGTTATCTGTTGGTTGAAGTGGTGAACTTCGATGATTTCCGTGTGTGGCGGCTGACGTTGCTGCCCGGTTCTGGTTATCTGGTGCCCGCTACGGGCTGTTATGGTCTGCTGATGGCGATTGATGGTGTGGTTGTATTGGGTGGCCATCATCTTCTGATGGAAGAGGCGGTTTTGTTGCCCGCTGAACGAACGGAAACGTTGTTGATCAATCAGTCTGCAGAAGATGCTGTCGTATTGATCGCCCGGCCAACCTGATGTCTTTTTAACTTTGTTGCGGATGGCACTACAGGGTCATCGGTTGTTGCTCAGGGGTGTGTGCTGTGGCAAAATCCACCCCCTTTGTCGAAAGCGGCTGCCTGCCGCATGATTCGATATTACCCGGCTTATTGCGGACGTGGCGGAACTGGTAGACGCGCCAGATTTAGGTTCTGGTATCGAGAGATGTGAGAGTTCGAGTCTCTCCGTCCGCACCATAAAATTAATTAAGTTAGCGAACTATTCAGAGGACAATCATGCAGGTTTCTATCGAAACAACTTCTGGTCTCGAACGTAAAATGACCCTGGGCGTACCGGCAGAGCGTATCGACGCTGAGGTGAATGAACGCCTGAATAAGGCCAGCAAAACAGTTCGGTTGGACGGTTTTCGCAAGGGCAAAGTGCCCATGAATGTATTGAAAAAACGTTTTGGTGATAGCATTCGTCAGGAAGTTGTCGGCGAAGTGCTGGGTCGCACATTCGCTGAAGCTGTTGCCCAGGAGAAACTTAAACCCGCAGGACGTCCTGAAATTGAGTCGGTGAAAGATGAACCGGGTCAGGATCTTGAGTTTGTCGCGACTTTTGAGGTTATGCCTGAGGTTGTTTTGACGGACCTGACGAAAGTGGTCGTCACCAAGCCTCTTGCCAAAGTGACAGAAGAGGATGTCACTGCGATGATTGACGCATTGCGCAAGCAGAACGCCAGTTGGGAAGAGGTCAACCGTCCCGCCGTTAATGGTGATGAGGTCAATATCGACTACAGGGGTATCATGGGTGGCGAGGAGTTTGATGGCGGTTCTGCCAAGGAATTCATGCTTGATCTCGGCGCCAGTAAAGCGATCCCCGGGTTCGAGGAAGGGGTCGTGGGTATGTCTGCCGGCGAAGAAAAAGTGCTTTCACTGACTTTCCCCGAAAACTATCACGCCGAAGAGCTGAAAGGAAAGCCTGTCGAGTTCACCATCAAGGTCAATGCAGTGACTGAGGCTGTCTTGCCCCCGCTGGATGAGGCGTTTTTTGCGCTGTACGGTATGGAACAGGGTACAGAAGAACGATTCCGTGAAGTGGTTCGCGTGAATATGGAGCGTGACCTGAAGCAGGCATTGAAAACCAAGACCACAGGCCGGGTTATGGAGCAGCTGTGTAATCTGCACAGTGAACAAGAAATCCCGGAGGTACTGGTTGCCAGCGAAATCTCCAAGATGAAAAAGCAGATGGCCGACCGCATGGGCGGTGGTGGCAGCAATTTTGATCCCGAGTTGCTACCCGATGACCTGTTTATTGATCAGGCGAAGCGTCGTTCCATTGTCAGCCTGATAGTTAATGAAATCGTTAAAACCGAGAAAGTTGAAACCAGTCCTGAAAGGGTTCGCGACCGTGTCGAAGAAATGGCTTCCACTTATGAGAAGCCCGAGGAAGTGGTCAAATATTACTACAGCAGTCAGGAGTTGATGAAGGGCGTAGAGTCTGCAGTGCTCCAGGATCAGGTGATTGACCATGTGCTTTCAGTAGCGACGGTCAATGAAGAGGAAGTCAGCTACCAGAAAGCCATTCAACCGGATCAGGACGGCACGGCAGATTTCTAGTATTCATTTATTCAGGCCACTTGGGGTACAGTCGTGACTCCGATGGTGTGTAGCGACAGGCCCCAAGCTTCAAGGATGTTTGGGGCCTGTTGGTTTTCGGAGTGATCGGGAGCGGTCCGGGTTACTTGCCTTCTCCCTACTGCTGGTTACAATGCTTCGACAGGTTTTTTCTTGAGTGAATATCTATGAAATTTGATCTATCTTCGACGTCCGGTCTCGATGTGAGTAACGCAGGTGGTCTGGTGCCCATGGTGGTGGAACAGTCTGCTCGCGGTGAGCGCTCCTATGACATTTACTCCCGTTTATTAAAGGAGCGCGTTATTTTCTTGGTGGGACCTGTAGAGGATTACATGGCTAATCTGGTGGTGGCGCAGTTGTTGTTCCTGGAATCAGAGAACCCCGACAAGGATGTTCACCTGTATATCAACTCGCCCGGTGGGTCAGTGACCGCGGGGATGTCAATTTACGACACCATGCAATTTATCAAGCCTCATGTCAGCACCATGTGTATTGGTCAGGCCGCCAGTATGGGTGCTTTCCTGTTGGCCGCCGGTGAAGCCGGAAAACGTTACTGCCTGCCAAACTCCAGAGTCATGATTCATCAGCCCAGTGGTGGCTCTCAGGGACAGGCATCCGATATTCATATTCAGGCCCAGGAGATTCTTAAGATACGCGAGCGTTTGAATGAGCGTCTTGCTTTCCATACTGGCCAGTCCATAGAGCAAATCGCCCTCGATACCGAGCGGGATAAGTTCATGAGTGCCGAGGAGTCACAAAAATATGGCATGATTGACCAGGTGCTGGACAAACGTCCCTAGAGTCGTTAGTCTTTTCAAAAGAGAAGATATGTTTTATCTGTTTGATATAAAAGAATTTTATTCTCCCTTGTCGGTTAAAGATGAGTAGATTTGTAGAGACAGTATTATGAGTGATGAGAAAACCGGAAAAGGGGAAGATGACGGCAAGTTGCTGTACTGTTCTTTCTGCGGCAAGAGTCAGCACGAAGTTCGCAAGCTGATTGCAGGTCCGTCGGTGTTTATCTGTGACGAATGTGTAGACCTTTGTAATGACATTATCACGGAAGAGATTCAGGACACTGACGCTGAGTCCTCCAGTGAAGAACTGCCTAAACCCAAAGAAATCAATGCGATTCTTGATCAGTATGTAATTGGCCAGGTGCGTGCCAAAAAAATCCTTTCTGTCGCTGTCTACAATCACTACAAGCGCCTCCAGAGTAGCGGCAAGAGTGCAGAAAAGGAGATTGAACTGGGCAAAAGTAACATCCTGCTGGTTGGTCCCACTGGCAGTGGCAAGACGCTGCTGGCCGAAACACTGGCGCGACTGCTGAATGTTCCCTTTACTATTGCCGACGCAACAACCCTGACAGAAGCGGGTTATGTCGGGGAAGATGTTGAAAATATTATTCAGAAATTATTGCAAAAATGCGATTATGATGTTGAGAAAGCCCAGCGTGGTATTGTCTATCTCGACGAAATTGACAAGATTTCCCGAAAATCGGATAACCCCTCCATTACCCGTGATGTGTCAGGCGAGGGGGTTCAGCAAGCCCTGTTGAAATTGATTGAAGGGACGGTTGCCTCGGTGCCGCCACAGGGTGGGCGGAAGCATCCCCAGCAGGAATTTTTGCAGGTGGATACCGGCAATATCCTTTTCATTTGCGGGGGCGCCTTTGCCGGTTTGGAGAAGGTTATCCAGGAGCGCTCCGATAAAGGTGGTATTGGCTTCAGTGCTCAGGTGAAAAGCAAGGATACCAGCAAAAATATTGGTCAGACTCTCACAGACTTGGAGCCGGAAGATCTGGTGCGCTTTGGTCTGATACCAGAGTTCGTGGGGCGTCTGCCCGTGATTGCCACACTTGAGGAGCTTGATCGCGATGCACTGGTGAACATTCTAGTCGAGCCCAAAAATTCCCTGATCAAGCAGTATGAGGCCATGTTTGAAATGGAAGGGGTGGAGTTGGATATCCGTCGTGATGCACTCGAGACCATTGCCGAGCGTGCACTGGAGCGGAAAACCGGTGCCCGCGGGTTGCGCTCGATTATTGAAAACGTCCTTCTGGAAACCATGTACAGCATTCCTTCTATGGACAATGTCTACAAAGTGGTGATTGACAGCACTGTAATTCGTGGCGAGTCAGAGCCGCTACTGGTTTACGAAAATAAAGAGCAGCAAAAAGCTGCCAGTGATGAGTAAGCTATTTTTTATCCCCGAAAGGCCCTGCGGGGCCTTCTTTTTTGCCTAAAGACATTTATCTGCCGCTGGTCACTTGTTTTTACCCCTGTAAACCCCATATTTGCAGTAAGCTAATTTGTATTAAACGCTCGCTAAAGAGGTTAAAGAATGGGACAGAACACTGTGCATAATCAATTGACAATGCTGCCTCTGCGCGACGTAGTGGTGTATCCCCATATGGTGATCCCACTGTTTGTCGGCCGGGAAAAATCGATTCTGGCCCTTGAAGAAGCGATGGTGCAGGACAAGCAGATTCTACTGGTGGCGCAGAAAGCTGCAGCGGAAGACGATCCGACACCCGATGATCTCTACCGTGTGGGCACTCTCGCCACGGTGTTACAAATGCTGAAGCTCCCCGATGGCACGGTCAAAGTGCTGGTTGAAGGTGTCGAGCGCGTTACTATCCAGAAAATTGATGAATCGCCCGGCTACTTCGTGGGTGTTTACGAAGTGATGTCCGACGAGGTGTTGTCCAGTAAAGAATCCGAAGCATTGATGCGATCGGCTCTGACCCAGTTTGAACAGTACGTCAATCTGAGTAAAAAAATCCCTTCAGAGGTTGTGAGTACCGTGGCAGGTATTGAGGATCCCAGTCGTTTGGCTGACACCCTGGCCACACACATGGCCCTCAGTGTCGAACAAAAACAGGGAATACTTGAAACACCTTCTCTGGCAAATCGGCTGGAGACATTGTTGGGCTTGATGGAATCCGAGATCGAGCTTTTTGAAGTTGAGCAGCGCATTCGTGGGCGCGTCAAAAAACAAATGGAAAAAAGCCAGAAAGAGTACTACCTCAACGAGCAGATGAAAGCGATCCAGAAAGAACTTGGCGAAGTTGAGGAGGGTGGCAATGATATCGAACAGCTGGAAACGAAAATCAATGAAGCTGGTATGCCAAAATATGCGCTTGATAAAGCAAAATCAGAACTGAATAAACTGAAAATGATGTCGCCGATGTCGGCTGAAGCCTCGGTTTTGCGCGGCTATATTGACTGGATGGTCAGTGTGCCCTGGAAAAAACGCTCCAGGGTCCGCCACGACCTCAAGCGTGCTGAACGCATTCTCCATGAAGACCACTATGGGCTCGAGGAGGTCAAGGAGCGAATTCTGGAGTTTCTGGCAGTCCAGCAGAGGGTGAAAAAACTTAAAGGACCCGTGTTGTGTCTGGTGGGGCCTCCGGGGGTGGGCAAGACCTCACTCGGTGAGTCCATCGCCAAGGCAACCGGCAGGAAATATGTGCGTATGTCTCTGGGTGGTGTTCGTGATGAAGCTGAAATTCGTGGGCACCGCAGGACTTATATTGGATCCCTGCCAGGCAAGCCGATTCAAAAATTGGCCAAAGCCGAGGTGAAGAATCCGTTATTCTTGTTGGATGAAATCGACAAGATGGGCATGGACCATCGCGGTGATCCCGCCTCGGCGATGCTTGAAGTCCTTGACCCCGAGCAGAATAATAGCTTCAACGACCATTACCTGGAAGTTGATTACGATCTTTCCGAAGTTATGTTCATCTGTACGGCAAATTCGATGAATATTCCCGGTCCTCTGCTGGATCGTCTCGAGGTCATTCGGATTCCCGGCTATACCGAGCAGGAAAAGATCAATATTGCGCTCAAATATCTGTTGCCAAAGCAACGCAAAGCTAACGGTCTGAAGCCGAACGAGCTGACCATGGACGACACAGCGGTGATGGACGTTATTCGTTACTACACGCGTGAAGCGGGTGTGCGAGGTTTGGAGCGCGAATTGGCAAAAATCTGTCGGAAAGTGGTTACGCGGAACGTTCGCGACGGTGTCAGGGAGTCTCACCACATTACTTCCGCTGAGCTCGAAGATTTGCTGGGTGTTTACAAATATGACTTTGGTCGCGCTGAAGAAGAGAGCCAGATTGGCCAGGTTACCGGTCTTGCCTGGACCCAGGTGGGTGGTGAGTTGTTAACCATTGAGTCTTCTGCGGTGCCAGGTAAGGGACAGGTGGTTAAAACCGGCTCGCTTGGTGATGTGATGCAGGAGTCTATCCAGGCGGCGTTGACGGTGGTTCGCAGTCGAGCAAAAAACCTGGGCATCAAACGCGACTTTTACCAGAAGGTAGACCTGCATATTCATGTGCCTGAAGGCGCGACCCCCAAGGATGGCCCCAGCGCCGGTATCGGAATGTGTACTGCTTTCGTTTCAGTGCTCACTGGTATCCCGGTGCGTGCGGATGTGGCCATGACCGGTGAGATTACCCTTCGCGGTCAAGTGTTAAGAATTGGAGGTTTAAAGGAAAAGCTATTGGCAGCTCATCGCGGTGGCATTCGCACGGTGCTGATTCCCTACGAAAATGAGCGCGACCTCAAAGAGATACCGGAGAATATTAAAGCAGATCTTGATATACATCCGGTCAAGTGGATTGATGAAGTTCTGGAGATTGCGTTGATTCGAAAACCGGAACCGTTGTCTGATGAAGAGTATGATCGCGTCGACAAAGATGAAACAAAAACTCATGGTGAGGCTGGAGCCCGCATAAATACTCACTAAAGCGCTTGACCGGTTTTCGGGGGGTTGGTATAACGTTGCAGTCATCTTACATGCCACAGCCTGCGGGAAAGCAGTAAAGTCGTGTGTTACAGGTGAAGAGTCTTATTAACATAACAAGGGGATTATTGTGAATAAATCTGAACTCGTTGATGCTATTGCCGATGCCGCTGATCTTTCCAAAGCGTCTGCCGGCCGCGCGCTGGATGCCGCTATTGACGCTGTAACCCGTACCCTGAAAAAAGGTGACCCGGTCTCTCTGGTAGGTTTTGGGACGTTTGCTGTTAAACAGCGTGCTGCTCGCACTGGGCGCAACCCTCAGACCGGGGCAGAAATCAAGATTGCTGCTGCCAACGTACCTAGCTTTAAAGCTGGTAAAGCTCTGAAGGACGCTGTTAATAAATAAAACGGCGTCTGCTGTTTGTCTTTTTTGTATGTTGAAAGGCGCATCAGCGATGCGCCTTTTTTTTTAAATAACCTTATCCGTCCAAATAAAACCAAATCAAGAGATTTTTATGCTGCAGGACTTTCGAGACAACCTCAAAGGCTCGGCCAAAATTGTATTGGTCGCTATTATTATTGTGCCGTTTGCCCTGTTCGGTGTGGATGCAATTTTTCTCAGCGGTAGTTCTGTTGAGGAAGTCGCCAGCGTCAATGGTGAGACCATTACGGAGCTTCGTCTCCAACAATCCGTGGCGCTTCAGAAGCAGCAGATTCTTAACAGGTACGAAGATCTCGACCCGTCCATGATCAACGATGAGCAGCTTCGTGGCCCCGTTATGCAACAGCTTATTCGCCAGAAAGCGGTTGAGCTTGCAGCTCGGGAACAGGGCATGGCTATCGACGACAAAATGATTTATCGCCTGTTGCTTGAGGTCCCTGATTTTCAAGTGGAAGGAAAGTTTGATGCCCAGCGCTATGAGTTTGTGCTCAGACAGATGGGTTACACCCCGAACTCCTACAATAAACTGCTTCGAGCAGATATGTTGAATAGCCAGTTTATGCAGGGGGTAAGCAATACCGGGTTTTCCACGGAGCGGGAAAACCAGCTATTGGCGAGCATCACTGAGCAAACCCGGGACTTCTACTACCTGACTATCCCCCGCGCGCCGGTATTGGAAGCAATTTCAATTACCGATGAAGAAATCCAGTCTTTCTATGAGAGCAATACAGACCAGTTTATGGCAGACGAGCAATTGGTGGTGGAGTACATAGAATTGCGTCCCGACGACCTGGTACAGGAAGTCGTCGTGGAAGAGAATGTTGTCAACGATGTGATCGAGGCCAGAATTAATGCCGCTCGAATCAAGCAATCGCGACAGGTCGCGCAGATTCTGCTTGAGAAACAGGACGACGGCAGTCATCTCGACAAAATTTCTGACATTCAACAGCAGCTGGAAGCCGGTGAAGACTTTGCTGTGCTTGCTGAGCAATACTCGGAGGATTACAGCACTGCTGAACAGGGTGGTGATCTGGGCTTTGTGCAACGTGGCGATCTGCCGGAATCATTGAGTGTGGCGCTGGATAGCCTCTCTGTCGGTGAGGTTTCTGATCTGGTAGAAACCGACCTCGGTGTCCATCTGGTCAAACTGCTGGCAGAAAAAAAGGCTGAGTTACCTAGCCGAGATGACATTGAGCCGGGTATCCGGCGTGAGCTTCAACGGCAGTTGGCACTGGAGTTGTTGCCAGAGAGAATTGAGGAGCTCAAGGACCTTTCCTATAATGCCTCCTCCCTGGAAAGTGTTGCCGACAGGCTTGATCTGACATTGCAGGTTACCGAACCATTCAGCCGCAATGGTGGTGAGGGTCTAGCGGGTAAACCACAGGTCATCACGGCTGCATTCAGCGAGCCGGTTCTGGAAAAAGGTCTTACCAGTGAAGTGCTTGATCTGGCAGATGATCACGTAGTGGTGCTGTCGCTTCGGGAGCGAATTCCTTCACGACTCAAACCCTTGGCTGAGGTCAGGCCCCGTATTGAGCAGATTCTCAAGAAAGAACGTGCAGACCGTCAGTTGATGGAGCGTGCTGAGACATTGGTCGCTCGTGTTAAAGGGGGTGAGTCAATTGAAGACGTGGCTAAACAGGAGTCGCTCCAATGGCAGGTTAATCTGGACACAAAACGGTTCAGTGGCAAACTCAACGAGGAGATTCGCCAGTGGGTTTTTTCACTAGCGGAGCCTGCGGATAGTGCGGTCGTTAGTGATTTGGCCCTTGCCAATGGCGATCATGTGGTTGTGTCCCTGACCCGGGTTACGGAGGGGGATTTCAACAAACTGAGTGCTGAACAGAAGCAGGTGCTTTCCACAACGGTTGCCCTGACGGCGGCCAGTCGCGATTACCAGGCGTATGAGACCCTATTGGTTGAACAAGCCGATATCACATCTAAATACTAGATAGGTGTATTGATCACCAGCATTCGTCTCGCTTGCTATGGTTTATAACGGTGGCCTTGGAGGTGTTGTGAAGTGGTAGCCAATATATGGTACCGAATATACCACCCATGAATCTGGAGTTTTAAAGCATGGCAGATTATCAATATGATCTGGTAATAATCGGCAGTGGTCCGGCAGGCGAGGGTGCGGCAATGTCCGCAGTGAAGCAGGGCTGGTCAGTGGCAGTAGTTGATGACAGGCCCATGGTGGGGGGTAACTGTACCCATCTGGGGACCATTCCTTCAAAAGCCTTGCGCCATGCAGTCCGGCGCATGGTGCAGTTCAATACCATGCCCATGTTCCGTGCAGTGGGCGATCCCCGTTGGTTCTCCTTCCCCGATTTGATGAAATCCGCAGATGATGTCATTCGCAAGCAGGTAGAAGGGCGGACAAAAGATTATGCTCGCAATCGTATCAAACTCCATTTGGGGCGAGCCAGCTTTACGGATGCTCACCATATTTCCATCAAACAGCCTGACCACACGCGCGAAACGATTAAGGGACGATTCTTTTTGATCGCAACGGGTTCACGTCCCTATCATCCAGACGATGTGGATTTTGATCATCCCTGTATTTTTGATAGTGATTCGATTCTGAGTCTGGATCGAACACCTCGCAATATTATTATTTATGGTGCCGGGGTAATCGGTTGTGAATATGCTTCGATTTTTGCCGGACTGGATACCCGTGTCGATCTGGTGAACAGTCGCTCCGGGTTGCTGTCATTTCTCGATGATGAGATTTCAGATGCACTCAGCTATCAGCTTCGCGATCTGAACGTCACCGTTCGACACAATGAGGAATATGACCATATAGAAACCCGTAACAACGGTGTCACTATGGAACTGAAGTCGGGCAAACGTATTCACGCTGAAGCGCTGCTCTGGTCCAATGGTCGTTCCGGCAATACTAAAAATATGGGGCTGGAAGAACTGGACCTGGTTGTGAATGAGCGGGGTCAGCTGGAGGTCAATGGGCACTACCAGACGACAGTCCCGCATATCTATGCGGCCGGTGATGTAGTGGGCTGGCCATCACTGGCAGGTGCCGCCTATGATCAGGGTCGGTTTGCTGCTGCACACATGTGTGGTGCTGCGCGTGAATATCACGTTGAAGACGTTGCTACCGGTATCTGGACGATTCCGGAAATCAGCTTTGTCGGCAAGACCGAGTCCGAACTCACCGAACAGCAAGTTCCCTATGAGATAGGCCGTGCTTACTTCAAGAACATAGCCCGTGCCCATATTTCCGGCGAAGAAGTCGGTGTATTAAAGATATTGTTTCATCAGGAAACGCTGGAAATCCTTGGTGTCCATTGTTTTGGTGCGGAGGCATCGGAAATTATTCATATTGGCCAGGCGATTATGAACCAGTCCGGCGATGCCAATACCATTGAGTATTTTATTCGTACCACATTCAACTACCCGACCATGGCCGAAGCCTACAGAATCGCCGCTATTAACGGGATGAACCGGCTGTGTCGGGAGTCCCGTAAACTGGTGATCTGATTGCCGGAGCCGAAAAACTCCCCACAATCATACGGCCCGGGATGGCATAAGTCTTACTCTGTGGCAGCGTTTCCCGATTCAGTGCGTTTTAGCACCGAATGAAGTACGTGCTCGTATTCAAAATAGACCTGAAATTCAGGGTACTCCCAGGATGAAATCGGCGGTTCTCCCACTGCGGGTTTCATGCTTAAGGGCTCACCAAATTTAGCGCGAACCCTGTCTTTGCTGATGCCTCGATCAGGTTTTTCAATGGCCTGATTTTGCGCCGATTGTTGTCCAACGGGGATAATAACCTGCTCGGCGATCGTAGCCAGGGGGAGGCTTATTAGCGCAGAAAAAAGCAGTATCAGTGGTTTATTCATGATCAAATTCCCTAGATTTCAGGCGTGTCCGGCTCGGATTGGGGTTGCCTTTGTCGGTTTTAATTATAGTAAGCTGAAATGCGGGAAGTGCAACTGCCAAATTGGCGGAGATCGGACAAACTGTTTGCCCGCCAGATAAAATGTTCACTTGTTTGCCTTCGGTGATTCCGATTTAATGCCTTCCCATGACTACTAACCTGCCTTTTTTTATCGGTCTGCGTTATATCCGCAGCAGACGCAAAAATGGTTTCGTATCTTTTATATCACTATTGTCTTTTGTCGCGATGGCACTCGGCGTGACGGCCCTGATCCTGGTTCTCTCCGTGATGAATGGTTTCGATTACGAAATAAGGCAGCGAATTCTTAACGTGGTAGCTCATGCAGCAATATTTAATGAAGACGGTGTCCGCAACTGGCAACAATTAGGTGCTGATGCAACCCTCGTCCGGGGTGTTGAGGCGTTTGCTCCCTACGTCGAGGGGTATGGGCTGCTGTCTTCAGATGCTCAGGGTCAGGGTGTTTTGATACAGGGTATAGATCCGCTTTTGGAAGGCGCGGTCAGCCCGATCAGTGAGCATATGATGGTAGGCGAGATGGCGTTACTGCAGCCGGGCGAGTATGGCATTGTTATCGGCAATCTGCTTGCCCGTTCGCTTGGGGTTATTCGGGGTGATTATGTGGTGCTGTCGTTGCCTGAACTGAATGTGACGCCGGCGGGTATTTTTCCGCGATATAAGCGGTTTCGTGTCTTTGGCGTTTTTCAGGTAGGTGCGCAGGTGGATGCGGGGCTGGCCTTTGTTCATTATCGGGATGCCCAGAAGTTGTTCCGAACCGGTGAAAATGTCACGGGTGTGAGGTTGCGACTTACCAATCCTTTTGCTGCAGGTGACATTGTTTCCACATTGAATGGCGATATGGCCCCTGGATTCAGGGCCAAAGCCTGGACGGAGGATATGGGTAATTTATTCCAGGCGATAGAACTGGAGAAAAAGGTGGTTGGCTTGCTGTTGGCGGCCATTATTGCTGTTGCGGCTTTTAATATTATTGCCAGCCTGATTCTGATGGTGGCTGATAAACGGCAGGATATTGCGGTGCTTCGCACCCTGGGTGTCGAGGCTGGAACGGTTTCACGAATTTTTATGGTACAGGGTAGTGCCGTAGGTGCTTTCGGGGTGCTCTGTGGCGTTGTTTTTGGCAGCTTGCTTGCCCTCTGGATTGGCGACATCGTCCACTGGGTTGAATATGTGGTAGGTTTCAGAGTATTTGATCCTGATGTCTATTTCATCAGCCAGCTACCCTCCAGGTTGTTGTGGCAGGATGTCCTTGTGATAAGCGGACTGGGTTTTGGTTTAAGTCTGTTGGCAACCTTGTATCCTTCATACCGGGCGGGACAGATTTTACCGGCGGAGGCCTTGCGTTATGACCACTGATTCATCCGCAGTGATGCACTGCGATAACCTTGCCAGACACTATCGCCAGGGCGTAGAGCGGATTGATGTGTTAAAGGGGTTGTCACTGCAGGTTGAAAGTGGTGAGAGAATTGCGATTATCGGGACGTCTGGTTCTGGAAAAACCACTCTTTTGAATCTGCTGGGCGGTCTGGATGACCCGGACGAGGGCTTCGTCAATGTAATGGGGGCTGCTCTGAAGCCAATGAGTGAATCGAAGCGGGCCCGCTGGCGCAATCAGTATCTGGGGTTTGTCTACCAGTTTCATCATCTGCTGGGTGAGTTCAGCGCACTTGAAAATGTGGCCATGCCGCTGCTGGTGGCAAAAATACCGGTTGCTGAAGCGACGGCGTTGGCTCAGGAAATGCTTGATCGGGTTGGTCTGGGCGCACGTTGCGACCATAAACCCTCTGAGCTGTCCGGTGGAGAGCGGCAGAGAGTCGCCATTGCTCGGGCGCTGGTGAGAAAACCGGCCTGTGTGCTGATGGACGAACCGACCGGCAACCTTGACCCTGTCACAGCAGAAACGGTACTCGCACTTCTGATGTCATTAAATCGTGAGTTGGCGATCAGTTTTGTGGTGGTCACCCATGATGCTCAGGTCGCGGCTCGGATGGATCGGGTGCTCTCACTTACAGAGGGCTGTCTGACGGATGTCACTGAATCTCACTCCATGGATCAGGGATTGTAGCCAACTGTGTTCAGACCCCTAACCGTCTTTATCGGATTGCGTAATTTTACCTCTGGCGCTGGCAAGCGGATGGTGTCGTTTATTTCACTGCTGGCCATTCTGGGACTGGTGATGGGCGTTGCCCTGCTGGTGGTGGTTATGTCCGTAATGAACGGATTTGATAGGGAAATGGAGACACGTATCCTCGCAGCAGTGCCTCACATACGATTGTTTAACGAGTACGATGTTCAGCAGAGTGACACGTTGCGGGATATCCTTGAGCAGCAGCCGAATGTCCGCGCCGTGATGCCCTTTACCCGGCTGGAGGGTATGTTGACGCACCGTGGCAAAACCAGACCAGTGGAGGTGATGGGGCTTGAGCCATCACTGGCCGACCCGTTCATGGGTGTGTTCGTCTCTCCTGACCTGATGGGGCAGCTGGCTGTTCATTCCAATGGCCTTTTGATGGCGGGTGAGATTGCCAAAAAACTGTCCCTGTCAGCGGGTGACCGGGTGACATTACTGGTGCCCGCATCCGGAGGTAACGGGCTCCAACAGGCACCAAAAGTGTCGACTTTTACCGTGCTGGGCACCTTTGACACTCGCACAGCGGCTGATCAGAGTCTGGTGCTGGCGAAGCTTGAGACAGCCTCCAGGCTGGCGGGACATCCGGGCCTGGCCCGGGGGTGGCAGGTGCGGGTGGCCGATGTCTTTGAGGCGCGTCAGACCGGTTATGCCCTGCTGCAAGTGCTGCCGTCCGGTTACCAGTTTTCCGACTGGATACAGACTCATGGCAATCTTTATCAAGCCATAAAAATGTCTCGCAACCTGGTTTCCCTGTTGGTTTTTCTGATCATTGCCATCGCTGTTTTCAATGTAATCTCAATGCTGATGATGACCGTGATCGACAAGCGTGCCGAGATAGCGATTCTCAAAACACAGGGGTTTGTCCGGCATGAGATTGTTGCAATTTTCCTCACTCAAGGTGTGCTGATTGGTCTCTTTGGTACCCTGCTGGGTGTGCTGCTGGGTGTGGTGGGGGCTTTGAATGTGACGGCTGCGGCCCGGTGGCTTGAGTCGTTAATGGGCCGCCCGTTACTCAGCTCGGAAATTTATCCACTTGACTACCTCCCTTCGGCACTGTTGTGGAATGATGTGGCGCTGATCGTTGCTGTGGCATTAGCGCTGAATTTTTTGGCGACCCTTTACCCGGCTATCCGTGCTGCCAATACACGTCCGGCAGATGTCCTGAGATACGAGTAATAGCTTTTTGTCAGTTAGGGATTTTCTCTCTGATTTAATAATGCAGCTGCGTGTCCCTGACGTTTTTTCTTACGAACACCCCAGTTTTTGATCACCTGCCACCGCCACAGATTCAAAATGGTCAGGTAGCCTATGATACCGCTGATCAACCCGCAAACCAGACTGCCGGTCAGCAGTGGCAGCCAAATTCTACTGCCCTGTGCAATTGCCCAGTCCCAACTGAGCTCAATGACAAGGTGAGATTCTCTTTGACCCAATAACCAGGTACCTACACTGTAGGCAAACAGGAACATCGGGGTGATCGTCAGTGGGTTGCTGATCCAGATCAGTGCCACGGCCAGAGGTAGATTGCTGCGGAATACCAATGCCAATAGTACGGCCACCAGCGTTTGTCCCGGAATCGGCAGGAAAGCACAAAATAGCCCGATAAAAAAAGACGTTGAAATCGAAGCACGGTTGATATGGAACAGGTTGGGATCTTTCAGTAGAGGGCCCATCCAGCGGATAGGGCGCACATTAAGGATTTTGTGTGGATCCGGCAGAAAGCGGCGTAAGATCTTTTTTGGCATAAGTTCGGGCTGATGACGTTGGGGGCGGGAATTATGATCAGTTTTTGTCCCACAGGCTACTGATCAGGTCAACTGGATAGTTGTTTCTATCAGCGTAACATGGTCAGATCGGTGAGATTATTTTAATCTCCGAAACCCTACCTCTACTTGAAAACAGGGCAAAATAAAATATGGAATCAGTCACGTCAGGTTGGGTTTACTTCACGCTAAATTCTCTGGCCGTCATCTTTGTACTTTCTTTTGGTCTGCTAATCCTTACGTTGGTTGTCTTCTATATCATTGATATTACCCAGACCAAACATGCGGTTCGCCGAAACTACCCTGTTGTCGGTCGTTTTCGTTACCTGTTTGAGCACATGGGTGAATTTTTCCGTCAATATTTCTACGCTCTGGACCGTGAGGAAATGCCCTTTAATCGGGCCGAACGTGCCTGGGTCTACAGAGCGGCCAAGGATGTGGATAGAACGCTGGCTTTCGGTTCAACGCGAGACCTGCGTCCGCTCGGTTCAATATTTTTTGTCAACTGTGCGTACCCCACCCGCGGTGAGGATGCGGTGGCCCCCAGCCCTATCACCATTGGGCCCTATTGTGAGATACCGTTCACAACGACCTCTATTCTGAATATTTCCGGTATGAGTTACGGCGCGCTCTCCAAGCCGGCATTGCAGGCGTTATCTCGAGGTGCGGCCAAAGCCGGCTGCTGGTTAAATACCGGCGAAGGTGGTCTTTCGTCCTATCACCTTGAGGGCGGCTGCGATATTGTCTTTCAGATTGGTACCGCCAAATTTGGTGTTCGGGACGAGCAGGGTCGACTCAGCGAAGAACGGTTGGCCGGTGTTGCGGCTCATCCGCAGGTCAAAATGTTTGAGATCAAGCTCAGTCAGGGTGCCAAGCCGGGAAAGGGCGGTATTCTGCCCGGGGCCAAGGTCACTGAAGAGATCGCACTGATTCGGGCCATTTCGGTGGGTGAGGATGCAATCAGTCCCAACCGGCACCTGGAAATCACCAATGCCGGCAGCTTGCTGGATATGATTGATCAGGTGCGCAGGGTTACAGGAAAGCCGGTAGGCTTCAAAACGGTTATTGGTGACACCGTCTGGCTGGAAGATCTCTTTAAACTGATACTGGCGCGAGGTATTGAATCGGCTCCGGATTTTATTTCGGTCGACGGTGCAGAGGGCGGCTCTGGTGCCGCACCTCAGGCGCTGATGGATTATATGGGGTTGCCCATCCGCGAGAGTCTTCCTGCGGTCGTTGACTTGTTGCATGGCTACGGTCTCAAAGAGCGCATCAAGGTGATTGCATCGGGAAAACTGATTGTGCCCTCCGGGGTGGCTTGGGCGCTCTGCATGGGCGCGGATTTTGTCAATTCCGGGCGTGGTTTCATGTTCTCTCTCGGTTGTATTCAAGCCATGCAGTGCAATAAAAATACCTGCCCCACCGGTGTCACGACCCATGACCCAAAATTGCAGCGCGGGTTGAACCCCATACTGAAATCCGAGCGGGTGGCAAACTACGTGGCGAACATGACCTATGATGTCGGTACGATTGCCCACTCCTGTGGTGTTTTCGAGCCTCGCCAGTTGCGTCGCCATCACGCCAGAATGGCTACCAGTTCCGGTCGCTCGGAAAGCCTTGAAAGTCTTTATCCATCGGAGCAGATGGGAGCCAGGTTGTTTCCCCCAGGAAATATTGATCAATGATGGCAAAGCAATGTCATAGTTAAAACCGGTCAGCCGGGATAAAAGAGGTGTGATTCATGGGGCAATCCATCGATAAAACCAGCTTTACACCTGTCGACTTCAAGCGATTTGAAGAAAAATTGCATTATTGCCTCGAAGCGCTGGATAGTCTTCTGGCCCGGCCGGGGTTCGGGCAGGGAAGCGCCAGTATTGGTGCAGAACTGGAGTTGTATCTGGTCGACGGGCGAGGGGGGCCGCTATTGCGCAATCTGGAGGTTCAGGCGCAGAGTAATGACCCTAGGTTGACCCTTGAACTGAACCGTTACAATCTCGAATTTAATCTGTCCCCGGTGTTTGCTGCAGGTCAGCCGTTTACTGCCATCGAGCAGCAAATGCTGGAAACTCTGGCGGATTTGCATTCGCTGCTGAATAAGGAGGGGGGTGGCGTCATACCCATCGGTATTCTCCCCACCCTGGGACCCAATCACTTTGGCGAAGCTGTGATGACTGATACGCCGCGTTATCAAGTTCTCGCTGAGGCCATCCGGCAATCACGAACGGATGTTTTCGGCATTAATATCGATGGTCCAGACCCTATTCATCTGGTCCACGGTGATGTGACACTGGAGGGCGCTTGCACGTCCTTTCAGTTGCACTACCGCACTGACCCCGCCCGGTTTGGCACGCTGTGGAACGCCATTCAGCTGGTTACCCCATTGATGGTTGGTGTTGCCGCCAACTCGCCACTATTACTGGGCCACCGTCTCTGGCACGAGACCCGAGTACCCTTGTTCAGGCAATCCATTGATGACCCTGAGGTCGGGCCCGATGGCTGGAGTAAACCGGCCCGAGTCAGCTTTGGTCACGGCTGGTTGCGTGGTAACGCAATGGAGTTGTTCCGGGAAACTGTACAACTCTACAAGCCTCTGATGCCGCTGGTCAGTGCAGAAGATCCCCGGGCCGTGGTGGCAGGCGGTGGCATGCCGCTGCTTGAAGAACTTTGTTTGCATGATGGAACCATCTGGTCCTGGAATCGGCCAATTTTTGATCCCGAAGGCGATGCTCATGTGAGGATAGAGATGAGATCGTTGCCAGCGGGACCTACGCCACTGGACATGGCGGCAAATGCAGCGCTGTTTATCGGACTCGCCGAGGGTCTGTCCGATCAGCTGGAGCCCTTGCTATCGGCCCTGCCGTTTAGCTATGCGGAGGAGAACTTTTACCGGGCGGCCAGAGATGGGCTGCAGGCCCAGGTACTATGGCCGAATGCCCGACAAAATGGTTTACAGGAGCAATCACTGGCCAGTGTATTAGAGCAGCTGTTACCCACTGCGGCACGGGGTTTGGCCAGTATCGGGGTCGATGAAAAGGAATACCGGAAGTGGCTGAAGGTTATCGAGGGCAGATTATCAACCGGGGTTAATGGTGCGAGCTGGCAGTTGGCCCAATTTAATCAGTTGATGTCTACTGGCATGAACCGGAAAGAGGTTTGCCGGCGGCTGCTGGCCGCTTACCAGTCGCGTTCAATGGCCAATATCCCGGTATCCCAGTGGACTGATATTGAGCAGGCAGAGGAGTGAATATGCAGTTGGGGAAGAGCTTCAGAATTCTTCAGAAGCCCTCGGCAGAAGACGTGCCAGCATCCGTTACCGATTTTCTCGTTCAGCTCGGCGGGCCGGCGGTGATCAAGCTGGACGGCCGCGATAAGCGCCGTTGCCGTTTTGTGGTCACCCTCCTGCACGGCAATGAACCCTCCGGTCTGAAGGCCATTCATCAATTGTTGCGCGAGGATTTTGAGCCGGAGGTGGATACCTACCTGGCGATTGTCTCGGTCGAGGCGGCATTGACGGAACCGCAGTTCAGTAACCGCTACTTGCCAGATCAGCGCGACATGAATCGGCTGTTTGCTCCCCCCTACTCTGATGCCCAAGCAATGTTGGCTGCTGAGTTGCTGGATATCATTCGCCGGGTGGAGCCCGAGGCCGTTATCGATCTCCATAATACCTCCGGTGATGGACCCGCTTTTGCGGTCGCTGTAGAAGAACAGCCCATTCATATGGATATCGCCATTCTTTTTACCCATCGGCTCATTATTACCGATATCCGTCTGGGGGCGCTGATGGAGTCCCCAGGACTCGGTTGTCCGATAGTGACGATTGAGTGTGGTGGCGCTGCGCAGGCACTGTCAGACACGATTGCCCGCCAGGGATTAAAACGATTTATGACGGAAGCAGAACTAGCCAGGCCGATGCTCCCCGATTCAGAGAAATTAGCCGAGCGGGATATCTATCGGCACCCGGTGAGGATGGAGCTGAAGCCCGCAGGACGCCTGTGTTACGCAGAGGAACCCTGCCCCGGTATGGATATTACGCTGCCGCTTCACCTCGATCGGCGAAATTTCGGCATCGTCGGTCCGGATTCGCCGCTGGCCTGGCTAAGCGGGCAGGGTATCCGGAATCTCAGGGTGGTCGATGCCCATGGCCATGACGTCATTGATGAATATTTTGTTTCACGGGAGGGCAAGCTTTACCCTCGAACCTTTTTAAAGCTTTTTATGGTGACGACCAATCCTTCGATAGCGGTGAGTGATTGTATTTTTTATGCAGTGAAAGAAGTGGACCATACCCATTTGCAAACGACACGAAGGACCCTTGATTCAATTGATTCTGGAGCCCGGGATTAGAGTGATCGAAAGTAATCGGGGACCAATATCGAGGCCGGTCCCTGATGGCATTCGTCAAACTGCGAACCGTTGGTTGAGATCTCCAGGTTGAGTTCAACCGTCTGTGCCCCGGCAGCTTTGGCGACGGCAAAGAACCCGGCAGCCGGATAGACATGACCGGAGGTGCCAATAGCAATAAATAAATCGCACTGGTGTAAAGCCCGGTAGATTTCATCCATAAAAAGTGGCATTTCACCAAACCACACCACGTGGGGACGGAGGGTGGCCATTTTGTCGCAGCATGGGCAGCGCACCGATAAAGCGGTATTCTGGTGACAGTCAAAAATGTTCCCGGTAGCACTGCAACGGGTTTTCAATAACTCACCATGCATATGAAGAACATGGCTACTGCCGGCCCGTTCATGAAGGTTATCGATATTCTGTGTGACCAGTGTGAAGTTGCCGGAACAGCGTTGTTGAAATTCAGCCAGTGCGAGATGGGCCGGGTTGGGTGCGATATCCGGATCCAGCAGTTGCCGTCTGCGTTCATTGTAGAACTGGTGTACTGTGGCTGGATCACGGGCAAAGCCCTCGGGTGAGGCAACATCCTCTACCCGGTGGTTTTCCCAAAGCCCATCGCTGGTTCGGAAAGTCTGTATGCCGGACTCAGCGGAGATTCCGGCACCGGTTAAAACAACGATGGATTGACAGGTTTTGGTAGGCATAGGGCATGTATTCTGTTTTTTTCAGTTTGGCAGGCAAATAGCGCCATACCGACTCCGGTTCTGTCCCAACCCGCAAGGGTCACAAAGCAGATGAATATTCGCAGGATAATACAATGAGAGATACCCGGCCGTTTCTGCTCACTACCGATTTCCCCGAGTTGCAGAGAAAAGGATTGTCGACGCTTCAGGTAAATTTGGGGTATCTCTGTAATCAAAGTTGCAGCCACTGCCACGTGAATGCGGGGCCAAACCGCACCGAACTGATGGATTGGGAGACCGTCCAACTGGTGTTGCGGGTATTGCGTGAACGACAGATTTCTACGCTCGATCTGACTGGTGGCGCGCCAGAGATGAACCCCCATTTTCGCCATCTGGTATCAGCGGCGATCAAGCAGGGTGTTACTGTCATTGATCGCTGCAACCTGACTATCCTCCTCGAGCCAGACCAGGCCGATCTGGCGGAATTCCTCGCAGCCCAGGGTGTAACAGTAGTTGCATCACTGCCTTGTTACACAGAGCAGAATGTTGCCGAGCAGCGCGGCAAGGGTGTTTTTCAGCAAAGCATAGAGGCGCTGCAAAAGCTGAATACACTGGGTTATGGGCGAAAGCCAGACCTCGCTTTAAACCTGGTTTACAACCCCAACGGCGCATTCCTTCCGCCCCCACAGCAGCAGCTCGAACAGGAATACAAAACCCGTTTATTGGAAGATTATGGCATTGTGTTCAACCAGCTTTTTACCATCACCAATATGCCGATCAGTCGCTTCGGTGCCACTTTGCTGGCTCATGGTAACTACGAACCTTATATGCAGTTGTTGAAAGACCATTATCACCGCGAGCACCTGCAGACAGTCATGTGCCGCGATACTGTCAGTGTGGATTGGCTGGGCTACCTCTACGATTGTGATTTCAACCAGATGCTTGAGATGCCCATGTCCGCCCCGAGCGAACACATTGCCTCAGACCGTCGACCGCATTTGCGGGAACTACTGCAGAATGATCTGTCCGGACGACCGATTGCCATTGGTGACCACTGCTACGGTTGTACCGCCGGCAATGGCAGTAGCTGTGGCGGTGCGTTGGACTAATGGCCGGTCTGCAGCTCAGTATCGTTATTCCGGTGCTCAATGAAGGTGCTGAGCTAACGTCCTGTCTTCAGTGTTTACAAGGGCTTCGCCAGGCAGAAGTGGAGCTGATTGTGGTGGATGGCGGAAGCTCGGATGATTCGGTGGAGCGGGCCACTGCCCAGGCTGATCTGGTCATCAACAGTCCCCGTGGCCGCAGTTTGCAGATGAATGCAGGGGCGGTAGAGGCTTGCGGCAATTACCTGCTGTTTCTCCACAGTGATACACGATTGCCTGTCGGGTTCTCCAGTCATTGGTTGTCGGACAGTGTTTGGGGGTTTTTCCCGGTCAAGCTCAGTGGAACCAGTTGGGCTTTTCGGGTGATTGAGCGGGCGATGAGTTGTCGGGCCCGTTTCTCCGGTATTGGCACTGGCGATCAGGCGCTGTTTGTACGCCGCGATATTTTTGATCAAATTGGCGGTTTTGCCGCTATCCCGCTGATGGAGGATGTGGAAATCTGTCGTCGCCTGAAAGTTCTCTGCCCACCCAAAGTGTTGTCTCCTACCGTTCTGACTTCCGCTCGTCGCTGGCAGCAGCGGGGAATTGTGAGCACGGTATTGCAAATGTGGTGGTTGCGGCTGGCATTTTTTCTGGGCGTTTCCCCGGCACGTCTGGCTAGACGGTATTACCCTGAATGATCCCCGGATCCTCTGACAGTTGCCTGATACAGTTTGCCAAGGCCCCATTATTGGGTGCTGTAAAAACCCGCTTGGAGCCCTCTCTGGGAAAGGCGGGGTGTGTGGCACTTCATCGTGCGCTGGTCAGTTGGGTCTTCAGTCGTCATCTGCCAGTGGGGCAGGTTGATAGCGAAGTCTGGTCTGACCGTAAGCACCCTTTTTTCGATGCTCTCCTGACTCCTGCGGAAGTGCCATTTCGCCTGCAGGAAGGCGCCGATCTTGGCCAGCGCATGTCCCACGCTTTTGCTGATCGACTACCGCATTACCGCAACGTGTTGTTGATCGGCAGCGATTGCCCGGGGATTAATGGTAATTATATTGCGGCTGCGCTCAAGGCGTTGCAGACAGTCCCCGCTGTATTGGGTCCGGCCCGTGATGGCGGCTATGTGCTGGTGGGGCTCAATCGACCTTGTCCGGGTATTTTTGAAGACGTGCCATGGGGAACCGGGAGGGTTATGGAGGTGACGCGGCAGCGCTTGATGGCGAACTGTTTGCAGTGGCTTGAGCTGGATACACTGGTCGATATTGACCGAAATGAAGATCTGCACTATCTAGTAAGTAGCGTTGAGCGGGAATTATTTTTTAAGAAATATTTAACTTGCTGATATTAAAAGAATTATTTTTCTTGACCAGTTTCTGTTTTGCGCCTATTTTTGCGCAAAATCAGTGGTGCTTGACCCCCGTCCCGCAGGGGTCGTTTTATCGGGATCCAGGAGTTTCGATATGAGTGGCGAAGAAGCTTTACAAGATGATGATTTCGATGGTGAGGGTGACGATGCTAGTCAGGAAACTGAAACGGCAGAGGTCGTTGTAAAAATAGTCAATTCAGAGGCTAGAAGGCGTCTTGAAGATCGCCTAGAAGAGCGTCGACTGCAAAAATTGATACGTGATTACGATTACGATATCGACTGACGGCAGTCATGCACTGTTTTTCCTTGATGGGGGGTAACTTTTTCCCTCACCACCCCGAGTTTTGGCATAATACTGTCTGCGCTTCTGGCTGGATGTTTTCTGTTGCCTCAAACTCCACAACTGATACTGGACTCGATTGCTTTTGAACGGGACGACTGTCTGTTGTTCTCCGGGATCTGTCTGTCGCTGGAGTCTGGAGACGTTCTACAAATAGAAGGGCCTAATGGGGTCGGCAAGACCACATTGCTGCGAATTCTTTCAACTGCCTTGATGCCCACTGCCGGCAAGCTGCTTTGGCAGGGCAGTGATGTGGCCCGTCATCGCCAGCTGTATTTGCAGAATCTATTGTTTCTCGGTCACTTGCCTGGGCTGAAACAATCACTGTCACCCACTGAAAACCTGGTCTGGTGGCGCCGGATTCATCGGGACCACAGCCCCCTCAAAAATGAAGAAATCCTTGGCTCACTGGGTTTGTGCGGCTATGAGGACATTCCCTGTTATGCGCTATCTGCCGGCCAACAGCGGCGGGCCGTACTGGCTCGTTTGTTAGTGACAGAAGCACCCCTCTGGATACTTGATGAGCCGTTTACCGCGATTGATAAACAGGGGGTCGCCGACCTCGAGGCACTCCTGATTGCGCATGCCCGGCGCGGTGGTATGGCAGTCCTATCGACACATCAGGATTTGGGTATTGCCAACGTGCGCCGTTTTCCCCTGGTGGCCTCGGCGGAGGCCGTTTGAGTATGGGTTATGGTTTTGTCGCGATATTGCGCCGCGATTTGCTGTTGGCATTCCGCAACCGGGGTGAGATAGCGAATCCGGTCATCTTTTTCTTCATTGTTGTGACCCTTATTCCCCTCGGGTTGACCCCTGAGGCCAGCCGTCTGGCTGAAATCGCACCCGGTATTTTGTGGGTTATGGCGCTGCTGGCATCGCTGCTGTCAGTGGAGGGACTGTTTCACAGTGATTATCGCGATGGCACACTGGAACAGTTGGTCATTTCTCCACAGCCGCTCTATTTAATGGTATTGGCAAAAATTTTGGCTCATTGGTTGATAACCGGTCTGCCATTAACCCTGCTGGCGCCGCTTTTAGGTATGATGTTGTCTCTTCCCACAGCGGGATATTTACCGTTGGTGCTGGGCTTGCTGATGGGCACTGCAGTGCTGAGTTTGCTGGGTGCGATAGGCGCCGGACTGACAGTAGCTCTGCGCAAGGGCGGATTGCTGCTATCACTGATTGTGATGCCGCTGTATATGCCAGTGCTTATCTTTGGTGCCAGCGCGGTTCAGCGATCTGTAGATGGGTTTTCGGTACAGGGCCCGTTGGCGGTCATGGGTGCACTGCTGGCTTTTTCGTTGCTGATTGCACCGTTTGCCACGGCCGGTGCGCTGCGGGTCAGTATGCACGGTTGACTATTTGGTCGGTGGCCCGATCAAAAATAAGGTTTAAAGATACTATGTGGCAATGGTTTCATCGTTTGGGCTCACCCCGCTGGTTTTATCAGGCCAGTGGCAAGTGGCTTCCCTGGCTGGCGGGTATTACCTTTGTGTTGCTGCTTATCGGCCTGATGTGGGGACTGGGTTTTGCACCACGGGACGCGAAGCAGGGGAACAGTTTCCGGATTATTTATATTCATGTGCCGGCCTCTTTCCTGGCACTGGCCGGTTACTACGTGATGGCGATTGCTGGTGCCGTGGGCCTGATCTGGAAGATGAAGCTGGCTGATATGGTGATGAAGTCGGCGGCACCCCTTGGTGCGGCCCTGACCTTTGTCGCGTTAATTACCGGAGCCATTTGGGGAAAACCCACCTGGGGAACCTACTGGGTTTGGGATGCTCGAATTACCTCCATGCTGGTATTGTTGTTTTTATACATGGGGGTGATGGCCCTGCAGCACTCATACACTAGCGTCGATGCCGCGAACAGGGCCAGTGCGGTATTATCACTGGTGGGGATGGTGAATATCCCGATTATTTATAAATCCGTTGACTGGTGGTACACACTGCATCAGCCCGCGACCATTAAATTTACGGAAGCTCCCACCATGCACCCCGATATGTTCCATCCGCTGCTGGTGATGATAGCGGGCTTTTATTGTTTTTATGCGCTGGTGCTGATTCTCAATACCCGCTCGGAAATACTGCATCGCGAACGTCGGTCCAGTTGGGTAAAGGATATTGTGTTGCAAAATCAGAGGTGATGGGCGTTGATGTTCCGTTTTGACAGTTTTCAGCATTTTTTGCAGATGGATGGGCACGGGGCCTATGTATGGTCTGCCTACCTGATAGCCATCCTTGTTATGGCCTGGCTTGTGGTCAGTCCACTGTTCCGGCAGTCACGAGTGCGGCAGGCTGTTACCCGGGAGCTGCGTCGTGAAACCGCCAGGCAACACAGTGCGGGCGAGGCAGGTAAAGAGTGAACCCGAAGCTTGCTTGCAACAACCAGAGTTAGACTATGATGCACCCGATTCGTCGACAGCGACTGTTTTTAGTCATTTTTATTGTAGTGGCGGCATCCCTTGCCGTGGGTTTGATGACCTATGCCTTACGGGATAACATCAATTTGTTCTATCCGCCTTCTGAGATTGCTGCCGGTGATGCGCCACCGGGTGTCCGCATTCGCGCCGGGGGGATGGTGGTAGACGGGAGTGTCGAGCGGGCAAGTGATTCGCTGTTTGTCCGTTTTCTGGTGACAGACGGTGAAGCCGAAGTGGAAGTCCACTATACCGGTATCCTCCCTGACCTGTTTGCTGCGGGCGAAGCTGCTGTGGTCACCGGTGAGCTGGACAAACAGGGCATTTTCATGGCATCTGAAGTGCTGGCAAAACACGATGAAAATTACACCCCGCCGGAAGTGGCAGATGCCATGAATGCAGCCCACGAACGGGCAAAGCAATCGACGGATGAATCCTGACAGGAAAAACCGGGTATTAACCTATGCTTGCAGAATACGGTCACTTTGCGCTGATCCTGGCACTGATTTTAGCTTTGTTGCAGTCTGGGATACCCCTGGCTGGTGCCTCTTTAGGCAACCGCCTGTGGATGGCCTCAGCGAGACCACTGGTGGTGGGTCAGACCGTGATGGTGGCTTTCAGTTTTGGCTGTCTGGTGGCGCTCTTCCTCAACGACGATTTTTCTGTGCGCTACGTCGCTTCTAATTCCAACAGCTTGCTTCCGGATTACTTTAAGGTCAGTGCGGTGTGGGGCGCCCATGAGGGCTCCCTGTTGTTGTGGGCCTTAATCCTGGCGGCGTGGAGTTTTGCAGTGGCTCTATTCAGTCAGACCTTGCCCAAGGAGCTGGTGGCAAGGGTGTTGGCGGTGATGGGATTGATCAGTGTCGGTTTCTACCTGTTCATGCTGTTCACCTCCAATCCGTTTGAGCGTAGCCTGCCCTTTTATCCTGCGGAGGGTGCCGACCTGAATCCGCTGTTGCAGGATATCGGACTGATTATCCATCCACCGATGCTGTATATGGGGTACGTGGGTTTTTCGGTGGCTTTTTCGTTTGCCGTGGCGGCTCTGCTCGCCGGTCGCCTGGACGCCGCCTGGGCCCGCTGGACCAGACCCTGGACCAATATGGCCTGGGTATTTCTGACACTCGGTATTGCCCTGGGTAGCTGGTGGGCCTATTACGAACTGGGTTGGGGCGGATGGTGGTTCTGGGATCCTGTTGAGAACGCCTCTTTCATGCCATGGCTGGTGGGAACGGCATTGATCCACAGTCTTGCTGTGACTGAAAAACGCGGCGTATTTCGCAGCTGGACGCTGTTGTTGGCGATTTTTGCCTTTTCGCTCAGTCTGCTCGGCACGTTCCTGGTTCGTTCCGGGGTGCTGACCTCGGTGCATGCGTTTGCTGCTGATCCGGAGCGAGGGGTCTTTATTCTGATGTTCCTGGCGCTGGTGGTAGGTGGTTCGTTGTTGCTTTATGCCCTGCGGGGACCTTCGGTTAAAGGGGTGACCCATTTTACCGGTGTTTCCCGGGAGATGTTTCTGTTAGGAAACAATATCCTGTTGGTCAGTGCCATGGTCATGATTCTGTTGGGCACACTTTACCCTCTGTTTGCCGATGTGCTTGACTGGGGCAAAATTTCTGTGGGGCCGCCTTATTTCAATCTGTTTTTTGTCCCGCTGATGCTTGTTCTGGCGGTATTCATGGCAGTGGCTCCAGTGATGCGTTGGAAGAGGAACAGCCTCGCCGGTCTGCGACGGTTTTTGACGCCACCATTGCTGGTTTCACTGTTGGCAGGCGCATTCTCGCCTCTGCTGTTTAACACGGACTATTCACTGATCATCGCGGTAACGATGGCCGTGGCAATCTGGGTGCTTGCGGTGACATTACTGGATCTCTGGCAGAAATCCGGTCATTCCCGTTCGAGATGGCATGGCCTGGTCCGGCTCAAGGGAAGTTACTATGGTATGGTTCTGGCGCATTTCGGGGTGGTGGTCTGTATGGTAGGGGCTGCTGTGACAACGGTTTACAGTATTCAGCGGGATGTGAGGATGGTGCCGGGCGATCAGGTGGAAATGGCTGGATACCAGTTCGAATTTGTTGAGGTGCGTAAGGTTCAGGGACCCAACTATATTGCGGACCAAGCGCTGATCACAGTGACCCGCGATGGAAAACGGGTGAATCAGCTGAAGCCTGAAAAGCGGCGCTATGTGGCCAGTGGTCAAACCATGACTGAGGTGGGTATAGACGGAAACCTGTGGCGTGACCTTTATGTGGCGTTGGCGGAGCCATTAGAGGGCGGGGCCTGGGCGATCCGGGTGCATTTCAAACCCTTTGTCCGGTGGATATGGCTGGGTGCTCTGCTGATTTCCATTGGTGGGTTGATTGCCGTACTGGACAAGCGATATCGGCGACAGCGGGTTACCCAGACCGAGTCGGCTACCCTGGTAGGCAACGTTTGAATGGTCGGGTGCTAATGTGTCCAGATTAAAGCTTTTTTTGCCCTTGATGGTGTTTGTGGTGCTGGCCATTTTTTTACTCAACGGCCTGGAGCGTGACCCCAATGCCATGCCTTCGGCGTTGATTGATCGGCCCGTTCCGGTATTTTCTCTCCCGGTACTGGGTGATGAAACACGTTCAGTGACGGAGGCGCTGTTTCAGGGTGAGCCCGCACTGCTAAATGTCTGGGCCACCTGGTGTGTTGCCTGCCGGATCGAACACCCGTTTCTCAATAAGTTGGCTGATCAGGGGATACGTATTATCGGCCTTAACTATAAGGACGATAATGCGGCGGCCAGAAAATGGCTGATGGACAAAGGTGACCCCTATGCGTTGAGCGTGATTGATGCGCGGGGCCGAATGGGACTGAACCTCGGTGTTTTTGGTGCGCCTGAAACCTACATCGTGGATCGTACCGGCACCATACGTTACAAGCATATTGGTGTTGTGGATGAGCGCGTCTGGCGAGACAAGCTCCTGCCAATATGGCAAGAAATTCAATGAGGTGACAGATCGTATGTCTGAAGAAGATTATCAACGAGGAATGAGTGTACGTCGCCAGGTGATGGGTGATGAGTTTGTCGATCGATCCATGGCGGCGGCCACCGCGTTTACACAACCCGTTCAGGACTACATCAATGAAAACTGTTGGGGTTCCGTGTGGGCGCGTGATGCCTTACCCCTAAAAACCCGTAGCATGATTACGATTGCCGTCCTGGCTGCACTCAAAGCGCCAGCTGAATTAAAAGGCCACGTGCGCGGTGCGTTGCGCAATGGGTGCACGGTTGAGGAAATTCGTGAGGTATTGTTGCATACCGCACCCTATATCGGGGCGCCTGCTCTTCAGGAGGCGTTTCGTGCAGCAAAGGAAATCGTTGAAGATCAGTGAGAGTGGGGGGCGCGGCGGCCAGCCTGTTGATGTCCTCCAGGAATCATCAGGTGAAGTCTTGCCAGCTCGCGCAATGAAGGGCTGCTCGGATGTAAACGCAGGAAAAACGGGAGCAGTATGCACAGGGTTTTAACCGTTGGGAGTTTCTTACTGCTGATACTGGCCGGTGCTGGTTCGGTCGGAGCCGCTGAGGATGTACAGACATTTTCATCCGATGAAAAACGGCAGCGGTTTCACGAGCTGGTGGCTGAATTGCGTTGTCCAAAATGCCAGAACCAGACCCTGGCAGATTCCAATTCCCCTATAGCTCAGGATCTCCGCGGGGAGATCTACCGGATGTTGGAAGACGGGAAAACAGACAGTGAAATTGTCGACTTTCTGGTTGCTCGCTATGGTGAATTTGTCATGTATCGCCCGCCGGTCAAAAATACCACATTGATACTCTGGCTGACTCCATTGCTTCTGGTGGTGATTGGTATTGGTGTTTTATGGAGGGTCAATCGTCGCCAGTCAATGGCTGCACAGCCAGCAAACTGGCCCGACGGGGTAGCGGCAACAGCCGGCAGCAGTGAAGCATTATCTGCGAAAGAACAGGCACAGTTGCAAACTCTGCTGGGAGAAAGCGAACAGTCTGAATCAGGTGACGATAAAAGCAGTGGTGGGGTGGAGCGATGATCTGGTCAATCCTGGCTTTTCTCACCTTGCTGGCCGGTCTTTTTGTGATTTACCCGCTGCTGCGAAAAGCGCCCCGAGTGCAGTCAGAGGAGGGGCAACAGGCGAACATTGTATTGTTTCGCGAGCAGCTGTCGGAGCTCGATCGCCAATTGGCCGATGGTGAAATGGATGAGCAGCAGTATCGTGAGCTGGTCGCAGAACAGAAACGCCTGCTACTGGCAGACGAGTCAGATTTACCGGTGATGGAATCTACCCGATCTCGTGGAGCCTGGTTGTTAATGGCGGGTCTGTTGCTGGTGCCGCTATTGGCTTTCAGTCTTTACCATCAGCTCGGTGCCAGTGAGGATGCGCTGATCAGTGAACTGATGGAGAAGCGCCTTGTAAACCGGGACAGCGAAGCAGATGCTCAAATTCGTCAGCAGTTGCAACAGAGGATTGCCGGCCGTCTGCAGAACCATCCCGATAACGTGTATTACCTTGTTATGCTGGCCCGTATGCTGCTTGAAGACGGTGAGTTTCTGCAGTCCAGTGCCACTTACCAGCGTGCTGTGCGGATTGCTCCCGAAGATGCAGACCTTCAGGCAGAGTATGCCCAGGCGGCTTATTTTGCCTCCGGAAATCGTTTCAGTCCTGAGGCCGATTCGGCGCTCGAGCGCGCATTGGCCCTTGATCCCAACAACCTCACCGCCTTGGGCCTAAAAGGCATCCGTGCATTTGAATCGGGCGATTATCTCGTGGCGATTACCAGCTGGCAAAACGCCCTGCAAGCGATTCATCCCTCAACTCCCCAGGCTGAATCCCTGAAAGCGGGAATCGAGCGTGCCCGTGAACAAATGGGAGACAGCATGCCCTCTCTGCGGGTGAGTGTCTCATTGGCGCCGGAGCTGACTGCTGATTCCGGACAAGTGATTTATGTATTTGCCCGGGAATGGCAGGGATCACCCATGCCATTGGCTGTGGCCAGATTGCAGGTGGCTGACCTGCCGACCACCGTCGTACTGGATGATTCAATGGCAATGCCCAACGGTAAGTTACTCTCTTCAGCTGATCGGGTTGAGGTGGTGGCGAGGATTTCATCAACGGGTTCAGTGGCTCCTTCAGCAGGTGATCTGGAAGGTGCCAGCGAGGCCCTCTCCATGAAAAAACAGGGTCTTGCAGCAACCATTGTTATCGACAGGAAATTATAGAACCACAGTTGCTTGTGGACGCTGTCCAGCTGTGTAAAATCGCAGTTTTCCGGGCGCTCGATAACACCCGGCTGATACGGCTGTCAATGCAACAAAACTTCTGGCAGGAATGCCATTAAAAAGAGACATCATGCGCCTCAAATGTATCAAACTGGCAGGCTTCAAGTCGTTTGTTGACCCGACCACTGTGTCTTTTCCGAGCAATCTCTGTGCCGTTGTTGGCCCGAATGGCTGCGGCAAATCCAATATCATTGATGCAGTGCGCTGGGTTATGGGCGAAAGTTCTGCCAAACATTTGCGCGGCGAGTCCATGACCGATGTCATTTTTAACGGCTCCGGCGGACGAAAGCCTGTGGGCCAGGCTTCGATAGAGCTGGTTTTTGACAACTCCGATAGCACCCTGGGCGGCGAGTATGCCAGCTGGAGTGAAATTTCCATCAAGCGAAAAGTCACCCGGGAGGGGCAGTCCCAATATTATCTGAACGGCAGCAAATGTCGTCGACGCGACATCACGGACATATTTCTCGGTACCGGCCTGGGCCCGCGCAGCTATGCCATTATTGAGCAGGGCATGATTTCCAACTTGATTGAAGCTCGTCCCGACGAGTTGCGCGTCTATATTGAAGAAGCTGCGGGTATTTCAAAATACAAAGAGCGCCGGCGGGATACAGAAAACCGCATCCGTCGCACACAGGAAAATCTGGAGCGCCTCACCGATATCCGCGAAGAACTGGGCCGGCAACTGGGTCGACTCGAGCGTCAGGCCCAGGCTGCTGAAAAGTACACCGAATTCAAAAAGGAAGAGCGCCGAATCAAGGCAGAGCTGCAGGCGCTTCGCTGGCGCTTGCTGGCGGAACAGATTGTCGAGCGCCGTCAGGTCATTTCCGGTTTTGAGTTAAAGGTTGAGGCACTGGTTACGGAACGCAGTGCTTGCGATACAGCGGTGGAGCGTCACCGTACCGAGTACACAGAGTCGGGTGACAGGTTTAACGAAGTGCAGGGGCGTTATTACAGCATTGGTGCTGAGGTGGCAAGAATCGAACAGGCCATTCAGCACGTGCAGGATCGCGCCCGCGAACTGCAACAGGATCTGATGCAGACGGACCGTAATTTTGCCGAATCCGAAGAGCATCTGCGTGTCGATCGCGAGAAGGCCGAGAGGTGGCAGAGTGAGTTGCTGGAAATCGCGCCTCAGCTGGAAAAGGCGAATGCCGCCGAGAAGCTTTCTCAGAGTGTGTTATCCCAGGCTGAGGAGACCATGCAAGTTTGGCAATCCCAGTGGGACGAATTCAATCTCAAGTCCGGCGAGCCCCGTCAACAGGCTGAAGTAGAGCAGTCCCGGATTCAACACCTGGAACAGGCATTGCGGCGACTGGCCGAGCGGATAGACACCGTGCAACAGGAATATCAGGGTCTCAGCGACAGTCCTGTACAGGAAGAAATTGCCTTGGTGCAGGCGCAGCTGGCGGAGGTCGAGCTGGCCCTCGGAGATCAGCAGGCTCGCCTTGATAGCCTGAACCTTGAAGTTGAAAATACCCGCCAGAAAAGCCTTGAAATCGGTGCTGAACTTGACCAGCAGCGGGGCCAGCTACAGTCCATGCTTGGCAGGCAGTCATCGCTGGAGGCGCTGCAACAGGCTGCATTAGGCGGTGAGGGTGATCAGCAACAGTGGATCGAGAACCAGGAGCTGACTGGATACCCGAAACTGGCAGAAACCTTACAGGTGGAGCCGGGTTGGGAAACGGCTGTGGAAACCGTGCTGGGTAATTACCTGCAAGCGGTTTGTGTTGATGATTTCACCTCGGTGAGTCATCAGCTTGACAGTTTTGGCAAGGGTCACCTGGTTTTGCTGGACCAGACTGAAACGGAGGTAATTCAGTCGGCATTAGCCAGTTCTCTTGCCAGTAAAGTTACGGGTGAGTGGGCCGGGTCATTATTAACCGGTGTGCTGGTCGCTGAAAACCTCTCTGCTGCATTATCGATACGAAAGACATTGGCACCAACGGAATCTGTCATCACGCGTGATGGATTGTGGCTCGGCGTTAACTGGCTCAGGGTAGCTCGCGATCAGGATGCCCGTGCCGGTGTTTTAAAACGACAACAGGCACTCGAGACGCTGACCCGTGAGCTGTCTGAGTCTCAATCGATCGTTGATGCGCTGTCTGTTGATAAAAGTACCACAGAGCAGGCATTGCGGGAGCTCGAAGTCAGTCGTGAGGACATTAGCCGCGATATGGCTGAGCAGCAGCGCCACTACGCGGAGCTTCGCTCCGTGTTGGCTGCCAACCAGATGCAGGTGGAGCAGTTTGCCGCCCGTCGTACTCGTGCCGAAAATGAGCTCAATGAAGCCTTGCAGCAGCAGCAGCTGGAGCAGGAAAATCTGAAAACCGCCCGGCAATCCCTGTCAGTTGCCATTGAAATGATGGAGCAGGATACCGTCCAGCGTGAGCAATTGCTTCAACAACGGGACAGCTCTCGGGCTGAGCTCGATCAGGCACGGCAGGCCGCCAGGCACGACCGCGACCACTGCCATGAACTGGCCATGCGGGAAAAGTCGGTCAGCACTCAGTTGCACGCTGTTCTGGAAGGGATTGAACGTTTGCAGGTGCAGGTGGCCCGACTTCAGGAGCGCCGCGAGCAGTTGCATGCGGTATTCAATCAGCATGAAGATCCGACACTAGAACTTCAGGAAGACCTGGCTGCACAACTGGAACGGCGTCTGACAGTGGAGAGAGAGCTCACTACTGCGAGACAGGCACTGGAAACGATCGAAGAGCAGATGCGCGAAACCGAAAAACGACGTAGCCAACTGGAGCAGCAGATACAGACAGAACGGGTGGAGCTGGAACAGCATCGCCTTTCTGCCCAGGATCTGGCTACCCGCAGTAAAACGATTGCGGAGCAAATCAGTGAGCACCGTTTTGACCTGGATAGCCTGCTGGCGGCACTGCCGGAAGATGCGGATCTCTCCCAATGGGAGGAGGAGCTGGAACGGCTGGCCAACCGCATTCAGCGGCTGGGTCCGATCAATCTCGCAGCAGTTGATGAGTTCAAGCTGGAATCGGAACGAAAAACGTATCTGGATGCTCAAAATGCCGAGCTGGAGGAAGCGCTGCAGACGCTTGAAGATGCGATTCGAAAAATTGACAGGGAAACCCGCACTCGTTTCAGGGAGACCTTTGATCTGATCAACAGCTCTCTGCAGGAGCTGTTTCCTAAATTATTTGGTGGCGGCCACGCCTATCTGGAACTGACGGGGGATGATCTGCTGGATACTGGCGTTACGATTATGGCTCGGCCACCGGGTAAGAAAAATACCACCATTCATCTGCTGTCGGGTGGCGAAAAAGCCATGACAGCTATTGCATTGGTGTTTTCAATTTTTGAGTTGAACCCTGCGCCTTTTTGTATGCTTGATGAGGTGGACGCACCGCTGGATGATGCGAATGTCGGGCGCTATGCCAGAATGGTGGAAGAAATGTCTGCCAGAGTGCAATTTATTTACATTTCCCATAACAAGATTGCCATGGAAATGGCCAATCAGTTGATGGGGGTTACCATGCACGAACCAGGGGTGTCACGCTTGGTCAGTGTGGATGTTAATCAGGCCGTGGAGTTGGCGGAAGCCTAGGGCCTGTTAACATGCCCCGGTAAATTACCCTGGTTGGCCAGGCGACCATTGCTGTTGCCATAGGGTTATTAAATTCGCAAAGCGACATTTTGACAGGATAAAAAAGACGATGGAATTTGGTGCTCGCGAAATGATGCTTGCATTGGGCGTGCTGGTTGTACTGGCGATTGTCCTCGATGTGATCCGGCGTGTGCGTAATGCTCGTTATGACAGAATTCATATGTCAAAACGAAAACAACCCATTTTTGATAGCGATGTCGGGCGGGATGAATACGGTAGCGAGTTGCCCGGCGGCGGCGCACGGGTTGTCGGCTACCGCAATGAATCCGATGTTGAGGAAATGAGCAGGGCTGTCAGGCAGCGTGCCGAAGCCAATAAACCTAAATTGACGGTACCCTTCAAGAAACCGGAACAATCCAGTCTTTTTCAGGAAGATCCGCTTCCTCCGTCCAGACCTGCCCGTGTGGAACCGGTTGAGACTGCTTCCGTTCCCACTGGGGAGGTTCCTGAGAACGAAACCACCGAGAAAGACGTTGTTGAGAAGAAGGTTGTTGAGAAGGAAGCTTCTGGCAGAAATGCCGTTGAAAAAAAGGCATCGGGTTCAGAGCGCGCCACTCGGAAACCTGCTTCTGTCGTCAGTGTTGTGGTGATGCATCTGATGGCGGGTGAGGACAAGGTGTTTGCGGGACAGGCATTGCTGGATGCATTGCTTGCGGAGGGACTGCGTTATGGCTCGATGAAGATCTTTCATCGCCATGTCGGTGATGATGGTTCGGGGCCAGTACTTTACAGTGTGGCCAATTCCGTTAATCCCGGCACCTTTGACCTGAATGACATGGAGCAATTTACCACACCGGGTGTCAGCTTTTTCTTTGCCATGGAGGATGTCGATGATCCTTCCGCTGCTTTTGAGCTGTTGTTGGGCGCTGCCAGACAGATGGCTGCTGATCTCGGCGGCACACTGAAAGATGAAAGTCGCAGTGTCCTCACCCGACAGACCGAAGAGCACTATCGGCAGCGCATAGCAGATTATTGCCGCACCCAGTTATCCGGAATTGAATAATGGCTTCACCGGACTCTGCCGTTCGGGAGAAAGCGGCTGCACTGCGCAGGCAACTGAACGACCATAACTACCGTTATTATGTGCTGGATGAGCCCTCAGTTCCGGATGTTGAATATGACCGCTTGATGCAGCGGCTCACCAGGCTGGAAACGGAGTTTCCCGAGCTGAAGACCCCCGACTCGCCCACCCAGCGCGTAGGTGGCGAACCGCTCAGCAGTTTTGAGCCGGTTACCCACGAAGTACCTATGTTGTCGCTGGATAACGCCTTCAGTGACGATGAACTGGTGGATTTTAATCGCCGCTTACAGGATCGTCTTAAGAGCCGGGATGCTCTGGTTTATGTGTGTGAGCCGAAACTGGACGGGGTAGCCGTCAGCCTGCTCTATGAAAATGGCTATTTGGTGCGCGCTGCCACGCGGGGCGATGGTGCCACCGGGGAAAATATTACAGCGAACGTTCGTACGATTAATTCTGTTCCCCTCAGGTTGCAAGGCGAGAACTTGCCGGCAGTTCTGGAGGTAAGGGGTGAAATTTATATGCCCCGATCCGGTTTTGAGCAACTGAATGCCAGGGCCAGATCCACTGACCAGAAACTGTTCGTCAACCCCCGGAACGCGGCAGCGGGGAGTCTTCGGCAACTGGATTCGAGAATCACCGCGTCGCGACGGCTGGAAATGATGGCCTACAGTCTTGGTCGTCTGGAAGGGCTCCAGTGGCCGAGTACACATATGGGCACGCTCCATCTGTTGAAAAAACTCGGCTTTCTGATTAACCCCCATATTGAATTGGCGGAGGGCATCCAAGGCTGTATTGATTACTACCAGAAAATGATCTCTGTTCGACAGCAGCTGCCCTATGACATTGACGGGATTGTTTACAAGGTTGATGACCTGGGGGCCCAGCGGCGACTGGGCTTTGTAGCCAGGGCTCCCCGTTGGGCGATTGCTCGTAAATTTCCCGCTCAGGAGGAGATGACGCGGTTGCTCGACGTTGAGTTTCAGGTGGGGCGAACGGGTGCAGTCACACCTGTCGCGCGATTGGAGCCGGTATTTGTAGGCGGTGTTACGGTGAGTAATGCGACCCTGCACAACCAGGATGAAGTGATCCGCTTGGGTGTCAAGCTCGGCGACAGGGTGATCGTGCGCCGTGCCGGGGATGTCATTCCCCAGGTGGTTAAAGTCATCGTCGAAGATCGGCCATCCGACGCCAGAGATGTGGAATTTCCCGATCATTGTCCGGTCTGTGGGTCACCGGTGGAACGGGTCAAGGGCGAAGCGGTAGCCCGTTGTTCCGGCGGACTGATTTGTCAAGCGCAGCGCAAACAGGCGATCAAGCATTATGCCTCTCGCAAGGCGATGGATATTGATGGCCTCGGCGACAAGCTGGTTGAGCAACTGGTGGATAAGGGACTGGTCAGCTCGGTGGCTGATCTTTACCGACTGACAGTGGATCAACTGGCGGGCCTGGAGCGTATGGCGGACAAGTCTGCTGCCAACCTGCTGGGCGCAGTGGCCGCCTCAAAGCAGACGTCGCTGCCACGCTTTATTTATTCGCTGGGGATTCGCGAGGTGGGTGAGGCCACAGCGCGCACTCTCGCAGAGCATTTTGGCAACCTTGAGGCTCTGCAGTCAGCGGATGAGGAACAGCTTCAGGAAGTGCCTGATGTGGGGCCAGTTGTGGCGCATTTTGTGAGCACTTTTTTTCAGCAGCCGGAGAATCGGCAGATTGTGGAAGAACTGCAGGGAGCGGGTGTGCACTGGCCGGATATGGTGGCACCTGATAAATCATCGCTGCCACTGGCCGGCGAAACCTGGGTGCTCACCGGCACGCTGACCTCAATGGGAAGATCCGAGGCGAAAGAGAAATTGCAGCAATTGGGAGCGCGTGTGGCGGGCAGTGTGTCATCTGGTTCTGCTTGTGTGGTAGCAGGGCCCGGTGCGGGTAGCAAGCTGACAAAAGCCAGAGAGCTGGAGGTCCCAATCATGGATGAAGATCAGCTGCTGGCCCTTTTCAAGGCGCACGGGCTGCTTTGACAAAATATTACAATTTCTTTCCTGAATGGCTGTTTTCGAGCCTTTATTGGCGCTTTTCTGACTATTTTTATCGCAAATGAATGATAACCCTAACGCCTTAACGGACAGCCCGACCGGCAGCTTTCGTTTTTACCTGCAGGGTATGGGTGTGAGTTCCTTTGCGCACGGTTTGCAAATCGTGCTGTTTCCCTGGCTGTTGGTCGGTGTCCTGAATGAATCTCCCGAGCGCGTTGGTATTGCGCAGATGGCCCTGATGTTGCCACAGCTGTTATTTGTATTGTGGGGCGGCGTCATGTCGGATAATCGCCATCCCGGGCAGCACCTGTTTCGGCTTTATCTACTCTATAACCTGCCTTGCCTGTTGCTGATGGGAGCACTGTGGTCAGGGCAGCTATCCTTCAGTGTAATGCTGCTCTACGGGTTCTGTTTTGGCACTATTACCGCATTCGTGCAGCCCGCCAGAGAAAGTCTCCTGTCGCGTGTTGTGGACAGCCAGCTGCAACAGGCCGTCGCCAGGGCTTCTTTTGTGCAGTTTACTGCCCAAAGTGCCGGTATTTTCCTGGCCGGTTATATGGATCGCATCGGCCTGTTGCCATTGATCGGTCTTCAACTGGTCATGTTGGCTACTTCGGGTTGGTTGCTGCGAAACAGCCTCGGTTATTTGCCAGAGAGCAGTATGGGTCGCCGCGGTTCTACCTGGGTGGACATGATGTCCGGCTTGAAACTGGTGTGGCATCACCGGCGGTTATTTCAGTTGATGATGGTGGTTGCGGCAACCGGTTTTCTCGGTTTTGGGCTCTATCTTGTTGCCATGCCCCTCCTGACCCGTGAGGTTTACCAGCAGGGGGCGTCCTTTTTTGCCTCCATTCAGTTCACTTTTATGTTGGGTATGATCATTGCCAATGTGATTATTATTCGACTGGTGGGGCGATTCAGGCAGCCCGGCAGGGTATTGTTAACCAGTCTGCTGATACGCGGTCTGTTTCTGATCATCATGGCCCTTCACCCTCCAGTCTGGCTATTATTTTTGTTGGTGCTGCTGTGGGGCGGTGCCTCGGGGGTTGCAATGATGCTGGGTCGCTCTCTAACCCATGAGGAGTCACCCCAGAAGTATCGGGCAAGGGTGGTCTCTGTGTACCAGTTATCACTGTTTGGTGCTGCGACAGTCGGTGCGTGGCTCAGTGGTCACGCCATTGCCTCCGTGGGGGTGCTGACAGCCATTGGTACACTGGGCGCATTGACCGTAGTAACGGCGTTAGTCGCCATTAAATTCAGCGATCTCTGGCAACCATTGCCCAATGACTCCCGGGAAGGTTGACCGGTTCAGTAGAACTCCCGAAAAGCCAGCAGAGCTGCAGTGACTGCCACATTCAGTGATTCCACGCCATTGTGCATGGGAATCCGAAGGTGGGTTGTACAGCAGTTGTTAACGGTTTTGGAAACCCCTTCTGTTTCATTGCCCAACACATAAACGACCGGTGTTTGCGGACGAAAATCGGTGAGTGTGTTTTCTCCGTGGGAGGACAGGGCGCAGCATGTGGCGCCCCGTTGCTTGAGCGCTTCAAGCGCCTCTGCCAGATTGTCGCAGTGGATCAGCCTGCTTTTGAACAGTGTTCCCGCACTGGCCTTTATGACCAGCGGAGAAATGGCAGCAATACCCTGGGCGGGTAACAGTAGACCGTGGCAGGGGCTGGCGGTAACCGAGCGGATAATCATGCCGAGATTTTGTGGATTGGTGATGCCGTCCAGTGCAATCAGGCTGTAGTTGTCCGCTGGTGGATTGGCGAGAAAGTCTTCCAGCAAGAGGTGATTGGGGCAAGCCAGATCCGCTGCCACGCCCTGATCCTGTTTGCCGTTGCGGGAAATACGCGACAGGGCCTGACGGCTGTGGAATTTTATTTCCACGCCCCGGACTTCGGCCAGCTTCATGATTTGGGCAATAATACCTACCGTCTGATTAGACTCGGCAAGGTGGAGCCGGTAACAGGGAAGATTATGGTCTTCGAGTGCTTCGAGCACCGGCTTTCGCCCATAGATGGTGAGCATCTTGTCAAAGAAACGCTTCCGTTCGAGATACTCGCCCCTTTGGGCGGGCGCATTATAATACTGTGTCATTGTGTGCAACCGGTAATCGATAAACCCGTATTATAAGCCTATGCAGAAGTTAACCGATAAACAGTTAGATCATTTCAGGGATATGTTGGAACGCTTGCGGATCGAACTCCGTGAGTTGCTGGATATATCCACAGATGCGAGTCGAACCGTGGTCCTCGATCAAACCATGGTCGGCAGATTATCGAGAATGGATGCGCTGCAACAGCAGCAGATGTCCCAAGCCAGTAGGGCTGCTTATCGCAAGCGCCTGGTGGCGGTAGAGCAAGCCTTGCGGTCACTGGATGACGGGGGATACGGTTGGTGTGAACGGTGCGGAGAGCTGATTGATACCCGACGACTTGAGATAAAACCTGAATCGGTTCGTTGTATTGGCTGTCAGCAGCTCAGTGAAACCGGGGGAGCCTAAAAGGAGGCTGTTATCTACCATCCCGGGTTGTTGCTGCCACTTCAAGAATGGCTTTGTAGGCTTTGACGGTTTCTGCCAACCCCAAAGTAATCGCATCGACAATCAGCGCGTGACCGATTGAGACTTCTTTCAGGCCGGGAATGGTCGAGAACATGGGCAGGTTGCCCAGATTGAGATCGTGTCCGGCATTGACGCCCAGGCCGAGCTCCGAGGCCAGTAACGCCGCCCGTCGGTGCTGTTGATACAGATTTTCCACTGTATCCGGGTCATTGTTCCAGGCTGCAGCATAGGGACCGGTATACAGCTCAATACGGTCCGCACCGAGCTGTTTTGCCAGCTCAATCTGTTCAGGAATGGGATCCATAAACAGGCTGACGCGGATTTTGAGGGACTTCAGTTTTTCGATAACCGGTAAGAGTTTGTCAGCTGTTTTGGTCAGATCAAACCCGTGATCAGAGGTGAGTTGGTGATCCGTATCCGGCACCAGTGTGCACTGGTCGGGTAGCGCTGCTTCTGCCAATGAAGTCAGACCCGGGTAGTCGCCCCTCTGTGCTGCAAACGGATTGCCCTCAACATTGAATTCAATTTCAGGTAATGGCTTGAGCAGCTCGGCCAGTTGCAATACATCCCCGGGTCGGACATGGCGCTGGTCCGGCCTGGGATGCACCGTGATACCGTTTGCGCCATGGCTGATACAGGCTTTGGCATGTTCAATCAGATCCGGGTAGTTTCCTTCACGGGAGTTGCGAATCAGGGCAATTTTATTGAGGTTGACGCTTAGAGCGATACTCATGTTTTATTGGGCATCCAGCAGGGTTGCTTCAATAATCCGCACTGGTTGTCTGGGGACATCATCATGAGGCCCTGACTTCCCAACCGGGACACGGGCAATTTTGTCTACCACCTCCATGCCTTTGGTCACTTTTCCAAATACCGCATAACCGGGATTCTGCGGGGTCTTATCCAGATTCCAGTTGTCGTCCAGGTTGATGAAAAACTGGGCCCTGGCGCTATTGGGGTCGGATGTTCTCGCCATGGCCACCGTGCCTCTGTGATTTTTGAGACCGTTATAGGACTCATTTTTAATCGGCTTGCTGGCTGGTTCCTTGGGGCTCATGTACTCATTGAATCCACCGGCCTGAATCATGAAGCCCTGTATGACCCGATGGAAAATCAGGCCATCATAATGTTTGTTTTTCAGGAGTTGGACGAAGTTGGCGACGGTCGCTGGTGATTTTTGCGGGTCCAGTGCCAGCTGAATATCGCCCATGCTGGTTTTTAGCAGGACCTGTACGGGCTCACTGGAGGCTGCCAGAGAGGCCGTTGTGCTTAACAGTAATATTGCTGTTGCGATGAGGTGTTTCATAGGTTTATCCCCACTCCGAGAATCGTTTGCGTCTTTTTAACCTGGGCAGGATGACGGTTAGCATTGATCCCATAAGCACTGCGAGGGCGCCATATAGGAACCAGGTGTTTCTTTCGCTACTCTCCAGTTGATGATTGGTTGCTTTCAACACATCGATTTCGTTTTGCAATATCCCGTTGCGCTCCAGCAGCTCCTGGTTCTGTGCATTCATCGAAATGGCATTGGCAGACATTTTTTTGATAGACGATAGTTCGCTGCTCACTTCATCATTCGTCTCTTTCAGGTGATCAAGTTCGGACAGCGATTGGGCGTTTTCTTCCTCCAGTTGCGCTAACCTCTCTGTCAATTGCCGAACTTTTTTTTCGGCGGCAGACAGCTGGGTTTTCATACGTTCGACCAGGTCGCGTGCAACAGGTTCTTTTTGCAGATACTGCGATGGCATCCAGCCATCAAGTCCACTTGCGGTGGTGACATGTGTCCAGCCCTCACTGTTGGTTTCCACCAGTGTCATCCCGGTGCCGCTTTTAATGCCACGATGCAGGATGGCACATCTCGCGCAGGGTGAAGATCGCAATGGCACTGTATATTCGTCAGAGACATAAATTGTCTCCGCACTGACCGGACTTGCGAGCAGCACTAATACTGCCATTGAAAATAGTCGCATGGCTTTAAGCATAAATATCTCTAATGGCTGTGATGAGTTCAAGGCAGTACCTTTTTAAATGGTTTGACTAAAACGTTGGCATAGACCCCAGCACTGTTGTATGGATCGGCATCGGCCCATTTTGTTGCAGCTTCCAGTGATGCAAATTCTGCCACGATCAGGCTGCCGGAAAAGCCTGCTTCGCCGGGGTTTTCGCTGTCTACAGCAGGGTGAGGTCCGGCAAGCAGTAATCTCCCTTCCATTTTCAGGTCTTCCAATCTCGCCAGGTGGGCAGGTCTGGAAGCCAGTCGCAGTTCCAGGCTGTTTGCTACATCCTGACTGATAATCGCATACCACATGGGCTTACTTCCCCTTTTTGTCGTGGTGGTGGATAACATCTTCAAGGGATAAACCGGTCAACTTGGTAATTCCTCTGAAGAGATAAAACAGTGCTCCCATCAACACCAGCATGGCTGGAAGGGCAATGACCGGAAAACTCAACGCCGTCATTTTGCCCAGTTGATCGTTAAATTCAACTGTACCCGGCTGCGCCGTGATCAGCAGTGTGGCCAGCAGATAATTCAGTAGTGATGAAAGGAAGAAGGATCCGGCTACCATCCAGGAAGCATTGGATAGACATTTCTCGAAGTGCAGACCATTGCCCTTTTCTGTCAGTGCAGCGGCTACACGATCTGTCTGGAGTATTTTGTCATTGTATAGAAACGTTTTTACCAGTGGGTAGGGCGTTTTCAGGGAGACAATAGTGGCCAGTCCGAATATGGCGGGAATAAGCGCTTCTTTTATGGCGATATAAGCCGGGTCCAGCTCAAGAAGACTGATTCCGCCCGTCAAAAAAACACTGACCACCCCCAGTGCAGAGAAGAAATTGATTTTTCTTGCAGCAACAAAGTCTTTTAGTCCGTAGATGACAGGGAACGCCAGCGCCACCACAATAGCGAGTCGGGTGCCAAGGTAGTCGTCACCACTGAGTTTGGTCAGAATTACTGTGGGAATGATGATGTTGAATAGCAGGTTTAGAAGCAGGCTTTCACTTTTGCCGTTATTGGCTTTGGTGTTTTGGGGTGTTCGGGACAGCTCGTTCATTAGCGGGAATCTAAAACAGTCTGTGTGTGGCCCGCCATTGTAAGGTAAGGCGGTCGGTTTATCGACCGGAAGTGACCTTCCGCCAATGCCTTGAGGATGCCGGATAAAGTGGGAGATAAAAAATAGCCAACTTGTTGAATTTTTAATAAAAATAAGGCAATAATGCATAAATCATCGCAATAGATTTAAGAAAAAGTTTTATCTCCTTGATTAAAAAGGAAAAAAATATGGGCGTTCTCGGGATGAGCAAAAAGCCAAAGCAGCAACTGCAAGCGGATGCAGAGTTTGGAGATCTGCTGATAGCCTACCTGGAACAACTGGGGGTGGAATATATATTCGGAGTCCCTGGTGGTGCGATCGAGCCGTTCTACAATGCCCTTGCGCGTAGTGAGAGGCGGGGTGGTCCTCGTGCTGTTATCGCCAGGCATGAAACCGGTGCTGCCTTTATGGCTGACGGGTATGCCCGGAATACCGGTAAACTGGGCGTTTGTTGTGCAACGACCGGGCCCGGCGCTACTAACCTGATTACCGGTGTGGCCTCAGCCTATGAAAACAATATTCCAATGCTGGTGATTACAGCCCAGACGGCACTATCTACATTTGGGCGGGGAGCGTTCCAAGAGTCGTCTTGTACGGGAACAAATACAGTTGGGTTATTTGAATATTGCACTCGTTACAACACCTTGGTTTCTCATGCCGGGCAGTTCGAGGCTAAGTTGGTGTCAGCAATCATGACAGCCCTCCAGTCTCCCGGGGGGCCCGTCCACTTGAGTGTGCCCCTCGATATTATGCGAGACAAGGTTGCAGGCAAAAACCCCACTTATAATCTTCTTAACTTGTTGAATAAGCCATCACTGGTTGACGATGTCGCAGTTAAGCACCTCTACGAGGAGTTGATTAACGCTCGCAATCCTGTTTTTCTTATTGGTGATGAGGCCAGTGAAGCAATAGGGACTATCCTTAGTCTCGCGGTAGATCTTGGCGCTAGGATTCTAGTGACCCCCCACGGCAAGGGCTTGGTTAGTCCTTACCATCCTTTGTTTCGTGGGGTGATTGGTTTTGCTGGCCACCAAAGTGCCCGCGATGTGCTGTCAGACCCGTCAGTTGATCTGCTAGTTGCCATAGGTGCAACACTCGGAGAGTGGGCTAGCGATGGCTGGGATACGAAGTCTTTGCTGACTACAAAAATGATTCATGTTGAGTCTGTAGAAGAAAATTTTATCAGAACGCCAATGGCTAAATTGCACGTTAGAGGACGTTTATCAACCATCTTTGATCAGTTAGTTGAAAAGTTAGTGGGTGAGCATAGGCATAAAATTTATGCTGTAGGAGATAACAAGGCAGCTACTGAGACTCCCCATGGAGAGTTGACGCTCCACTTTACTATGGACGATCCGGAATCCTATTGTTCTGATGCCACTCCAATTAAACCGCAGCGGTTGATGCGAGAACTACCTAAAATCTTTCCTCCAAACACCCGTTATCTTGCTGATTCTGGCGGAGCCTTTACGTGGGCTACGCACTATTTACATCCTTATGATAGGAGGATTGCAGGTAAGCGAAATGGGCGTGGTGGGTTATTTCGGGCGTCACTTGAGTTTGCATCAATGGGCTGGGCGATCGGTAGCTCGGTAGGTACGGCGCTAGCGGAAAAGGGTAGCACTGTTGTTTGTATAACAGGTGACGGGAGTATGTTAATGAGTGGCCAGGAAATAACTGTGGCCTCTCAGGAAAACCTGCCGGTAGTTTTTGTGATATTGAATGATAGTTGTTATGGAATGGTCAGGCATGGTCAGCAGCTTACTGGTGCTGAACCTATAGGCTATGAGTTGCCAGTTATCGACTTCTCCGCTTTCGCTCGGTCTATGGGAATTGTGAGTCATGTAATACATTCACCAGATGATTTACTGGCTCTGGACATTGATGCTATTTGTAATCGAAAAGGACCTACCTTACTCGACATCCGAATTGATCCCGATGAAGCACCGCCTATGGGTATGCGAACTAAAGCGTTGAAGTAGCCATTATGACGACAAAGCAGCAAGAACAAATTACCACCAAAATCTGGCGTGAAGTGCCCGAGGATGACAACCCGTTTGCGGCAGCTACCTGCTATTTCGCCGGCTTTGACGTGTTCGGGGATGTATTGCGCAATGCCAGCTACATTGATTATCTGTATCTGCTTTTCAAGCACGAGCCGCCCACAGCCGAAGCGGCAAAGCTACTGGAAGGTCTGGCACTTGCTTTAGCCAATCCGGGTCTGCGTGATCACAGTGTTCGTGCAGCGATGTGTGCTGCTGTGGGAGGGTCTACCCGGGCATCGGCACTGATTGCTTCAATTTCAGTGGGCGCTGGAAGTCTTGGCGGTGGCAGGGAGGTGTACACAGCGGTCAACTACTGGCAGATTTGTGGTACTGATCTTGCTGCCTGGGAAGCGATCATTAAATCCCCCCCACAGGAAGAGCGGGTTGATGTCTGGATGCCGGTGGAACATGCCCCGGGTTTTGATCCCAACGGGGTCAGCTGCCCTAAACCTGTCAGGCAAACCCTGGCGTATCTTGCTGAAATAAGTGAAGGGAATAGCCTCGCCTGGCTGATGCAGCATCGTGAAAAACTTGAAGCTATTGCGGGTGCCCCTTTGGCGATGTCCGGTGTCGCGGCTGCCGCAATGAATGATTTGTCCCTTACCGCTGAAGAATCGGAAATTCTTTTTATGCTGCTTCGGTTGCCCGGTGCAGCAGTACACGCACTTGAGCAGGAAAAACTGGGATGGCGTCGATATCCTTTTTTTGGCGATGGCCTGAAACTTATGCCTTACGAGCAAGTGAGCGATGAGGATTGAGCATGCCGGATGACCTGCAAAAGTACGAAGATAATTGGGAAACATCCATGGGTGCGTGGTTCCCGGGAGAAAAAGTTACATTAAGAGGCAAGGATGTTTTAGCGGAGTTAAGAAATTACCGTTGGCATCAATATCTCCTCTACGGCGTTACTGGAAAAAAGTCTGAGCGCATAGCCCGTTTATTTGAGGGTATTTGGCTCATCAGTTGTAGTTTCCCCGATCCACGTTTATGGAACAATAGAGTAGCTGCACTGGCCGCTACAGCCCGATCTACAGGAGTGCTGGCATCATCGGGGGCACTTGCTGTTACAGAAGCCACAATATATGGATTAAAACCAATAAAAGGGGCTATGGATTTTCTCTATCGCACGATGGCTAAAATTAAGAGCGGTCAAGTGCTTGAAGATGTTGTTCGAGAAGAATTAAAAAAATACAGGAATGTGTATGGATATGGGCGACCCATCACTGACCGAGATGAGCGAGTTGCGCCCTTAATGGAATTTGCTCACTCACTTGATGCCGGGCATGGTGAGTATACTCAGTTGGCATTTAAGGTTGATGAATATTTGTCATCTTCCCGCTATGGATACACCATCAATATTTCTGGGGTAGCCGCTGCTCTTATGGCGGACGAAGGTTATTCTCCAGACGATCATTATCATCTGGCAACTCTAGCTTTTACTGCGGGTGTGATTCCCTGCTTTATCGATGCCAGCAAGAAACCAGAGGGTGCTTTTTTTCCGTTGCGAACATCTCGCATCAATTATGAAGGCACAGAAGAATTGAGAGTCTGGGGTAAATAAACAATGAAAAAAATGATATTTGCGCCATTCCTGGTAATGGCTTCGTTAACAATTATTGCTGATAAGTCGGTGGCTGACTCCGATCTGGAGCTGATGTCCCTCTATGGCGGTGAGGAGTTCATCAGTATTGCCACCGGTGTTACCCAACCTATTGCCAAGGCGCCGGCTGTTGCTTCGGTAGTCACTGCGGAGGAAATAGAAAAAATTGGTGCACGGGATATTGACGATGTGCTGGAGACAATTCCTGGATTACACGTAGCCAGAGACATAACAGGTTATAACCCGATCTACACTTTCCGTGGTATTTATGCAGGATTTAACCCTCAGGTTTTAATGCTGATTAACGGGATACCGATAACAAATTTGTTTAATGGGGACAGAAATGTTGTCTGGGGTGGGATGCCAGTCCAGTCGATATCGCGTATCGAGGTGATCAGAGGGCCGGGGTCCGCCCTGTATGGTGCGGATGCTTTTGCCGGTGTCATCAATATTGTCACCCACGAGGCCAATGGGGAAGAGCATTTTGAGGCCGGAGCCCGGTACGGTACGTTTAATACCAAGGACTTCTGGGTCAGTAAAGGTGGCTCGGTAGGTGATCTGAAATTTTATGGCATCCTGGAGGGCCAAAAAACCGATGGTTTTAATGAAAAAATAAAAGCGGACGCTCAATCCCTCTGGGATATGTTCAGTGGAACCAATGCCTCATTGGCACCGGGTTCTGTGAACACCCAGCGCGAAAACTATGATGCCCGATTGGAATTGGTCTATAAAAACCTGACGTTACGTGGTGGGCTCCAATCCAGGAATAATGCAGGTGATGGCGTTGGTACAGCACAGGCGCTGGCAGAAAATAATCGGCTTTCCAGCCAAAGATTCAACACTGATCTGACCTATGACAATAAAGCGATAATCAAGGATCTCTCTTTAAAGGTGCAAGCCAGCTACCTGCACACCACCCAGGAAGTGGAGGGCGATCTGGTGCTTTACCCGGCGGGATCAACCGGGCCGTTTTTTGATGAATTTGGGGTGCCGATTTTTCCGGGTGGCTTTCCGGACGGTGTGATTGGTAGCCCGGAAGTCTATGAGCGTCACTCCAGACTGAATATATCCAGTTTTTATACGGGAATAGATAAACACGAGGTTGGTTTTGGCACGGGTTATTACTACGGTGACCTTTACAAGGTAAAAGAGTCAAAAAACTTTGGTATCAATCCGTCTACCGGCTTCCCCATTATGCCTGGGGACCCGGTGGTGGATGTGAGCGACACACCCTTTGTTTTCCTCGAAGAAGATGAGCGCGAAAACAGCTACTTCTTTTTGCAGGATATCTGGCAGTTTGCAAACGATTGGGAGCTTACCGCAGGCGTTCGCTATGATCACTACTCGGATTTCGGTGATACGGTAAATCCGCGTTTCGCACTGGTCTGGTCCACCACCAGGAAACTGACCACCAAGCTTATTTATGGTGAAGCCTTCAGAGCACCGTCCTTCGCGCAAACGCGAGCAATCAATAATCCACTTTTTAGTGGTAATTCAGCGCTGGACCCCGAAGAATTGAAAAGTTACGAAATTGCCTTTGACTATCGTCCGAATTACGATCTGATACTCAACGTCAATGCGTTTTATTATGAATGGGACGATATTATTCAGTTTGTCTCCGACCCCGGTGGCAGTACCAGCACGGCCCAAAACGCGGGTGAGCAAACCGGTCACGGTATGGAATTTGAGGCACGCTGGAATGCAACGGAGCGCCTCAAACTGATTGGCAATTTCGCCTGGCAGAAATCTAAAGACAGAAATCTCGATACAGACGCTGCAAACTCACCGGAAAAACAACTGTATGCTCAGATGGACTGGCAGTTTGCCGAGCATTGGAATCTGAACCTGCAGGCGAACTGGGTCATGGATCGAAATCGTGCAGGGGGGGATGCCCGTTCCGATATTGATAATTATGCCCTGGTCGATGTGACATTGCGTCGCAAGTCCCTGTGGAGTGGGATAGATGTAGCGCTGATTGTCAAAAACCTTTTTGATGAAGATGCCCGTGAGCCCAGCCCAAATTCCGATTTCGGGGCTTTTATACCCGACGACCTACCATTGGCGGGTCAGACTATCATGGCTGAAATACGTTATAACTATTAGGGAATGCTGCAGTCGGTCATTCGACAGGATCCAAGGATGAAACAACTATTTCTTAACTCTTCTGTATTTGCCAGCCGCTCGTTTTTTACAGCGGTTATGCTGTTTTTGATGCTATTTTTATCGGGTTTGAGTAGCCATACAGTCAGTGCTGAGCTGCTCGTTCTCTATCCGGAGATTCGCGCTCCGTTTTCAAAAATTTTTGAAGATATTTCAGCCGGCGCGCAAGAGGAATTCCGGGGGCGAACAACGCTCGTTTCTCTGGACGAAAATGAGGTCGCCTTACCCATTGTTAAGGCTAATCGTCCCGATGTCATATTGGCTCTGGGCCAGAGAAGTGTGTTGAGCCTGGAATTGGAAAAAAATCAGGTGCCCGTCGTGTTGGGGGCTGTAAATGATCCACGATATCCGTTTCCGGGAATTTTGATGATTCCCGATTCAAAGGTTATTCTGGAGAAACTGATTATGTTGTCTCCCGCCGTCAAGCGGGTTCATGTGGTAAAAAAAACCCCGGGAGAAGATATTCAACTGCGTGGAGCCAGTGAGTTTCTGGCCAGTCAGGGGAAGGAGTTGATCATTCATCAGGGGGCAGATATCAGAGAGGCCGCCGCTATCTATGCGGAATTGACGAAGCATGCTAGCTCGGGTGATGCCGTCTGGATTTTGCAGGGTGGCTCTTTTGTGAATAGCGCCATTTTATCGATGTTGCTGGATGTGGCATGGAAAAAAAATCTGGTGGTGTTTTCCTCGAATCCACTACACGTGAAGCATGGCGCTCTGTTTGCCGTTTACCCGGATAACCGAAAGATGGGTGCAAGCCTCGCCAACCTCGCGAATAGAATACTCACCAGTGATGTCGATCAGACGATGAGCCCGCTTCAGGATGTACTGCTGGCAGTTAATGAGCGGACAGGAAATCACTTGGGGCTCTCTCTTTCTTCCAAGCTCAGGGACGAAGTCAATCTATTGTTGCCGGCCAGGTAACTATTGAACCATGGGGCTCTCCAGAAACAAAACCACCAATATGAAATTCAGGCACCAGCTGGCCTTGATTTTTGTGGTTGGTATTCTGGTGATGGCACTGATCACTTCTCTCGCAGTCAGCAACATTTCAAGTAAGATCTTTCGTGATGGCCAACTGCAACAGGGCTTTCAGGTAATAGAGTCGCTTGCCAGACAGGGTGAACTGTCGCTCCTTTATCAGAGTCGTGAGAGCGCCAAGGATCTGGTGGATAATGCGCTTAACTTCCCCGGCGTCAAAGCGGTAACCGTGATGCTGGATACGGGTGAGGTTCTCTATGCTGGCGGTGATGAGGCGCTGCAGTCAGGCGTTCACTCAGATGAAGTCAGTCTCATTCACGAGGATGATAATCATTGGGTGTTCAATGCTCCCGTTCTTGCCGGGAAAACCGAGGATGCCCTCTGGGAAGAGTATTCTGATGACGGTAAATCCGAGAGGGAGACGCTGGGCTATATCTCGGTTGTTGTTGGCAAGGATGCTTTGATTTTGATGGAACAAAGTATTCTGCAGAGCAACCTATTCATTTCCATGATTATTGCTGTGATTCTGCTGTTGTTGCTGTTGGGCATTTCCCGTCGCCTGACCAATCCTCTGGAAAAGCTTTCGATAACCATGAAGCGCGCTGAAGAAGGTGATTCTGTGATTCGCGCAGATCTGGGCGGCCCCGCCGATATTACCGATATGCAGCATGCTTTCAATTCCATGATGGAGGCCCTGGAAAGTCGACAACAGGAGTTGGTAAGAGCCATGTCTGCGGCGCTGGAGTCCGCCCGTATCAAAGGAGAATTTGCGGCCAATGTGACGCATGAACTGCGCACTCCGATGAACGCAGTCCTGGGCATGCTGGATCTGTTGATGACCATGGGGTTGAGCCCGAAGCAGCTCGAGTATGTGGAAACAGCAAAAACCTCTGGTGAAGGCCTGTTGGAATTGATCGATGAAATTCTTACTTTCTCGGAAATTGATACCCATAACCTGACCATTGAGAAGGAAGACTGCTACCTTTACGAGCTTCTGGATGAAGTGACGGGTCTGCTGGCAAATCAGGCGCTAAAGAAGAAAATCGATCTGGGGTACCTGGCTGGTGAGCAGGTGCCGTCTGTCATTCATGGCGACGCGTCGAGGATTCGACAGGTGCTGATTAACCTGTTGGGCAATGCGATCAAATTTACCGATATCGGGGAGGTCGCAGTCTATGTGACGGTTATTGAGAATGCTGATAACGCTCCCCCTGAACAGATTATGTTGCAATTTGAGGTTCGCGACTCCGGTATCGGGATTACGGTTGAAGACCAGAACCGTATTTTTGAGGCTTTTACCCAGGTGGATTCATCCAGCACAAAGCAATACGAAGGAACTGGCCTCGGTTTGGCGATCAGCAGACAAATTGTTGAACTCATGGGCGGGCATATCAGAGTGTCCAGTGAGCAGGGCAATGGAAGCTCGTTCTGGTTCACCTTGCCGACGGAAATAAGAGGCGCTCAAAATACCGGGATGACTACAGCTACCACCCTTTCTGGTAAGAGGGCTTTGCTGGTCGATAATAGTCCCATCGTGCGCGACTTTGGTGTGCAACAACTGGATAGGTTGGGAATTCGTTGCGATGCAACCGACTCGGGGTTCAAAGCACTGGAGCTCATCCGCAAAATGTCCGCAGATGATGAAGAGCTGGATATTCTCCTGATTGATGAAGATATGCCGGGTCTGAAGGGACCTGATTTTCTCAAGCTGGTCAAGGAAGAGCCTTCCCTGAAAGATACCTTGATAGCTGTTCTCAATAATCCCTGGGTAACGGGTGGCCTGGAAAAGATGGCTGGCATGGCGCGTCTCAACAAACCCTTGAGAACCACCGAAATCAAAGGTTGCCTGGAACAGTTATTCCTGGGTGTCGCCGAGCCTGATGAGAAAAAAACAACCTCTAAAACGATCAACAAACTGTATAGCCGACAGCGAAAAATTCTGGTGGTGGATGACAATCGTCCCAATCAAAAAGTGGCGATCGCCATGCTTGAGCGTATGGGGTGCCAGTGCGAGCTGGTCGATACGGGCAAGGGTGCTGTAGAGGCAGTCATTCGCAATCGCTTTGATGCGGTTTTGATGGATTGTTACATGCCGGTCATGAATGGTTACGATGCGACCAGGCAGATCAGGATGTACGAAGGCGGCCATGATAACAGCTCCGGTATTCCTATTATCGCGATGACTGCCAACAATACCCAATTGGAAGTGGATCGTTGCATGGACGCGGGTATGGACGATTTTTTGTCAAAACCTCTGCGTATTGATGACCTGGAAAAAATGCTCCTGAAATGGGTGCCGCCAGACGAAGATGAATCCACCGGTAACGAGGTGGATGACGACCTCTTTTCTGTTCGTGGTGTGGATATCTCCGGCTTCAGTTATGACCCGCTGGTTATTCAGGAGTTAAAAGCAAGCGTTGGGGAGGTAATCGTTTCAATGATTGAAGCGTTCCTTGAAGACACGCCTGTGTATCTTCAGTCGCTAAAACATGCCATTACAGAGAACGATGGCCGCCAAGTGAGAGAGCTCGCGCACACGGTGAAGGGCAGTGCGTCCAACTTTGGTGCCCGGCGTGTCACAGAACTGGCCAAAACGATTGAAGAAAAAGGTGCGATTGACGATCTCGCTGGTGTCGATAGTCTGTTCGAACAACTTAAAGGAGCCTTTGCCACTCTCAGCAAGGATCTTCAAGAATTCATACCCGACTCGGACGATGCTGACAAAGTCCGCAAAAAGAGCTATCACATTCTGGTAGTTGATGATGATCGTTCCATGCGACTGGCGTTAAAGAACGTTTTCAAAAATGAGGATTATGTGATTGAGGAGGCGGGCAATGGCATGCAGGCGATTTCCATGTGTCAACGTGATATGCCCGACCTGGTCTTGATGGATGCCATGATGCCCGAGGTGGATGGGTTCACTGCCTGTGAGCGAATCCGTCAACTGCCTAAGGGCGCTAATACGCCGGTATTGATGATTACGGCACTGGATAATGAAGAAGCCATCGTCAAGGCTTTCGCTGCCGGCGCTTCTGACTATATCCCAAAACCCATCCATTTTGCTGTGCTCAAACAGCGCGTATCGCGACTGATTCATGCGAATAAGGTAGAGAAGCATGTCAGGCAATTGGCCTATCACGACCCGTTGACCGGTTTGCCCAACAGAACCAATCTGATGCAACAGCTCCGGGTGATGGTCAATCGTGCACAGATTGAGGAAAAAATGGTTGCTATCATGTTCCTCGACCTTGATCGGTTCAAAATGATCAACGATACCCTGGGCCACGATGCCGGTGACCTATTGTTAAAAGCCGTATCGGAGAGGATACAGCGCTGCGTAAGGAACCAGGATTTTGTGGCTCGGCTCGGTGGCGATGAGTTTACTGTGGTCCTTGAAGGCGTGACGGATCGGGATATCGTTTCCAAAATTGCGGGCAAAATCTGCGATGCATTGGGCCAGCCATTTGTTTTTTTACAGCAAAAAATGTTTGTCACCACCAGTATTGGCATTTCCGTTTTTCCCGATGATGGGCAGGATGTTGGCTCGTTGATGAAGCATGCCGACTCAGCGATGTTTCGTGCCAAGGAGCATCGCAATGGTTACTGTTTCTACGTCGAGGGCATGGAGGACGAAATGGCGCGTCGTATGGAAGTCGAGCGTGAACTTCGCCACGCTGCTGATTTTGATGAGCTGATACTCTACTATCAGCCCCAGATAGATACTGCGACAGGAGAGATGATCGGGGCCGAAGCACTTATTCGGTGGCAGCATCCCAAGCATGGTCTGCTGTCTCCCGATACATTTATCCCTCTCGCGGAGGAATCTGGACTGATCAATAAAATCAGTGACTGGGTTCTCGACAATGCCTGTAGACAGCTCAAAATCTGGCGTGACAATGGCAGCCAGATAAAGATGGCTGTGAATCTCTCCAGCAAGGATATTCAGCTGGAGGATTTCCGTCAGAAAATAAGTAATCTAATCGATAAATACGAGATCAGCCCGCAATCTCTGGAGTTGGAAATTACTGAAAGTACGCTGATGGAAAATCCCGAAGCATTAGAGTCTGATTTGAATGCGCTTCGAAAAATGGGTCTGACGCTGGCTATTGATGATTTTGGTAGTGGTTTTTCGTCACTCAATTATCTCAAGCGGCTGCCGGTCGATGTGCTAAAAATTGACCGCATGTTTATCCGGGATATCGATCGGGACGAAAACGACAAGGCAATTGTCAGCGGGGTGGTGGCATTGGCCAAGAGTATGGGGCTGAATACGGTTGCTGAGGGTGTGGAAACAGAAGAGCAGTACCATCTTCTTCAGCAACTGGGCTGTGATACCTGCCAGGGCTATTATTTTGGCAAGCCTGTTTTGGCGGCAGATTTTGAGAAGGCTTTTCTTCGCCCCGCTTTTGATGCATGAATGTGATTGATGGTTCTTGTGGTTGACCTGCCTGTGTAGTGGCCGCTTCAATCAGAAATACTTTTTCTGCCTTTATTGACGGGCAAATGTGTAATAATCTGCGCGGAAATTTACCGATGTTTGCCAATGAGTCAGTTTTTCACTATTCACCCTGAAAACCCCCAGCTGCGACTGATTCGTCAGGCTGTGGAAATTGTCCGTGCCGGTGGTGTTATTGTCTATCCCACCGATTCCGCGTATGCCCTCGGTTGCCAGATTGGCGACAAAAAGGCGCTGGACCGAATCCGTCAGATACGCCAGTTGGATAAACATCACAACTTTACCCTGATGTGTCGTGATCTTTCCGAGCTGTCGGCTTACGCCAAGGTGGACAATCAGGTGTTTCGTCTGTTGAAGACGTATACACCCGGGCCTTATACATTCATTCTCGATGCGACTGCAGAAGTGCCCCGTCGGCTTATGCACCCGAAGCGGAAAACAATTGGACTTCGGGTCCCGGGCAACCCGATCGCACTGGCGCTACTTGAGGAGCTGGGTGAACCCCTGATGAGTGTCACACTGATTATGCCGACGGATGAATACCCGTTGACGGATCCCTATGATATTCGTGATACCCTCGAGCATCATGTGGATCTGATCGTTGACGGGGGGTATTGTGGTCTTGAGGCGACTACCGTGGTTGACCTCTCCGGTGAGGTACCTCAGATTACCCGCCAGGGGGTTGGTCGGTTTGAAGACGTTATTGGCTGACCGTAATATCCTCGCTCAGAGGTTATGATTGCCAGCCATCGTATAATGCTCGGGTCCAGTACTTGGCCCCCACGCCATCTGCCTATAGTGATTTATGGTTATGACAGCCACTCCGGAAGGAGAGACAACGCAAGTGGATCCGGTTTCCGAGATATTGCCTCACCCTTTGCAGGGGGAAATGCCTTTTGCTGTCGTGTTGGGGCGTCAGATTACCGAGATACCCAAGGATCTGTACATTCCACCCGAAGCATTGGAGGTCTTTCTCGAGGCATTTGAGGGGCCCCTGGATCTGTTGCTTTACATGATTCGGCGACAGAACCTGGATATTCTCGAAATCAACGTTGCGGAGATTACCCGGCAGTACATGGTTTACATCGAGATGATGCAATCCATGCAACTGGAACTGGCCGCCGAATACCTGTTGATGGCCGCGATGCTGGCCGAGATTAAATCTCGTATGCTATTGCCCCGTCAGGTGGCTGAAGAGTATGAAGAGGACCCCCGGGCCGAGTTGATCCGCAGACTTCAGGAATACGAACGCTTTAAACAGGCCTCCGAAGACATTGATGACCTGCCGCGCCTCGGTCGCGATGTGTTTATAGCCACGGCAAAAGCACCAGATTCTCGGCAGGTGCGGGCCGAGCCGGACGTTGCCATGAAAGAGCTGCTACTGGTCCTTGCTGATGTGCTGCGTCGTGCGCAGATGTTCGAGAGCCACAAGGTGCAACTGGAACGTTTGTCCACCCGGGAGCGGATGTCCCAGGTGCTGGAGGCCCTGAAGGGTAAGCAGTTTCTGCCATTTGTCAGCCTGTTCACGTTGGCAGAGGGTCGCAGCGGTGTGGTAGTCACTTTTTTGGCGCTGATGGAATTGATCAAAGAGTCTCTCATTGAAATTGTACAGAGCGAACCTTATGGACCGATTCATGTTAAGGCTCGCTCCTAGCTCGGTTAACAGGCGTCATCACGATGGAAAATGATCAGTTAAAAAAAATCGTAGAAGGTGCTTTGCTGGCCGCTGGGCGATCACTGGATATTGGTCATCTGCAACAGCTGTTCGATATCGATCAGGTGCCGGAAAAGGATCAGCTGCTGGCGGTCATTGACGATATCGATGCAGAGTGCAGTGATCGTGGATTTGAGTTGCAGCGTACCGGCAGTGGCTACAGGATTCAGGTTCGGCAGGAACTGTCCCCCTGGATCAATCGCCTCTGGGAAGAAAAACCCAAAAAATACTCCCGTGCATTATTGGAAACCCTGGCGCTGATTGCCTATCGCCAGCCACTGACCCGGGGCGATATTGAAGAAGTTCGGGGTGTGTCCGTCAGTTCGGAGATTATCAAAACGCTTTTGGAGCGTGAGTGGATCAGAGCCGTCGGCCACCGCGATGTGCCGGGGCGACCTGCCCTGTATGCAACAACGCGCGAATTTCTCGATTATTTCAGCCTGAGCAGTCTCGACCAATTACCGCCACTGAATGACATTCGCGATATTGATGATATCAATCCCTCATTGACACTTGATATGTCGGCACGGAAGCAGAGTGATAAGGAGGTCGGTGATGTTTCGGTGGCAACTGCTGAAACAGAGGATACCGGGGTTGGATCCGGTCCAGAGGATAATGAGAATACTGAAATCAACCCACCTTCCAGCAATTGGCAACACTGATGTCTGAGAAACTACAAAAAGTACTGGCTGCTGCTGGCTATGGCTCACGCCGTGAACTTGAGCAATGGATCACCGATGGGCGTGTGGAAGTGAACGGAAAGCCGGCGAAGTTGGGTGATCGGGTTACCGCAGAAGACGCCATAAACGTCGACGGCAAACGCATCAAATTAGCTGCTGCTGACCGGAAAATTCGCGTGTTGCTTTATAACAAGCCGGAGGGCGAAGTCTGTACCCGGTCCGATCCCGAAGGCCGTAAAACCGTATTTGATCACCTGCCCAGATTGACGGGCGAGCGCTGGGTCGTGGTGGGCCGACTGGACATCAATACCACGGGTCTGTTGTTGTTTACCAATAATGGAGAGCTGGCGAATCGTCTGATGCATCCCTCCTACCAGGTGGATCGTGAATATCTGGTGCGCGTGCATGGTGCTGTTGACGATGCCATGATCAAACGCCTGCGTGAGGGTGTGTTGCTCGAAGATGGTCCGGCCAAATTCAGCGATGTGGTGCCCGGGGAGCGGGTGGGCAGCAACGGCTGGTATACCGTAGCGCTAATGGAGGGCCGTAACCGCGAGGTACGGCGTCTGTGGGAGTCGCAGGGCGTTGAAGTCAACCGCCTGAAACGCGTCCGGTTCGGGCCAATTTTTATGCCCTCCTACGTGCGGATGGGGCAGTGGATAGAACTTGATGACCGTGCGCTGTCAGACCTGTTGGCTGCGACCAATATGCCCGCCAGCAAAAAACAGCGTAAACAATTGCCAGAGGACAAACAGCGCTGGGAGCGCCAGATGAAACGACTGCGTTCCAAGGGGCCATCGTCCCGATAATTCGGACCAGCTGTGGGGTGACAGGGAGTGGTGTGTTGACAAAACGAGCATTTGTAACCGGCGCCACCGGGTTTGTGGGGGGCGCCCTTGTTCGTCGTCTGGTTTCTGATGGGTGGGAGCTGGTGGTGCTGGTTCGCGAGCAGAGTCAGTATGCACCTCTGAAAAAGCTGGGGGCAACTGTGGTTTTCGGTGACCTCTGCCAGCCGGAATCCCTGTCTGAGTTATTAAAAGGCTGCTCCGTCGTTTTTCATTGTGCCGCGCTGACAGGCGTTGAACACCGGATTGATGATTTTCATCAGGTTATCGCCGAGGGCACAAGTAATCTCCTGCAGGCAGCCGATTCGGCCGGGGTTGAGCGTTTTGTGTATGTCAGCAGCATTCTGGTTTATGAGCTGACAGAAAACGTCACACGGTATACGGAATCGATGTCATTGCTCACTTCCAGTATGGACCCCTATGGTCGGGCTAAAATTGCTGCGGAATCGGCATGCCTTGAGGCCCGCCAGGCTGGCATGTTTCAGGTGAGTATTTTGAGGCCGGTCTTTGTCTATGGACCCGGGGATCGATCGGGTGGCTTTCTGCCCACACTGCTGTCAATGCTCAAAACAGGCAGGTTCCGTTTGGTTGACGGAGGTCGTAGTCAGATTCCCATGATATATATCACTGATCTGGTGGACCTGTTGATACTTGCCGCAGAGCACCCCCTAGCCGATGGCCAGATATACAATGCCTGTTCCGCAGCCTCACCCCAATGGCATGAACTGACCACGATATTATGTGAAGAAATGCAGCTGGCTATACCCGGCAACGTCAATGGCCGTCTGGTCGGGCTGCTGGCCGGTGCAGCTGAAAACCTGGCAAAAATCGGACTTCTGGGTAAATTGCCCATCAGCAAGGCGGCGGCAAAATTATTATCCCAGGATGTCCGGTTTCCCACTGACAAAGCGGAGCAACAGCTGGGCTACCAATCCCGGGTTGCCTATCGGCAGGGGATTGTTGACTGTATGCCCATGCTTCGTGAATTTCTGAATTCCAGCGCAGGTAGTGAGTAAAAAACGTGTCAAATTCTGAAGACCCTTTCGCCCTCCGTAAAAACCTCGGCCTTCTGCTGAGCCCGCTGCCCGGCCAAATGAGGCCCGTGGATGGGTTGCGTGCTATCTCCATCCTGCTTGTACTGGCTATTCACTGTGTCTGGATACTGGCTGTTTTTGATGAGGGTGCGGCCCGGTTTTTTTATCAGGCACCGTTCTGGCTGAACTGGGTCTTCAATGGTGAGCTGGGTGTTGATGTTTTCTTTGTGATCAGCGGCTTTCTGATTTCATCGATCCTGATGAGTGAGTATCAGTCTTCCGGCAATATCCGCTTCGGTCATTTCTACAAACGCCGATTCATGCGGTTGATGCCAGCTTATCTGCTTGCCATGGGGTTTGGTCTGTTGCTGTTGCCCAACAAGGAATACATCTGGAGCAACCTTCTCTACATCAATAATTTATTGCCTGCGTCCACTCACTTTATGCCATGGACCTGGTCTCTGGCGATTGAAGAGCAGTTCTATTTTCTGTTCCCGCTCCTGTTGCTCTGGCTTCTGCGTCGCCGCAGTGTCGGGTTTTTAGCGGTTGTGATGACGGTTGCAGTTGTTGCGTCGCTGTTAATTCGTTATCTGGTGATCAAGTATCACCAGTTGCCACTGCCCATCTGTTGGTATGAAAACGCCTGCGAAGGTTTTTTTGATGTGATTGATCATATTTATGTGAAGCCATGGACGCGTTTTGGCAGTTTTCTGCCCGGGATTTTCGCCGCTTATTTCCACGTCTACCACCCGGAGGCGTTACGGAATTGTTTCCGGAGGAATGGGCCACTCATCGCCTGGCTATCCTTCTTCTCGCTGCTTGTCGTGGCGCTGGTGTTATCGATCCCTGTCAATAATCAATTGGTGTCGTTTCCTTCATCACTGGGCACTTTTTACTACATGAGCTTCAGACACCTATTTACTATTGCCATCGGCTTTCTTCTGATCAGTAGTCTTTACTGTGAGTATGGCTTTTGTGGTTGGCTGGCCCGGGGGCTTTCCGCCCGCTGGTTATACCCAATAGGTCAGTTGGCTTACTCGACGTATCTGTTTCACCCTTTTGTGATTGGTGCGCTCTATGGCGCGCTTTTCCAGCTGGCGGCTGAATTGCCCACCCTTCAGAAAATTGCCATAGCAACACTCGTGGGCGTCCCCCTCAGTCTATTGATCGCCACCGCGGTGTATCTGTTCGTAGAACGACCCTTTATGAACATGCGCGGTGGGCGCCGGCGAGAAGTCCCGGTGATGCCGGTCAGTAGTTAGGAGGGAAAGTTTACTGCGCATCCAGAGATTGGCCGGTTATCCCTTCGCTGGCGCTGCCCATAAGGTAAAGGTAGGTGGGCATAATGGCTGCCGGGGTTGTTACTGTCGCAGGGTCTTCCGCCGGAAATGCCGTTGCCCGCATGCGAGTGCGGGTGGCCCCGGGATTGATGCAGTTCACCCTGATGTTGCTGGTACCCTCAAGTTCATGGGCCAGTACCTGTGACAAGCCTTCAATGGCAAACTTCGAGACCGCATAAGCGCCCCAATAGGGCTTGCCCACTTTGCCGACACCGGAGCTGGTGAAGATAATCGAAGCGCTATCTGATTTTTCCAACAGGGGCAGGAGTGCTTTGGTCATGAGAAATTCAGCGGTTACGTTTACCTGCATGACTTTTTGCCAGCTGGCCAGGGTGTAATTGGCGATGGGGGTGCGCTGCCCCAATTTGCCGGCATTGTGCAGCAGACCGTCCAGTTGGCCGAATACCTCTTCCAGACGATCGTGCATGTCACGATAATCTTTCTCTACCGCACCATCCAGAGAGATTGGATAAATACCTGGTTGCGCGCCGCCAGCCTTTTCGATCTGGTCGTATACTTCTTCAAGCTTGGGGACTGTGCGGCCGATGAGGATGACGGTGGCGCCATGGGCCGCAAAGGTTCTGGCGGCCTCTGCACCAATGCCGTCGCCTGCGCCAGTGACAGCGATAACCCTGCCGTCCAGCAGGTTATCGGGTGCTTGATACTGCATGTGATTCATGGGGTTTCCTCTCAAAAATCAAGGGTGCTAACTGATGGGCATCATCGACAGTATAGGTGGCTCCCCAGCTGCCTGGATCTTCGCTCTCGTCCAGATAGCCGTAGGCGGCGGCGATAGTAGCTGTGCCGGCGCGTATCCCTGCTTCGATGTCCCTGAGGTGATCACCAATAAAAACGGCGGCCTCTGGAACAATAGCCAATTCCTGCAATGCAAGCAGGACGGATTCCGGGTCTGGCTTGGTGCGGGTGACATGATCCGGGCAAATGATGGTGCTTGGCGAGGACGTTAGCTGGAGTCGCTCCAGGAGGGCCAGGGTATACCGTTCCGGTTTGTTGGTCACAATTCCCCAGGGGATCTGATATTCAGACAGTTCGGCCAGGAGCTCAGCAATGCCCGGAAAGGGTCGGGTCTGTTCTGCCAAGTTATCCATGTACAGCGACAGCAACTCTTGACGTAGTGGCTCAAAATCCGGATGACTGTTGTGTAATGAAAAAGTCTTGCTGATGATCCCCGCCGAGCCGTGAGTCACCATTTTTCGAATGTCGTCCTCGTTCAGCAGGGGCATGCCCCTGCCGCCCAACAACCGGTTGGTGCAGGTCAGAAAATCCGGTGCAGTATCCAGCAGGGTGCCGTCAAGATCAAACAGGACAGCCTGAAATTTTGGTTGTTTGGCCATTAAGCTGGATATTCCATCAGGTGGGTTTTCGCACGCAGATCATGTAATTGACGTCCACATCGCGATCGGTCATCCGGTAGCGACGGGTCAGCGGGTTGTAGACCATCCCTGTCATGGCTTGCAGTTCCAGTCCGCATTCCCTGACCCACTGACAGAGTTCCGAGGGGCGAATAAACTTGCCGTAGTCGTGGGTGCCCCTCGGCAGAAGACGCAGTAGGTATTCCGCGCCGATAATGGCAAATAGATAGGCTTTGGGGTTGCGGTTAATTGTAGAAAAGTACAGATAGCCACCCGGTTTTACCAGTCGTGCGCAGGCAGCTATGACGGACAACGGGTCTGGCACGTGTTCCAGCATTTCCAGGCAGGTGACAATATCAAATTGCTCGGGATGTTGTGTGGCCATATCCTCCGCAGTGCTGTGCAGATAGTTTACGGCAACACCGCTTTCTAGCCCGTGCAGTTGGGCGACCGCCAGTGGTGCTTCGCCCATGTCGATGCCGGTAACATCGGCGCCACGATGAACCATGGCTTCAGCCAGGATTCCTCCTCCGCAGCCCACATCCAGTAATTTCTGCTCTGCCACCGGTGAGTAACTGTCGATCCAGTTAACCCGCAGCGGATTGATGTCGTGCAGGGGCTTGAATTCACTTTCCCGGTCCCACCAGCGGCTGGCAAGGGCTTCAAATTTGGCGATTTCAGCACGATCAATATTGGGCGATGGCATGTTGGATCCCCAGTTGGACATGTGGCGAATTTAAAGGTGCTTCAGCTTTTGCCGGTAAACTTGCGTTGCCACTGCTTGGCCTTGATCATGACTTCCTGTTCGTTAATGGTCTGTAGTTGCCGTTCCAGCATCAAGGCTCGACCATTGACCCACAGATGGCTGACGCGACTTCCCGAGTTGGTGTAAACCAGTTGAGACGCTGGATTATACAGCGGTTCAGTTTCGATTGTCCCAACCTCTATCGCTACCAGGTCTGCTGCTTTGCCCGCTTCGATACTGCCAATGCGATCCCCCCAGCCCAACGCTCTGGCCCCATTGATAGTAGCCATTTGCAGGGCAGTGTGTGCATCGGCGGCACCGGGATCGCCGGAAACGGCCTTGGCGACGATCGCTGCTGTGCGCATTTCGCCAAACATATCCAGATCGTTATTGCTTGCGGCACCGTCAGTGCCCAGTGCTACATTGATCCCTCGCTCCTGGAGCTGCGCCAGCGGACAGAATCCGCTGGCCATTTTCAGATTGGACTCTGGGCAGTGAACAACATGGGCGCTGAAACTGGCAATGGTTTCCAGATCGCTCTCATCCAATGCTGTCATGTGTACGCACTGGGTAAGGGGTGAAAAGAACTCCAGGGACTTGAGTCGTTGAATCGGCCTCACCCCATACTGCCCCAGGCTGTCCGAAACTTCGCCTGCAGTTTCATGTAGATGAATCTGTACACAGGTGTCCAGCTCCTGGGCGTAAGTGGCTATCTTGCGGAGTGGCTCATCGGAGAGGGTGTAGGGTGCATGGGGGCCAAAGGCAATACGTGTAAGCTCACGTCCTTTGTAGTCATCCCGCAACTGCAGTCCCTTGTGAATATACTCATCGGGGCCGCGTCCCCAGGGAGAGGGGAAGTCGAAAATTGGAAAGGCGATTTGGCTGCGAATACCGGCATGGCTGGCAACCCTGGCAGCGCTTTCAGGAAAGAAATACATGTCAGAAAAACAGCTGGTACCGCTGCGAATCATTTCCGCAACCGCGAGTTCAGTGCCGTCCTGAACAAAGCCGTCACTGACCCAGTGCATTTCGATGGGCCAGATATGCTCTTCCAGCCAGGTTTTCAGCGGGTAGTCGTCAGCGTAGCCACGCAGCAATGTCATGGCTGCATGACCGTGGGCGTTGACCAGTCCCGGCATCAGAATATGATTCGGCAGCGACACATGTTCACGAGCGCAGTATCTTCGCTCCGCCTCAATGAAAGGCAGCAAAGCGAGAATGTCGCCATCGCGGATAGCCACACAGCAGTCTTCGTAAACCTGACCCTCCGGGATGATCGGGATAATCCAGCGCGCTGAAATCAACAGATCTATGGGTTCAGGCGTCATGATGGGCCATTCCTTGAATAGGTAGCAGGTCGCGCAGTATACCCGCAGAAAAAAGATCATTAAACAAAGGCATACAAGGGCGTTTCAAGTGTATTTTGTGGTATGATCCCGCGCTTGTTTTGGCGCCATCAGGCGCCTGAACGTCCAAAACAAGCAGAAAGGGATCGAGCAGCAGTATGGGTGAATTAGCCAGAGAAATCCTGCCCGTCAATATCGAAGACGAATTGCGCCAATCCTACCTCGATTACGCGATGAGCGTCATTGTCGGCAGGGCACTTCCCGATGTTCGCGATGGTCTTAAACCGGTTCACCGGCGAGTGCTCTTTGCCATGAGCGTTCTGAATAACGACTGGAACAAGGCTTACAAGAAGTCTGCCCGGGTTGTGGGTGATGTGATTGGTAAATATCACCCCCACGGAGACTCCGCTGTTTACGACACGATTGTCCGCATGGCCCAGCCATTTTCCCTGCGCTACATGCTGGTGGACGGGCAGGGCAACTTCGGTTCCATCGACGGTGATTCCGCCGCGGCGATGCGTTACACCGAAATCCGCATGGCCAAGATTGCCCACTCACTGCTGGCCGACCTTGAGAAAGAAACCGTCGATTTTGTTGAAAACTACGATGGTACCGAGCTGATTCCCCAGGTGCTGCCGACCCGTGTTCCCAATCTTCTGGTGAACGGATCGTCCGGGATCGCAGTGGGTATGGCTACCAATATTCCGCCGCATAACCTGCGGGAAGTGGTGGCTGGCTGTCTGGCCCTGATCGACAACCCGGATATCACCATTGATGAGTTGATGGTCTTTATTCCCGGACCGGATTTCCCTACGGCGGCCATTATCAATGGTCGCGCCGGCATTATTCAGGCTTACCGCACCGGGAGAGGCCGTATTTATGTGCGGGCCAGAGCGGAAGTGGTGCGCGATGAGAAAACCAGCCGTGAAATAATCATTATTCACGAAATCCCTTATCAGCTGAACAAGGCGCGATTGATTGAGCGCATTGCCGAGCTGGTGAAAGAGAAAAAAATTGAGGGTATTTCAGAATTGCGGGATGAGTCCGATAAGGACGGTCTGCGGGTTGTTATTGAACTGAAAAGAGGGGAGTCGGGCGACGTTGTACTGAATAACCTTTATGCCCAAACCCAGCTGCAGAATGTGTTTGGTATCAATATGGTGGCGTTGGTTGACGAACAGCCCCGCACACTTAATCTCAAGGAAATGCTGGAAGCCTTTGTCCGCCACCGACGTGAAGTGGTGACACGCCGCACGGTTTATCTATTGAGAAAGGCTCGCGAACGGGGTCATTTGCTGGAAGGTTTGGCCGTCGCCATTGCCAACATCGATGCTGTCATCGAAATGATCAAGGGATCTCCGTCTCCCGCCGAAGCCAAAGAACGCCTGATTGCCTGCGGTTGGGATGCCTCGGCAGTCGGCCAGTTTCTGGAGCATACCGGCAGCCACGCCTGCCGCCCCGAAGACCTGGACCCCCAGTTCGGTATACGTGACGGCAAGTATTTCCTGTCTCCGGCCCAGGCCCAGGCCATTCTTGAGTTGCGCCTGCACCGACTGACCGGAATGGAGCACGACAAGCTATTGGGTGAGTACCAGGAGAAACTGGCAGAAATTGCCGAGTATCTGGCGATCCTCGACTCTCACAGTCGTCTCATGGACGTCATTCGGGAGGAATTGCGTGAGGTCAGTGAAGAGTTCGGTGATGATCGCCGCACAGAAATTATCGAATCGCAACATGATCTGACCATTGAGGATCTGATCACCGAAGAGGACCGGGTGGTGACCATCTCCCACGGTGGTTACGCAAAAACCCAGCCCCTCAGTGACTACCAGGCACAGCGTCGGGGCGGTATGGGCAAGTCTGCCACAGCGGTTAAAGATGAAGACTTTGTCGAACATCTGCTGGTGGCAAGTACCCATAGTACGATTCTTTGTTTTACCAGCCGGGGTAAGGTCTTCTGGTTGAAGGTCTATCAGATCCCTCTGGCTGGCCGCAATTCCCGTGGACGACCCATGGTGAACTTGCTGCCCCTCGAAGAAAACGAGCGGATTACCTCCATTCTCCCCGTAGATGAATACGCAGCTGACCGGTTTGTGATCATGGCCACGGCCAATGGCACGATAAAGAAAACATCGCTTGATCAATACTCCCGTCCCCGCAGTGTCGGGTTGCGGGCAGTGGACCTGGTGGAAGGAGATCATCTGGTGGGCACGGCGATTACGGATGGCAATTGCGATGTCATGCTGTTCAGTAGCGAGGGTAAAGCGGTGCGCTTTGCCGAGGCCGATGTGCGCGCTATGGGGCGGGTTTCCAAAGGTGTTCGGGGAATGCGGTTGCCCGCTGGCCATCAGGTGCTGGCTATGGTGATTCCCCAGGAAAACGGTTATGTATTGACGGTTTCCAGGAACGGTTACGGCAAGCAGACAGCCTTGACTGAATTCCCCACCAAGGGTCGAGGTGGCAAGGGCATGATCGCCATGCAGTGCACTGAGCGCAATGGCGCTCTGGTTGGTGCTGTGCAATTGTTTGACGGTGATGAAATTATGCTGATCTCTGATCAGGGCACCATGGTTCGCACCCATGTGGGTGAAATATCCGTGCTGGGTCGCAATACCCAAGGGGTTCGTGTCATCCGTCTCAAAGAGAATGAGGCACTGGTGGGTATGGCAAGGATAGAGGAACAGGAGCCGTTGCTTGATGAAGAGATGGAATCCTAACGGAGAGGCGGTATGGCAGAAGAAAACAAGCTCAGCCGGCTTCGTGAGCAAATCGATGCAATAGATGACCAGATCCTCGCCCTGATCAGTGAGCGCGCCAGTTGCGCCCAGCAGGTGGCTGAGGTCAAACGTACCGAGGGTGAGGATTCATTCTACCGCCCAGAGCGGGAGGCCCAGGTACTTCGCCATGTCATGATGAAAAATCAGGGACCGCTGGACAACGAAGAAATGGCCAGACTGTTCCGGGAAATCATGTCTGCTTGTCTAGCGCTTGAACAGCCGGTAAAAGTTGCCTTTTTAGGTCCTGAGGGTACTTTTACCCAGGAAGCTGCGCTCAAGCATTTTGGTCATTCAGCGCTGGCCGTGCCTTTCGGCGCAATCGATGAAGTCTTTCGGGAAGTTGCTGCTGGCGCAGTGAATTATGGTGTAGTGCCCGTGGAAAACTCCACGGAAGGCATGATTAATCACACACTGGACACTTTTCTTGACTCCACCCTGAAGATTTGTGGTGAAGTAGAGCTGCGAATTCACCACCACCTGCTGATCGGACCTAACACACATCCCGACCGGATTACCCGGATCTACTCCCACGCACAGTCGTTGGCCCAGTGTCGCCAGTGGCTTGATGCCCACTACCCAAAAGTTGAGCGTGTTGCGGTTAGTAGTAATGCAGATGCGGCCAAACGTGTCATTGGCGAATGGAACAGCGCTGCAATTGCCGGTGATATGGCTGCTGAGCTCTATAATTTGCAGAAGTTATCAGAAAAAATTGAAGACCGTCCAGATAACTCCACCCGATTTCTTATTATTGGTCGGGATGCTATTCCGCCCAGTGGTGACGACAAGACCTCTATCATCGCAGCTGTTCGCAATGAGCCGGGTGCTTTGCATCATCTGCTGGAGCCTTTCCACCGTCAGGGTGTAGATTTGACACGGGTGGAAACGCGGCCTTCACGGACCGGTAAGTGGACCTATGTGTTCTTTATTGATTTTGAAGGTCACTGTGACAATCCCGAAGTGGCCGAAGTGCTCAGGGAATTGGCTTCTTTCGTTGCCGACCTCAGAGTGCTCGGCTCCTATCCAAAAGCCGTCTTGTAACCAGCCGTCGGGTTGATACTTATGCGTATGGACTTAAAAAGCCTGGCATTGCCAGGCGTACAACATTTGCAACCCTATCAGGGTGGCAAGCCCCTCGATGAACTGGAGCGCGAGCTTGGTATTTCGGGTGCAATCAAGCTGGCAAGCAATGAAAATCCGCTCGGCTTGAGTGAACTGGCGAGGGCCGCTATAGAAGCCTCGTTTGAAAATGTTACCCGTTACCCCGACGGCAACGGCTTTTATCTCAAACGCCGACTCGCCGAGAAATTAGCCGTCTCCACCAGTCAGCTGACCCTGGGTAACGGATCCAATGAAATTCTGGAACTGCTGGCGAGAGGCTTCCTCGGCCAGCAGCACAATGCCATCATTGCTGAACACGCTTTCGTGGTTTATCAGTTGGTAATTACTGCACAAAATGCCACCGCACTGACTGTTCCGGCCAGCAGTTGGGGCCATGACTTGCCGGCGATGGCGGCCGCTGTGAATGAACACACGCGTTTACTGTTTATCGCCAACCCCAATAATCCGACCGGGACCTGGGTATCGCTTGCCTCAATTGAAGCCTTGTTGCAGAAACTGCCAGACACTGTACTGGTGGTGGTGGATGAAGCCTATTTTGAATATGTGGATCAACCCGGTTACGGCTCTGCCCTCGAATTGATTGATCGCTATGCCAATCTGATTGTTACCCGTACCTTTTCCAAGGCCTATGGGCTGGCAGCATTGCGCATCGGCTACTCGGTATCCCATCCGGATGTGGCGGATATTCTGAACCGTCTGCGCCAGCCATTTAACGTCAACAGCCCGGCACTGGCTGCTGCACTGGCGGTACTTGACGACGAAGCGTATCTGCAGCGCAGTATTGGCGTCAATCGGGAGGGCTGCGATCAGCTGGTGGCCGGTTTTGAGGCCCTCGGGCTGGCGTATATTCCATCGGCAGGTAACTTTATCGCTGTTCAGGTCCCGGGGGATGCGCTGGCCCTGTATGAGGCCCTGTTGCGCAAGGGTGTCATTGTTCGCCCGATTGCCCTATACGGTATGCCCCATCATCTACGGGTTTCTATCGGCCTGCCCGATGAAAACCAGCGCTTTCTCGACGCACTGGGCCAGCTGCTTGCCGACGGGGACACACCCAGATGACCCCTGTCATCAATCGTCTACTGGTAGTGGGACTTGGCCTGATTGGCGGCAGCCTGGCGAAGGCTGCCCGTGAGCGGGGAATTTGCCGGGAGGTGATTGGCAGCTCCAGAAATCCCGATACGCTGAGCAAGGCACTGGCATCCGGTGTGGTTGACCGGGTCATAACCGATATAGGTGATCTGGCGGCAGACTTGGGTGAGGGCGACGTGGTTTTGATTGGTGTGCCAACCCTGACCGTTCCCGATATTATGTACCAATTGCAGCCACTGTTGGCGGATAGCGTTACTGTGACCGATGTGGCCAGCGTCAAGGGCAGTGTCGTAGCTGCAGTGCGGCGCGCCTATGGCAAAATGCCCGTCCAGTTTGTGCCGGGACATCCGATCGCCGGTTCGGAAAAAAGCGGTGTGGATGCGGCGAATAGTGGTTTATTCGACGAACACAGGGTGATTCTGACCCCCTTGCAGGAAACCGGTAAAGAACATTTGCAGCGCGTTCGTGATCTATGGCAGGGAGCGGGCGCCGTGATCAGCGAAATGACGGTGGCAGAACATGATGAAGTTTTGGCGGCCACCAGTCATTTACCCCACATTCTGGCTTACACATTGGTGGATACACTCGCTGGTATGCGTGAAAACCGTGAGATCTTTCGTTACGCAGCCGGTGGATTTAGAGATTTTACGCGTATTGCCGCCAGTGATCCGATGATGTGGCACGACATTGTCATGGCGAATGATCAGGCGCTGCTAGCCGTGCTGGAAACGTTTACCGATCATGTGGATCAGCTGAAAGATGCTATTCAGAACAAGGACAGTGAATACCTGCTGGGGGTGTTTACCCGCGCCAGGGAAGCACGCAACCATTTTGCTAAAATGCTTGAAAACAAGGCTTACCTGGAGCCCATGACACAGACGATTGACTACCGGGTGTCCCCCGGCAATTCAGTTACCGGCAGCATTCGTGTGCCCGGTGATAAATCCATATCCCACCGCTCGATCATGCTGGGTTCGCTTGCCGAGGGCGTCACCACCGTGACCGGCTTTCTCGAGGGTGAAGACAGTCTTGCCACGCTACAGGCGTTTCGGGATATGGGTGTGGTTATTGAGGGCCCGCAGAGCGGTCGTGTGGTGATACACGGTGTTGGTATGACCGGTCTCAAGGCGCCTGCTTGCCCGCTGTATCTGGGTAATTCCGGAACATCAATGCGTTTGCTGGCCGGGCTGTTGGCCGGCCAGACTTTTGACGTGGAACTGGCAGGAGACGAGTCTCTGTCGAAGCGGCCTATGGAGCGTGTGGCAGCGCCCTTAAGACAGATGGGCGCTGTTATAGAGGCGGAGCAGGGTGGCAGGCCGCCCCTTCGTATCAGAGGAGGGCAGACGCTCAAGGGAATCGACTATTGTCTGCCGATGGCCAGTGCCCAGGTGAAATCTTCGGTGTTACTGGCCGGTCTCTATGCCAACGGGACTACTCGAACCACAGAACCGGCACCGACACGTGATCACACCGAACGGATGCTGACAGGTTTCGGTTATCCGGTTCGGCGAGAGGGTGCGGTTGCCGAGCTCGACGGCGGCGGAAAATTGTATGCCACGAACATTGACGTGCCGGCAGACATCTCATCTGCGACTTTTTTCATGGTGGCGGCGGCAATCGCGCCGGGTTCCGATGTGACGTTGACCCATGTGGGGGTTAACCCCACCCGTATCGGTGTCATCAATATCCTGCAGATGATGGGCGCAGACCTGGAACTCACCAACCACCGCGAAGTCGGTGGTGAGCCGGTGGCTGATATCCGGGTTCGGTATGCGCCACTTCATGGCATAGACATCCCCGAAGACCAAGTACCACTGGCTATTGATGAGTTTCCCGCTCTGTTTGTGGCGGCAGCCTGTGCCGAGGGAAGAACCCGCCTGACGGGTGCTGAGGAATTGCGGGTAAAAGAGAGTGACCGGATCAAGGCCATGGCAGATGGCCTGACTTGCCTGGGAATCCAGGCGATTCCCACCCCGGACGGCATCGATATCCAGGGTGGTACATTGCGTGCTGGTGAGGTGGACAGTCTGGGCGATCACCGTATCGCCATGTCCTTTGCGATTGCCTCGCTGAGGACACAGGGAAATATTCTGATACGAAATTGTAACAATGTGGCGACATCATTCCCGGGCTTTGTGGCTTTGGCCAACAGTGTCGGTTTGAAAATTGTCGAGGAAATACGATGAATGAAAAAAGAGTACCAGTCATAACCATCGACGGACCGAGTGGTTCCGGAAAGGGGACTATCTGTCAGTTGCTGGCTGCCAAGTTGGGGTTCCACTATCTCGATAGTGGTGCGCTTTACAGGTTGTTGGCTCTGGCGGCAAAGCGCCATGGTGTATCGCTGGATAATATGGAGTCTCTGGCTGTATTGGCTGCCCATATGGATATTTCATTCAAGACGCGCGATAACGGCAACACGCCAAAAGTGATGCTGGAGGGAGAGGACGTGTCTGCGTTGATTCGCTCCGAGGGTGTGGGGACTAACGCCTCAGTAGTTGCCGCGTATCCAGAAGTGCGCGATGCCCTCCTGCAGCGTCAGCGAGCTTTTGCCGTGTCGCCGGGCCTGGTGGCGGACGGCCGCGATATGGGTACCGTGGTTTTCCCCGACGCCATCGCCAAAGTCTTCCTGACAGCGAGCTCGGAAGAACGGGCGCAAAGACGTTATAAGCAGTTGATAGATAAGGGGGAAAGTGTTAGCCTTGCCGCCCTCGTAGAGCGGGTTGAAAAACGGGACGAACGGGACATGACACGCAAAGTGTCGCCGATGATTCCTGCGACCAACGCCGTGGTGTTGGACAGTTCAGCCTTGTCCATCGAGGAAGTATTGCAGAAAGTGGTGGATGTGGTCGCGGCAAGTGGCATACAACTACCGCAATAAATCGGGTTTGTGGTGTTTGGCCAGTAACGCACCATCTCTCCCTGAAACCAACAGCCCGCATAACTGGTAGTGCGGTTTGAGAGTCAAGTGGCTCGATTTTTACAGGTACATTTCAATGAGCGAAAGTTTCGCAGATCTTTTTGAAGAAAGTTTAAAAACTATCGAAATGAACGCCGGCGCAATCGTCACCGGTGTCATTATTGATATTGATAAGGACTGGGTAACCGTTCACGCCGGACTGAAGTCCGAAGGTGTGATCCCAAAGGTTCAGTTCATTGATGACAACGGTGAGTTGGACATCAATATTGGCGATGAAGTACAGGTTGCTCTCGAAGCCGTAGAAGATGGTTTTGGTGCTACTCGCCTGTCCCGTGAAAAAGCGCGTCGCGCAGAATCCTGGATTGAACTGGAAGCCGCTCACAAGGCGGATGAAGTGGTTACTGGCATAATCAGTGGCAAGGTCAAAGGTGGCTTCACGGTTGATGTCAATGGCCTGCGGGCTTTCCTTCCCGGTTCCCTGGTCGATGTTCGCCCGATCCGCGATACCGCTCATTTAGAAGACAAGCCTCTTGAATTCAAAGTCATCAAACTTGACCAAAAACGTAACAACGTCGTGGTATCACGCCGTGCCGTGATGGAAAAAGTGAATTCTGAAGAGCGTGATGAACTGCTCGCCAAACTGGAAGAAGGCATTACCCTGAAAGGTATCGTCAAGAACCTTACCGATTACGGTGCGTTTGTCGATCTTGGCGGTATTGATGGCCTGCTTCATATCACGGATATGTCCTGGAAGCGTATCAAGCACCCCAGTGAAATCGTCAATGTCGGTGATGAAATTGATGTCAAGGTGCTGAAGTTTGATCGTGAACGCAGCCGTGTGTCACTGGGCATGAAACAAATGGGTGAAGATCCCTGGGCCGATATTTCCGGTCGCTATCCGGAAGGTGCCCGTGTCAAAGCGGTCGTTACCAACCTCACTGACTACGGTTGCTTTGCCGAGCTGGAAGATGGTGTTGAAGGTCTGGTCCACGTTTCCGAAATGGATTGGACCAACAAAAACATTCACCCCTCCAAGGTTGTTCAGTTGGGTGATGAAGTTGAGGTCATGGTGCTGGACATTGACGAAGAGCGTCGTCGTATTTCACTGGGTATCAAACAGTGTCATATGAACCCATGGGATGAGTTCGCCATGAATCACAGCAAGGGTGAAAAAATCTCAGGCAGTATCAAGTCAATTACTGACTTCGGTATCTTTATCGGTCTGAACGGTGGTATTGACGGACTGGTTCACCTCTCTGATATCTCCTGGCACGAAACCGGTGAAGAAGCGGTACGCAATTTCAAGAAAGGTGATGAAGTTGAAACTGTGATACTTTCCATCGACCCGGAAAGAGAGCGTATTTCTCTGGGTATGAAACAGTTGTCAGATGATCCCTTCTCTAACTATGTCACTGAAAATGACAAAGGTGCGATCGTCAATGGTATTGTCAAGGAAGTGGATGCCAAGGGTGCAGTGGTGACTTTGAGCGGTGATATCGAAGGCTATTTAAAAGCCTCTGAAATCTCCCGTGAAAAGGTCGAAGATGCCCGCAACGCACTGAATGTTGGTGATGAGCTGGAGGTCAAGGTGATTAATGTGGATCGCAAGAACCGCTCTATCAACCTCTCTATCAAAGCCAAAGATGTCGCTGAGGAAAAGGCAGCTATCAAAGAACATCGCAAGTCTGAAACAGATAATATTGCACCGACTACCATCGGTGATCTGATCAAGGCCCAGATGGACACCAAAGAGAAGTAATGATTAGATTGGGGTAATGGTGACATTACCCCTTTTCTTATGAAATCAGAACGTTATGACAAAATCAGAATTAATCGATTATATCGTTACCCAGCAGGATCAACTCCCCCCCAGGGATGTGGAAATTGCCGTGAAAATGATCCTGGAGCGTATGACCCATGCGCTGGTCAATAATGATCGCATTGAAATTCGCGGTTTTGGCAGCTTTTGCCTGCATTATCGTGCCCCCAGGGTAGGACGTAACCCCAAAACTGGTGATTCGGTTAAGTTGTCGGGTAAATATGTACCTTATTTCAAACCTGGCAAAGAGCTTCGTGAACGCGTTAACAGCAGTCTCGAGGCAGGTTGAGTCTGTGGGTCCGATGACACGATAAACAAGACCAACCATCGGTAGTTTGGTTACAATAAACGGCAAGTATTTTGACTTGCCGTTTTTTTATGGGGATTTTATGGCATTGCTAAAGAAGCTCTTTTTCCTGTTGATCGGTTTGGCGGCAATTCTGCTGGGTATTGGTCTGGTATTAACCAACCCGGATGCCATTACGATTGATTTCTTTGGCCGTGAGTCCGGGCCGTTACCCCGTGGCCTCTGGCTTTTGGTAGCACTTTTTACAGGCTGCCTGACTGGTATACTTGCCAGCTTGCCGATGTTGCTACGACTCCGGCGACGAGTCCATGTGCTAAATCAGCAGCTCATCAAATTGAGAGTGGCTCCCGACCGCGCAAAAAACAAAACGGAGTAGCCCAATACCCTACATGGTAGATCACTTATTAATTATCGGGTTATTGCTGTCTTTTCCGCTATTCTGGTTTGCCGGTTATACCCGTGGTAAGGGCAGGCGTTTGGCGAACAGTGAGAGAGACCTCGCGCGCCATTATTTTCAGGGTATCAATTTCTTCCTTAACGAACAGCCGGATCAGGCTATTGATACCTTTATCCGCTCCGTCGAAGTTACACCCTATACATTAGAAACGCATCTGGCGCTGGGAAATCTGATGCGGCAACGGGGTGAAATAGAGCGGGCTATCCGGGTTCACCAAAATCTGCTTTCACGACCCAATCTCAATAACGATCAGTCGCAACAGGCTCATTTGGAACTGGGTAGGGATTTTTTGAAGGCGGGTTTATTTGACCGTGCTGAGCGCCTGTTTCTGGAGTTGGTGGAAGACCAGGGCAGTGATTTTCGGCAGGTATCACTGCAACACCTTGTTCAAATATATCGTGGTGAGCAGGAATGGGAAAAAGCTATCCGCGCTGCCGGTATGATGGATAAAAAGCGCTTTTCACGGTCTGTGGATAAGCTCGACATTGAGCAGGCGCAGTTTTGTTGTGAGCTGGCCGAACAAGCAATCGACATGTCTGACCTGCTACAGGCCAGGCGTCATATTAAAGCAGCGCTCAGGTACAATAAGAATTCAGCCAGAGCGAATATGCTTTGGGGGCGTTTGGAAATGCGCGCATCAAACAGCCTCGAAGCACTGAAACGCTTCAGCATGATTCCCCGGCAACAACCCGAATATTTGCCTGAGATTCTCCCACTTGTCAGGCAGTGCTACGAACAACTCGGTGATGAATCGGGCCTTCTAGTGCAACTGCAGTCTTGGCTAAAGACCTATCCCGGCACCAGTTTGCTGCAAATGGTGGTAGATGTGATGGTGAAACAGTGTGGAGAACAGCGGGCAACAGGTTTTTTAATGGACTATTTGCGAGAGTACCCGTCCATCAGGGGACTGCAAACATTGCTCAGGATTTCTTCCAATAGAGGTGCCGAAGCAGAACAAGAGCAGCTTAATCTACTGCAGGAATTATTGGACAGTTTACTGGCGCGCCGTTCGCAATACCGCTGTGTCCAGTGTGGTTTTAGCGGTGCTCAGCTCCACTGGCTCTGCCCCCAATGCCTGCGTTGGGAAACAGTTCAACCGGTTCGGGGAATTGATGGCGAGTGATCACTTGCCAAAGGCACTATTTTTAAAATGAGAATGACCCATGACACACGCTACTGACAGTAAGGTAATTGTTGCACTGGATTACAATACAGCGGCTGCGGCAGAGCGATTTGTGGCCGATGTCTCCCCCGATCTGTGCAAACTGAAGGTTGGGAAAGAGCTTTTTACCCGCTCAGGTCCGCAGTTCGTTACTACTCTGGTTAACCGGGGATTCGATGTTTTCCTGGATTTAAAATTTCACGACATACCGAACACGGTTGCAGCTGCAGTAAAAGTCGCTGCTGATCTCGGTGTATGGATGACTGATGTGCACGCTTCCGGTGGCCGTCGGATGATGGAAAATGCCCGGTTGGCCAGTGACCAGTCCGGTACCAATATGTTGTTGATAGCAGTGACCGTATTAACCAGTTTCTCTGCGGAAGATCTCGCGGAATTGAGTATCGGGTGTACCCCGGAACAGCAGGTGCACAGACTGGCAGCCATGGCAAAGACCTCGGGTATGGATGGCGTTGTCTGCTCCGCGATGGAAACTCGGGGACTCCGTAATTTGCTCGGTAACGATTTTACCCTCGTGACACCGGGTATTCGTCCTGTGTCGGCAGTGGCGGATGACCAACGGCGGGTTGTCACCCCTGCGCAGGCGATTGCCAACGGTAGCAGTTACCTGGTGATCGGCCGGCCAATTACCCAGTCGCCGGATCCGGTGAAGGCGCTACTTGCCATCAATCGGGAAATTTTGCAAGATTGATCGGGCGGCACACGATGTGCCGTTTCTATGAAATGGAGTGCCTCTGGCACAAGGAGTTCGACATGAAAAATGTAAAAACACTTCCCGGCGTTCTATTGTTGTCCCTGCTTGCGGTATTACCGTTCTGGCAAGCAGTTACAGCGGATGAGGCATCTTCTCAGGAGATGATGCAGCAACCTGTGATGGTCAATATCAATACCGCCACAGCCGATGAACTATCCAGTATGCTAAAGGGTATCGGTGAAAAGCGAGCTATGGCAATAGTGGCTTACCGGGAAGAAAATGGCCCATTCGCGACGGTGGAACAGCTGCAGTCGGTTAAGGGCGTGGGTGAAAAAGTTCTGGAACAGAACCGCGCTAACCTTTCGGTGAAGTAGTCTATCCCGAAAACCCCAGGGGCCAGCCTTTTGGCTGGCCTTTTCGTTGATTGAAGAGACTCAGTATGAGCGGCCTGACTGACTATATACACCTGCTGGAAAGGTTGGATCGATCGAATCTTGAACAGTTGAGAGCAGTCCTCAGCGAGGATGTGGTTTTTTCTGATCCATTCAATCAAGTGACCGGTGCCGATGCTTATCTGGCGCTTTTGAGTGAGATGTTTGAGCGGCTGGACAGTGTGAGTTTTACCGTTCACGACAGCCAGCAACAGGATGCTGTCGCTTATCTGTATTGGACGTTTTCTGGTCACAGTAGTGTGACCGGCTGGCTGAATTTCCAGGGCAGCAGTCGATTGACCTTTGATGTATCTGGCAAAATTGACCGCCATCAGGACTTCTGGGACAGCGCCGACCTCTATGAAAAAGTGCCTGTACTGGGTGCCCTGTTTCGCTGGTTGAGACGGCGGGTTGCTTTTCGGGAGCACTGACGTTTAAGCAGTTGAGCCCTATTGTCATTGTTTGTCACTTTGGTGTTCCAGTACGAAGAGTCCCACATCAATGGCACCTTCTTTAAACCCCCCTTCGCAGTAACTCAGATAGTAGCGCCACAAACGGTAGAAACGCTGATCAAAACCCATGGTGCTGATTTGTGCCCAGCGTTCCTCGAAGCGCTCCCGCCAACGTTCAATTGTCGTGGCATAGCCCCCACCAAACATTTCCTGATCGACAAGACAAAAGCCATGTTGTGAGAACTTTTCTTGCAGGGCCGTCACACTGGGCAACATCCCACCGGGGAAGATATGACGCTGAATGAAGTCAGCCTGCTTGCGGTAGACCTCGAAGCGCTTTTCATCAATGGTGATAATCTGCAGCACGGCTCTGCCACCGGGTTTTAATACGCCTTTGAGTTTTTTGAAGTAGCTGTCCCAATGGGCTTCACCCACTGCCTCAAACATCTCAATTGAAACGACCCCATCGTACTGTCTTTTCAGGTCTCGATAATCGGTCAAACCGATTGTGACCCGGTCTGCCAGACCTGCTTTGGTGAGCTTGTCCTCCGCCCAGCACTGTTGCTCCGAGGACAGGGTGATGCCGTGAACCCGGACATCAGCCGTTTCGGCAGCCTGCAGGGCAAACTCACCCCAGCCGCAACCAATTTCCAGCAGATGATCCTGTTTTCTGGGCGACAGTAAATGGAGAATACGTTGATATTTTTTCGTCTGTGCCTGTTGAAGGGATTGCCGATGATCGTCATCAAACATTGCTGCAGAGTAAGTCATACCGGGGTCGAGCCACTCCCGATAAAAGTTGTTTCCCAGATCATAATGCGCAGCAATATTTCGACGGCTGCCCCGGCGTGTATTCCGCCGGCTCCAGTGATAGAGGTTATAGAGCAGGTCATTGACATAACCGGCCTTCGCCATGCTGTTCAGCGTCGGTTCATTCTGAATCGCCCAGCGGATCAGGGCCGTCAGGTCAGCGCTGTCCCATTCACTTTGCAGATAACTGTCTGACCAGCCATTGGTGCCACCAAAGAATAACCGGAACAGGGGCGCCATTGAGTCAAGTCTGACAGAGGCCACAGTGTCACCCTGACCAAACAGGTGCCCGTGACCACTGGGAAACTGCATCGAGAGTACCCCCTGACAGTGAGCGAGCTTTCTCCGCAGCAGTCGGATAATTTGTGCTTCCAGCCATACTGGTGAGCTTGTCGGGTGCCTTGTGGCGATACCGTCGGCATCGAGGTCAGAGCCGTTCATGGTGCAATACTCCATCTTTGTCCCGCCAGCTAAAATCGCGGGTATTTTTCGTGGTTTTTCTGGGCTGCAGGGGTAGTCCTTTCAGCCACAGCTGCAACGCCTGCCAGTGAATGGCACCAATAATTTTCAGGGTCATTAGCGGATGGCTGAAAAAGAGCCGCAGCAAGGTTGCATCGTTGAGCGTCCGATACCGGCCGTTGAACGCAGCCAGCAGTACATGGTTGCCGGGCTTGTCTGCCCGGTCGTTGGATTGCCTGATGAAAACAGATACCTGTTTTTGATCGGGTGGCTGAATCCGGAAACGGTAATGGGTTTCCATCGGCATGAACGGGCTGACGTACATGGCTTTCTCGGCCCGCTGGTCTACCAGGGTGTTTTTCCGCTGAGGATCCACTGCAATCAGGTAGGTATGCTTTTGTTTGAAGGTGTTGCTGACTTCATAGAGCACAGCTGACAGCTGCTGTTGGTTGTTGTAACAGAAATAGATGCTCAACGGATTAAACACGTATCCCAGTATTCTCGGATAGCAGAGCAACTTGATATAGGCGGTGGCGTGACTAAAACCGCGCTCGGTCAATAGTCGGCCTATTTGTCCCCTCAGGTCTGATTCCCCACTGCCGTGATCTTTCTCGTGAAAGGAAAACAGATTGAAACGATTAAGGGAAAAGAGCCGAAGTCGGCCATCCAGTGTTTTCAGTTCATCGAGGTCGAGATACAGCGAGAAAACCCGATAGGTAAACCGGTGTTTTTTCGGGCGCAGACGCCGATGTATGACCTGGCCACTGTACAGTGCCGATTTCAGTTCTTCAGACACAGTACAGTTCCGCAGCAGAGTCGGGCAGTGAGCCAGTATGGATTTCAATCCGGGAGTTCGGCTCTTCCAGTTGCCAGGGGCGGACAACACTACCCAGCGCTTCGGCGACAGCCAGCCCCGATTGCAAACCGTCCTCATGGAAACCGTAACCGAAATAGGCGCCACAGAACCAGGTATGCTGTTTGCCCTGCAGTGACCAGAGTTGCTTCTGGGCGGCCAGTGAGGATTGATCGAACACGGGGTGGTCGTAAAAAAAGCTTCTGATAATCGTGCCGGACCTGGGCATTTTCAAAGGGTTTAGGGAGACCATTACCGGTTTTTCGGTAGCCAGCGGCTGGAGCTGGTTCATCCAGTAGCTGACGGACACTTTCCTTTTCTGGTCACTGACCAGTTGCCCGTTTTTTGCTACAGGTTTGTTGCTGGCCAGATAATTCCAGCTGGACCAGACTTGTTGACGCTTTGGCATCAAATCGGTGTCCAGATGAAGAAAAGCCCGGTTGCGTTGGTAGGGAAAACAGCTGAGCAGGGACTGTTCTTCGGTTGTCGGGTCAGCCAGCAGGGCAAGTGCCTGGTCACTGTGGCAGGCAAAAACGACGTCATCGAATTTTTCCCGGTTGCCGTGAATGTCGTCCAGAGCTACGTGATCCCCCAGTCTTGTGACAGATTGAATACGGGTATTCAATCGAATGGAACCCTGCAAGGCGGCAGCAATTTTATCCACATATTGACGACTGCCACCGACCACTGTACGCCATTGTGGCCGGTTATTTGCCTGGGTTAAACCGTGATTGCTGCAAAAACGCATAAAACTCAGGGCAGGATAATTCAGCATTTTGTCGACAGGTACTGACCAGATTGCCGCGCCCATGGGCAGCAGGTGGTTGTAAATGAAGGATTTGCCGTAACGATGTTTTTCAAGCAATTCGCCGAGGGAGAGGTGCTCGAGGTCGGCGGACTGGAGCAATTTTGGTGATTGTCGATAAAAGCGCAGCAGGTCGGCCACCATTCCCCAGAAAGCTGGTCGGAGCAGGTTTCGTTTTTGTGCCAGCAGCCCTGACAGGCCACTGCCGGAATATTCGAGCTCCCCGCCGTTGACGGATACGGAGAAGGACATGTCGGTATCACAGGTTTTCACCCCCAACTGCTCAAAAAACTTTACCAGGTTGGGGTAGTTGACGGGGTTATAGACAATGAATCCGGTATCGACGCTGATGGGCCGTTTGTCCAGATCAAAGGTTACCGTATTGGAATGTCCCCCCAGTCGATCATCCTTTTCAAACAGCGTCACATTCTGTGATTTACTCAACAACCAGGCACAGCTCAAACCCGAGATGCCGGAACCAATCACCGCAATATTCTTGCGGGGTGGGGCATCTTGCATAGAATTTTTCGGGGTTGGCGTCTTCATTGTGCAGTCCGTACTGAATGGGTTGCTGATATTACGCAGGAACTACGGAGAGGGATCACCCTTTTATTTGGCTTTATCGGGCGCGGGCGCTAATCTCTGTGATCTACCGAGACAGACCACACGTAAGGAGAGTCATGCAAGACCAACCGCCGGGAGATGAAGCGTTGAGCGTCGTGGCATTAAGAGCAGAACAGACATCCGAGACACCGGCGAAAGACTGGTCTGCAATGTTGGCAGAACTGGCCATTTCCCGGGACCGGCAGTTGTTTATCCGTCTGTTTCGTCACTTTTCGCCCAGAATCAAAGGCTACATCATGAAACTGGGCCTCACTGAAGCCACTGCTGAAGAGTTGACCCAGGAAGCCATGTTGTCCGTCTGGCGAAAAACCCATCTGTACGATCCCGGCAAGGCCGCTGCCAGCACCTGGATCTACACCCTGGCGAGAAACCTGAGCATTGACTGGATGCGCAAACAGAAATACCCGGAATACGACCTGGATAGCTGGCATGAAGAGGTGGGTGAGCCCGCTGTGCTGGAGTTGGCTGAGCAGGCTGTCATGTCTGATCAGGTGGCCATGGCAATTCGTCAATTACCTGATAATCAGGCACAGGTCATTATTATGTCTTTCTACGAGGGGCGCTCTCATTCAGAGATTGCCGACAGGCTGTCGATTCCCTTGGGTAGCGTGAAATCCAGAATTCGTCTGGCATCGGAAAAGTTAAAACAGGCGTTGAGAGGTAACCATGACCATTAATCATCATCTTGATGAAGCGACTCTATTCAGTTATGTGGCTGGCGCTTTGGCTCAGGGTCCCGCCCTTGTGGTCGCTTCCCATCTGACGATGTGTGATCGCTGTCGTCGACGGTGCCGCGAACTTGAAGCAGTCGGCGGCGCATTGCTGGAAAATACCGCCCTGGCGGCGGTCAGTGACAGTACTCTGGCATCGGTGCTCGATCGACTGGATCAGGATGTTATACCCGAAGCTGCTGCGCGGCCAGTATCCGTGGCAAACGGTGAAATTCCGGCACCTCTGGCAAGCTATGTGGGGGATTCACTCGAGGACCTGTCCTGGAAAAAGCTGGTACCGGGTGTTTGGGTGCATGACCTGCCCAGCCAGGGCAAGGGCATGACCCGCCTGCTGCGTGTTGCGCCGGGCAAAGCCGCGTTACCCCACAGTCACCGGGGTAGTGAGCTGACCTTGCTGCTGCGGGGCTCCTATTCCGACGAAGTGGGGCGGTTCAGTACAGGCGATATTGCCGATCTGGACGATCAGATCACTCACCAGCCACTGGTGGATAGTGATCACGATTGTATATGTCTGATCGCCACCGAGTATCCGCTCCGTTATACCACGCTGTTTGGCAAAATTACCCAGCCGCTTTTTGGTTTCTAGCCAGTGGCATGCCCCGCCACTCTTTGCAAACCATTTAGCGGACATGTCTACAGGAAAACTCTCAGTGAAATTCGTCTGGTTTCGCAACGATCTTCGCGTAGCTGACAACCCTGCCTTGTGCCGGGCCTGTGACGATGCCGCCGGTCAGGGCGTACTCGCTGTGGCTGCCGTCTGCCCCTTGCAATGGGCCAGTCACGATGAGTCCCCGGCGAAAGTGGAATTCTGGTTGGCCAACTTGCGGGATCTTCAGCAACAACTGACGGCGCTGGGGATTCCACTCAAGCTGATTCAGGTGGATAGCTTTGCCGACCTGCCAGGTAAGTTGTTATCACTCGCCGAGCAATTTCACTGTGATGGCCTTTATCTCAATCGTGAATACTGCCTGAACGAAAATCTTCGCGATAAACAGGTCGTCGCCAGATTTCGCGAGGCCGACATCCCGGTTTACGGCCTGCATGGTGATCTGGTATTTGCCCCCGGGAAAGTGATGAACGGCCAGGGATTGCCCTTTCGGGTATTCACACCTTTCAGCAAAGTCTGGCGAAACCTTTTTTCCGAACAGTACCCTGTGCCGCTACCGACGCCCTCGGTGCAACCTTTACCGCCTTTACCAAACGGCTTGGTTGTCGATGTGATTCCAGACAGGGTGAATTATGCGATCAATAATGGCAGCCGCTGGATTCCGTCGCTGTGGCCAGCGGGCGCAGAATCCGCTCATGCCCGATTGACGGATTTTGTGGCAACCCGGATAGAGGGCTATGCCGCTGACCGGGATTTTCCCTCAATGGACGGTACCTCGGCATTATCCCCCTATCTCAGTTGCGGTGTGATCTCCCCCCGCCAGTGTCTGGCGGCTCTGGCCGCCGCGTCAGATAGTGTGGACTGGCTGAATAACCAGTGGGTGACCGAGCTCATCTGGCGTGAGTTTTATCGCCATCTGATGATGCACTTTCCCGACATGAATCGCTGGGAACCTTTCAGACCCGAGGTTGAATCGCGTATTCGCTGGCTGGACGACGATCGGTTATTTGCTGCCTGGTGTCAGGGCGAAACCGGTTTTCCAATGGTTGATGCGGGCATGAAGCAGCTGCTGGCGACCGGCTGGATGCACAATCGCCTGCGCATGATCACCGCCTCTTTTCTGACCAAGCTGTTGCGACAGGATTGGCGGAAGGGCGCCTGTTTCTTTATGAATCACCTGATCGACGGGGACTTTGTTTCCAACCTCGGTGGCTGGCAATGGAGTGCATCGGTGGGGGCGGATGCCGCACCGTACTTCCGTATTTTCAGTCCCATGCGCCAGGCCGAGCGGTTTGATCCCAAAGGTGACTACGTGGCGCACTGGTTGCCTGAACTCAGGGAATTGAAGGGCATGCAGCGTCACGATCCGGCATTTGCCGCCAAAGTCGGGCGACCCGAGCCCATCATCGATTACAGTCAGGCCAGAGCTGCCAGCCTTGCGGATTACCAACGGCAATAACCATTCGGGCCTGACTTGTTGTTTAATTCTGTTCGAATAGCGCAGCAGGGGCTCAGTGTTTTTTTGTGTCTATCGCACAAGTGTTGCTGAAGCCCCTTTGGCAGGCACGCCGGTAACGTGCCCGTGCAAAATGTTCGTAGGCCCAGTTCAACAACGGTGTCAGATGAAAATATTCAACGGTTCGGGCCAGATACCGGTAGACCGGCAGGGCATGCCAGAGGGTGAGGAATGCCTCGGCTCCCTGAGTTACGCGGCCGCCCCTGTCGATTACATGAAACCGTCGCATGGCCTCGTGCAGTGTGATGCCGAACTCGTCGAGGAGCGCGGTGTTCTTTGAAATATCATCCCAGACAAGCTGACCGGTATGATCCCGCTTTATGTAATGGTGAATTTCTTTCTGGCAGATGGGGCAGCTGCCATCATAGAAGACAATGACCTTGCCCGGCTTGTTCAGAGCCAAGGGGAAGGTATTTCCGATTCCAGGATCGGATGCGGCTGCTTTATTCGCCATTCTGGTATGCCTGCAGATTGATGGAGACGGCTTTATGATTGGTGAGAAGTTTGTCGGCCAGGTGATTGGCGCTCAGCCACGCCCCCTCGCTGCCGGTGTACGCCAACCAGTCCGAGCAGACACCAATTCTGTTTTTCGGACACCACAGATACTCGGCGGAATCAGCAGACCCGTGCCTGGCGTATAGCCAACGGTGGGTGCGCAGTGCTGCAATCTCCAGGGGCTCCTCCATGACGGATTGGAAGGCTTTAATCAGCTCGGTGCCCACCTGTTTCGGGGCAGACGTTTGATGCCTTTTACTCCATTTTGGGTTGGCTTCCAGCAGCCAGGTTTCAGCAAATGGTCCGGCGCTGCGCCCGGGTTTGCTGCTGTTGCAGATGGCTCTTGCCAACAACGGGTGTCTGCCGCTGAACAGATCAACCGGTTTTTTGGTCTTCTGACGTAAACCCAGAGCCACCACCCAGGTGGGTATCGATTCTGCAGATCTTGCCAATTCTGCAAAGCGGGGTATTGCGGTCAGCAATGGTTCAGCCTGGGGTGCCGGTGTTGTGACAATCACAGCCTGATGGGTATTCAGCAATTGCCCGACATCGTTTTCGACGGCGACGCCCTCCGAGCCGGGATGCAATTTGCCTACACGGGTTGAAAAACAGAATGCTGCGCTACCCAGCAGGTTTCGTGTCAGGGTAGTTTGTTTCGGTGCTGCCAGATACACCGAAACAGGATCCAGCTCCAGACCGGTAAAGTCTCTGTGTGATGGCGTAAAACGCTGTATTTCGGATCGATCTTCCAGCCAGCTCCGAAATCTGTCAGAAACGGGTTCAAACCAGGGCGCGCCTAGGTCCACGATGGCTTCTGCCAGGCCACTGCTGGCTTGGCGGCCACCTGTGCCACGGCTTTTCTCATAGACCGTGACCTGATAACCCACCTCCAGTAAGCGCTCGGTCAAGGTGGTACCAGCCAGACCGGCGCCTATCACGGCAATGCTCTGATGTCTCATTGGTATCGTCAACTTGGCGTGCTCCGGTTCTGGTGAATGTTATCGGTTCAATTCAAAGAAGTGCCTTCACAGCTTTGCGAAACCGTCGGCTTTCCGGTGAGGTGACACTGCTGAACACTTCGACTACTTCGCCTTCGCGGTTGATCAGGTACTTGTAAAAGTTCCATTTTGGATAGGTGCCGGAGGTGTCGCCAAGGTAGGTCCATAGGGGGTCGGCATCGCCCTTGCGTACACGGGTCTTGGCAAACATCGGAAATTGCACGCCATAGGTGACACGGCAGAAGTTCTGGATTTCTTCGGCTGTCCCCGGCTCCTGATTGCCAAACTGATTGGACGGAAAACCGAGCACCACCAGGCCCTGATCACCGAACTCCCGGTAAAGTGCTTCCAGTCCCTCGTACTGCCCGGTAAACCCGCATTTGCTGGCGGTATTGACAATAATCAGCACCTTGCCGGCGTAGGTCTTGCAAAAGTCCACCGGTTTTTCATCAATCAAATCCGGCGCAGTAAACTGGTAAATATTCATGCAGTTGGCCTGTTGGGTGTCAGTGTCTGTCGTTATTGCTTCCTCCGATGCGGCGATATTGACGCAGAGGATTGACAGAAAAGTGGTCATTGCCAGGACGAGTCTGTTCAAGGGTGAATCTCTCCTAAAATGTCAGTGACATAGCGGGCCTTGTCGCGGCTGAACGGTCACCGGCGCAGGCTTCATCGTGACTGACGATCTGCACCAGTTCAGCGCGGTGCACGCCAGCGGAGCGACAAAGCGCATAGGCCTCACCCAAATGGCGACAGGACATCACCTCTCCCTCGCGGGTCTTGATCAGTTGCCTTCGCAGTTGCCCATTCTCAAAAAAAGCCACCTGAAGCACCATCGGCGCACAGGCATTCTGGATAAATCGCACGGTATCCAATTGCCGCATTTTTCGTAAATGCTTCAAAAGCTTGATCGTCATTACTGCTACCTGTTGATGGTGCGGTTGTCCCTGATCAATACGCGCTGTCTGGGGGCCTGGATCAGTGACCGATGATCTGACTGTAGTGGTAAATCGTAACAGTTACATTACAGCGGGAGATCAAACCTTGTTTTCTGGCATTTCCGAGTGTTTCTGGATCAACCTAATCGGCTTTCAGCTCATCTGGTGGTTGTCTGTGTTACTGGGTAATAGTGCAGTTCCGGTAGTTTTGTTACTGCTGGTGTTGCATCTGACCTTTCACCGCCAGCCACTGCTTGAAGCCCGTGTATTACTGGTGTGTGCAATATTGGGTTTTACGGTTGATGCCTTGCTTACCCTCGGCGGTGTGTTCGTTTTCAACCAGGGTAGCCCTTTGCCCCCGGTCTGGCTGGTACTACTGTGGCTGGGGTTTGCCGCCACTCTTCGTCAATGCCTGCGGTTTTTTTCCAGGCGCCACCTACTCTCCGCAGTCGTCGGGTCAGTGGCCGGGGCGCTGACCTACTGGGCGGCGATTAATCTGGGGGCGGCAGATTTCGGTTTTGCGGTGGTTCCTTCCCTGATGCTTCTGGCGGTCGTCTGGATGGGGTTATTTCCGGCACTGATGTCGCTGGCAGACCGGCTGGGAGGTGATCGTGTACAGGTTTAGTCGGGCACTGCTACTGATATTGTTGTCATTCTTTGTTGTTTCGGTACAGGCCGTGCCCGTGCCGGACCGGTTGCAGTCTGTGGGCCATGCAGAGCTCCGAGTTTTTTTTATGAAGGTCTACCGCGCCGAACTCTACAGTGTCACCGGACGTTACGAGAGATTACAGGGACCTCTGATGCTGAGGCTTACCTATCGACGGGATATAAGCAGTACCCGGCTGGTAAAGGAAACCCGCAAACAGATCGGCGATTTGCCGGACGAACAACTGGACCGATGGATGGCGCACCTGGCTAATATCTGGCCGAACCTGGCAGAGGGCGATGAGCTGACTTTTTATATGGACCCGGAGGATCGGGGCCATTTTCATCACAACGGTCAATACATCGGTTCCGTGGAAGATCCTGTGTTTGCCAAAGCCTTTTTGAATATCTGGTTGGCAGACGATAGTGCCTACCCAAAACTGACCCGAAAACTTCGGGGTGAACGCTGAAAAGAGGAGTTTTTAATGGCCCGCAATGTATCAAAAAGTATTTGTCTCGCTGGCCTGTTATTGGCAGGTTGCTCCTCCACGATTACCGATTACCAACATGAAACACCGGAGCTGCACCTGGACAAATTCTTCAACGGCCATCTGGTGGCCTATGGCATGGTGCAGGATTATCGTGGCAAGGTGATTCGCCGTTTCAGGGCGGAAATCAATGCCTCCTGGCAGGATGGGGAAGGGGTTCTGGACGAACAGTTTTTCTTCAATGATGGCGAACAGCAAACCCGCTGCTGGCGACTCACCAAAACCGGCAATCAATATACCGGTACGGCCGGAGACGTGGTGGGCCAGGCATCGGGCACTACCGAGGGCAATGCGCTGAACTGGCAATACGTGCTGGAAATTCCTGTCAATGGCAAAGTACGCCACATTAAGCTGAATGACTGGCTCTATCTGGTGGATGAAAACAATTTGATCAACCGCGCCACCATGAGCAAATTTGGTATCCCTGTGGGTGAGATCACGCTTTACATTCGCCGGGAATCTGATCAACCCGCCGATGATGTCTGGCCCGCCTGTCAGGCCTAGGGTGTCATCTGGAGAGTACGTGAGTTAGAGAATCATTTTGGAGACAGCAAAGACGACCATGAATGTTAAACAGAAAATGCAAACACCCTGGCACTGTATATGGATTACCGGTGCAGGGCGGGGTATCGGTGCGGCACTGGCACACTTGTTTTGTGAACGTGGCGCAACGGTCTATGGTTCTGCCCGCAATCTCGACGAGCTCAACCAGCTGCAGTCATCGCTGGCCTCTGCGCCCGGGAAATTTATTCCGGTTCCCCTGGATATCCGTCGCCCCGCCGAAATAGCCGCTCTGTTTGAACGCTGGGACAGAGAACAACGGTTTCCGGAACTGGTGGTATTGAACGCGGGGACCCATGACCCCGCCAGTGCAGAGGCCTTTTCTGCCCAGCGCTGCCGCAGACTGTTGGACATCAACCTTCAGGGTACGATCAACTGCCTCGATCCGGTTTTGCATCGCTACCTTGCCGACCGGAGGGGCCACATTGCTGTGATGGCCTCCGTCGCTGGCTACCGGGGCTTGCCAACGGCGGCGGCATACTGTGCCAGCAAGGCGGCACTGATCAGTCTGTGTGAATCGCTGTACATGGATTTACATGGCACAGGGGTGCGATTGCAGGTAATCAATCCCGGTTTTGTCCGAACACCGTTGACCGATAAAAACACCTTTCAGATGCCCGCGTTGATGGAGGCAGACGATGCCGCTATGGCTATTTATCGGGGGCTGCTGTCCAGTCGCTTCGAGATTGCTTTCCCACGGCGATTTGTATTCTGGATGAAATTGCTGCGATTGCTGCCGAATCGGCTTTACTTGTCACTGATGCGCCGGGCGACCCAGAAATCGCTATAAATCCTTTGTTGAAGCCCGTTTCATTGAGAGACCTGGCTGACTTAAAGATCATCCGGGTCGCAAGCGCTGCAGGACAAACCGGTGGTTCACCACCGGCAAAACACTGTAATTCTGTTGCCATTGGTTGTTACTCTGGCTCTCAACCCCGTCTATAGCGCTTTGAAGTGATCTGTCAGCAGGCAGTCATAGCGCTGTTTGTCGTAGGTTTTAATCGGCTCAATATCAGCAGCGCCGATGATGCCCTGTTCAGCTGCGCTGGCCAGTGCCAAATCCAGATTATCAGGATGTTGCAGAAGCCCCTTGTTGCGTGCACGAACGAATGCTTGCCAGGGTTTGTCTATTTTGAGCAATGCCTGAAAGGTTGATTCAACCCGCCCCACAGGATCCAGTGGATCTTCGTTGAGATACACGAATTGGCTCAGTGCCTGCCGCACGGAGTTCGGCTCCATGATCAGGCTGCCGAGTTGACGAATCTGATGATCATCCGGGGCCCGGTGAATACGCCCCAAAGGGAAACAGGTGAATGCCAGAATTTTGCCGAGCCACCGCAGAGGGAAGTTGTCACAAAATGCCAGCAACGCCTGTTGGGCCCTGAACAGGGAGCGCTGCACTGCATAACGGGCATGTGCTTCTGTATCATCGTTCTGTTGGTTGGCATCGTGGTACTTGAGGACACTGCAGGCAATAAACAGCTCGCTGTGGACGTCGCCAAGTCGGGCGGACAACAGCTCCCGCCGCTTGATATCTCCACCGAGTATACCCAGGGCTACGTCTGAGCAACTGGCCAGAGCCACACTGAGATGGTTAATTCGCTGATACCAGCGACGACTGAAATCAGAAGCGTCGTCGGGTACCGGGCTGAAGCGTGCCGCGGTGACGCCGTACAGCTTGAGCCGTGCGATATTGCTGAAAATGTGTCCCAGATGTTGCCGGAAAAGGGGATCAAATTCATCCAGTCCCGCTTGCTCATCGCCATGTTGCAACGTTTTTAATTCGGCATAGAGATAGGGGTGGCAGCGCATGGCACCTTGGCCAAAAATCATCAGGGAGCGAGTCAGAATATTGGCGCCTTCCACGGTGATGGCCACCGGTACCGAGTGGTACATTGAACCGAGAAAATTGCGCGGTCCCAATTGAATGGCCCGGCCACCCACCACGTCCATGGCCTGATTGACGATCTGCCGCATCCGCTCAGTGGCATGGAGTTTGGCCATGGCGGTCAGTACCGAGGGCGCGCCATCCGCCAGCCCCCGGGTTACCATCTGCCGCATTGCTTCCAGTGTATAAGCCCCTGCGGCAATTTCAGCGGTGGCCTCCTGAACGCCCTCAAATTTGCCAATTTCCATATTGAACTGGCGGCGGATCCGGGCAAAGGCGCCGACGGTGAGGTAACACATCTCACCGCTGGCAGTTGCCAGGGCCGGCAGGGATACGCCGCGCCCTGCGCCCAGACATTCGATCAGCATCCGCCAGCCTTTGCCGGCCATGTCGGCACCGCCGATAATCCAGTCGATCGGGATGAACACATCGGTGCCGCTAATGGGCCCGTTCATGAATGGAGCGCCCGGGTTGTGGCGGCGACCGATCTCGACACCGGGGTGGTCAGCGGGCAACAGGGCACAGGTAATACCGTATTCCACGGTGTCCGGGTCGCCGAGCAAGCCGTCCGGATCCCGCAGTTTGAAGGCGAGGCCAATTGCCGTCGCCACCGGTGCCAGGGTGATCCAGCGTTTGCTGAAAGTCAGGCTGAGCCCGAGTACTTCCTCGCCATTATGTTGCCCCATACAGACGATGCCGAGATCCGGAATCGAGCCTGCATCTGATCCGGCTTCCGGGCCGGTCAGGCCGAAGCAGGGGAGTTCTGTGCCATTGGCCAGCCCTGGCAACCAGCGCTGTTTCTGTTCTTCAGTGCCGTATTTCACCAGCAGTTCGCCAGGGCCCAGTGAATTCGGCACCATGGCAGTGACTGCGGCCGTGGGGGAACAACTGGCTATTTTGCTCATGATGCGACTCTGCGCGTAAGGACTGAAATCCAGCCCGCCAAACTCCTCCGGGATGATCAGACCGAAAAAGCCGTTTTTTCTCAGATACTCCCAGACCTCCGGCGAGAGATCCTGTCGCTGATGGACATCCCATTCATCGATAAGCTGACACAGCTCCACTACTTCATTGTCGAGAAATTGCTGTTCCCGCTCACTGAGCTGCGGCAGGGCAATGGCAGCAAACTGATGCCAGTCCGGCCTGCCGCTAAACAGCTCTTTTTCCCACCAGGTGGTGCCAGCCTCCAGGGCCTCCTGCTCGGTTTTACTGATGGTGGGCATGGACTTTCGCAGCATGTGATACATCGGTTTAATCAGCAATTGCTGGCGCCACCGGGGATGATTGAGGAGGATGGATATACCGACCGTCACCAATAATATCAGCCACATACCGCTGCAATAGATTGTCAGCAAAATGGTACCGACCACCATAACCAGGGAGCCGGTTTGCAATGGCGGGCGGTAATAAAATACGGCTGAGAGTAAACCGATAAACAGCAACAGTGATAATAACATAGTCTTTCCACCCTTTTTCGGCAGGCTCATGAGGCCTTCTTGCGTACCAATGATTGCAACCTTAGACGATTCCGTGCCTCTCGCCCAGTGGTTGTTGTATCATCATGATCGTCTAGGATAGTCTGGATTTTCTGACCTGCAGTGATTTGGCGCAGGTGAGAGAGCATCTCACAACAATGGATCACCACTGAGTTCCGGTTCGAGCTGTCGGCGCTGATTGTGATCATCGATAAAACAGGATTCTTTGTCACCCTTGCCCGCGATCAAAAACACAGAATTCGACCTCGATAAGAAGGCACTGGCCAATCGTTTTGGCTCCCGTGCGGAGAGTTATGAGGCCGCGACACCTGTCCAGAAAGTGATGGGGCAATGTCTGCTGGACAGAATTCGCAGTGAGCAGCCCAATGGCGGTGTTCGGGAGATTCTTGAAGTGGGTTGCGGCACTGGTCGGCTCACCAGAGCGCTCAAAGCCCTGTTTCCCTCAGCGAATATAACAGCCATCGATATATCACAGGAGATGATCGACCATGCCAAAAAACAGGTGCCGGGACCGGCCTACCTGGTTATCGACGCTGAAGAGTATCTGCAATCACTGAACAGACAGTTTGATCTGATCGTCTCGAATGCAACGGTGCAATGGTTTGTTCACCTGGATAAGGCTATCGGCAGAATGTGTTCGGCTCTTGCCCCGGGGGGATTTCTGGCGCTGGGCACCTTCGCCGAGCGCACCTTCTGTGAGTTGGCAGACGCCTTTAATTGTGCCTATCAGAAAAACCAGCTCGCTGTTCAAAACCACGTAGTGCCGATGAAGTCTGTCGATTACCTCCGCCAGACACTGCCGGAGGCCGAGTTGGTCGAGCGGGATATTCTTGCTCACTTTGCCGATGTCAGGACATTTTTACAGTCCATCAAAGATGCCGGGGCCGTGAACTCCCAGGCGGGCCAGCGACCGATTCCGAGGACTGTGCTCAGGGATATGCCCCACTACTACGAGGCACTCTATAAAAAACCCGGTAGTCGCGAAATTCAGGCCACCTACCACGCTTGCTTTCTGTTCTATCGCCGACCCCCAGGTTAGAGTCCGGCCACAATGTTGTTCAACTCCTATCTTTTCCTGCTGGTTTTTCTGCCACTGGTATTGGCCGGTTTTTACGGTGTAGGCCATGTTGCAGGACGTACCGGGGGCTTGCTCTGGCTGGTTGTCGCCTCGCTGATTTTTTATGCCAGCTGGGAGCTGTCCTATCTCTGGCTGCTGCTGGCATCGCTGTTATTCAATTATTTTTCTGCGGTGCTCATCCGTAAACTGTCCCGTTACCGGCGGTTGTGCCTATGGATTGCAGTACTGGCCAACGTGGGGCTACTGTTTTATTTCAAACTGGTCATCGCTGTTTTTGGCGGCAACGGTGCAGCCTTCAGTACGACCCACCATATCCTGATCCCTCTTGGAATATCTTTTATTACCTTCCAGCAAATTGCCTTTCTGGTGGACACCTACAAGGGCAAACTTACGGAAGGCAGTGCACTCGAGTACGTGCTTTTTATCACGTTTTTCCCACAGTTGATCATGGGCCCGATTGTCCATTACCGCGAACTGCAACCCCAGTTCAGAAGCGCCGGGTTATTTCGTTGGAATCCGGATAACTTCTCTCTGGGAATGTGTATTTTTATTGTTGGTTTGTTCAAAAAAGTGGTGCCGGGTAACGCTGACGGATTTTTCGACCATTTCCTCCTTTACCAGTGAGCCATTTCCTGAGCTGGGCGATAACCGGCATCGAATGCAATGGTATTGGGAGTCGAGTCATTACAATCATGAAATGGGGCAGATGGTCATTGATCGATTGTGGAATCACGACGATAGCCATGACGGTTTTGGCAAAAACCTTACCGCTGAAAATATTGCCGGGTGGCTGGACGAAGAGCGGAGCAATCTGAACGCGCTGGTACGCAGCCAGCCGATGCTGGTAAAGGAAATCAGCGATTTAGTTCGCTAGGCCCTGATTTGGTTGCATCTGTGGTGACTAAAAAACGCCAATAACGGCTGGCGTTTTGATAGTCCCGAACTGGGGATTCAGTGCGGTTGATTCACCCCGCGATGAGGAGCGCACTATCCGGCCGTGGTTAGTGCGCTTTTTGGTGGCTGCCCGCCAGCAGGCAATAGAAGGCTGGCAGTACAAACAGGGTCAGCAATGTCCCGATACCCAACCCTGTGGCAATGGTAAGACCAATCGCAAAGCGACTTTCTGCACCGGGTCCCGCCGCCATTAACAGTGGCACCATGGCAACCACCAGCGCGACGGACGTCATGAGGATAGGGCGCAACCGGATGGCCGAGGCCTCTATTACGGCATCGAGCTTACTGAGTTGCCGGTCGGCCTGCAGCTGGTTGGCAAATTCTACGATCAGAATACCGTTCTTGCTGACCACGCCGATCAGTGTGATCAGGCCCACCTGGGTGTAAATATTCATGGTCGCCGCACCCATCATGATAAATGCCATAGCCCCGGCCACCGACAGCGGTACCGTGACCAGGATAATGATCGGATCTCGCCAGCTTTCAAACTGGGCGGCAAGCACCAGATAGATTACCAGCAGTGAGAGGAAAAAAGTCACCATCAGGGCTCCGCCCTGTTGCTTGAACTGCCGCGATTGCCCTTTGTAGTCGTAATTGAAGCCAGCCGGAAACAGCTCGGCCGCTTTTTGCTCAAGAAATGTGATCGCATCACCCATGGCGACGCCGGGTTGCGTGACACCCTCAAGCGCGATGGCATTGAGCTGATTGTGCTGGGTGCGGGATGAGGGTTCGACCTGCTGCTCGAAATCCACCAGGTTGCTGAGAGGGATCAGGTCACCCGAATCGGCCCGAATGTAGTAGTTTTTCAGGTCATCTATTGACGCCCGGTCGCTGCGCTCCACCTGGGGAATCACCTCGTAGGAACGACCCTGCATGTTAAAGCGGTTGATATAGCCGCCGCCCAGCATATTGGCCAGCGACCGACCGATATCACCCATAGAGAGTCCCAGATCGGCGGCCCGGTCGCGGTCAATCACAATCTTGTTGATCGGGCGGTCGATCTCAATGGATTTCTGTAGGAACATGAAGTTGCCGCTGGCCATGGCGCTTCCCAGCAGTTCATCGGCCAGCGTATCGATCTCTTCATAACTTTTGCCCGAGGTGATCACGAACTGCAACGGCAGACCATTGCCAGCTCCCGGTATCGGCGGTCGGGGGAATACAGAGATGCGCACACCGGGGATTTTGGACATGGCTTGCTGCATCAGAGGTTCCACTTCGAACTGGGATATCTCCCGTTCGTCCCAGGGTTTCATCTTGAAGCCGCCAAACATCGAATTGGCACTGCCTCGGCCAATCAGCAGAAAAGTCTCATCGTAACCCGGCAGCTCTTCAAAAATTTCCTGCATCTGGTTGCCGTAACCTTCCATATATTCCAGTGTTGCCGTTTGGGGGGCGGCACCCATAAACAGCAGAATGCCCTGATCCTCTGGTGGTGCCAGCTCATTCTGGCTCAGCTGCAACATGAAATAGATGGATGCGAGAAGTACCAGCGCGAAAAAAACCACGACCCATACCGACTGCAGTACAAAAGCCAGTGAGCGCTGATAACCGCCGGCGAGCCGGTTGAAGCTGCGCTCGACAAAGCCCTCAAAGCGGGATGGGTTACCGTGGGGCTTGAGTATCTTGCCGGATATCATGGGGGAGAGCGTCAGGGCGACCACCCCGGATATCAGCACGGCACCTGCCAGCGTGAAAGCAAACTCTGTGAACAGGGAGCCAACTAGCCCACCCATGAAACCGATCGGTGCATAGACAGCCACCAGGGTCGTGGTCATGGCGATAATCGGAGTTGCCATTTCCCGAGCACCATTCAGTGCTGCTTCAAAGCGACTTTCACCGTTTTCGATATGGCGGTGAACGTTCTCCACAATAATAATGGCATCATCCACCACCAGCCCAATGGCCAGCACCATTGCCAGCAGTGTCAGCAGGTTGAGCGAAAAGCCCAGTATCAACATGATCAGTGCGCCGCCAATCAGCGATAGCGGTACGGCGATGGATGGAACAATGGCTGCCCGCAGGGAGCCTAATGTCAGAAAGATCACCAGCAGGACGATAATCACCGCTTCGCCCAGCGTCTTGATAACCTCCTTGATGGAGCTGTCGATAAATTCCGAGGCATCGTAGGGCAGTTCCACCAGCATGCCTTCGGGCAGCTGTGATCGAATATCCGGCAATTCAGCACGTACCAGTGCGGCAACATCCAGAGGGTTGGCGCCCGGTGCGATTTCGATGGCGATGTAGGTCGAGGGCTTGCCTTTGTAGTTGTTGATGGAGTCGTAAGTCTGTGATCCCAGCTCACTGCGGGCGATATCGCCGAGACGAATGATACTGTCGTCGGTCTGTTTAATGACCAGGTTGCGGAACTGCTCCGGATTGTTGACGTCGGTGTTGCTGGTCAGGTCGATGCGCACCAGTTCGTCCCGGGTACTGCCAATACCGGCGAGATAATTGTTGTTCAGTAGAATCTCGATCAGGTCGCGCGGGGTCATGTCGATTGCGGCCAGTCGCTGCGGATCAATCCAGACCCGCTGGGCAAAGGTTCTGCCCATCAATTCGGCCTTGCCAACCCCGGCTAGTGCCTGCAGTCTCGGCTGCACCTGTCGGGTAAGGTAGTCAGTAATCTGTGGAACCTTGATGGTGTCGCTGTAAAAAGCGATATACATCAGCGCGGTACTGTCCCCGGTGGTCGAGCTGATCACCGGGTCCCGCACGGCCTCCGGCAACACATCCCGCTTCGAGGCGACCTTGGCCTGAATTTCTGCCAGTGCATCATTGGCGTCGTAGTTCAGGACCATTCTGGCCTCGATGGTCGAGATACCCTGTTGACTGGTGGAGGATAGGTAGTCTATCCCTTCGGCCTCAGCAATGGCCTGTTGCAGCGGGATGGTCACGAAACCCTTGACCAGTTCAGAATCCGCGCCCGGATAGGCCGTGGAGACCGTCACCGTGGTGCTCTCCAGTTCCGGGTACTGGCGGACTTCCAGTTCCAGGATTGCGCGCAACCCCATTAGCAGAATGAGCAGGCTGACTACGGTGGACAGCACCGGTCGGCGAACAAAAATATCCGTAAAACGCATTAGTTGGCAGCCTTGTCGGAGGTCGCCGAGTCGACAATCTCAACGGCCTGACCATTGCGCAGCCGCAGCAGACCGGTGGCAACCACCTGTTCATCTTTTTTCACGCCACTGGTGACCGATACCCTGCCGCCCCGGACTTCGCCAGTGGTGACACTGCGCCGTTGCACTGTTTTTTGCTGACCTTCTCCAGACTCGATGACAAACACAAAGTCGCCATAGGTGTTGTAGGAAATCGCCGTGCGCGGCAGAGTGAGTACCCGGTCCTGCTGACCGCGATAGGTGCTGACATTGGCAAACATACCCGGTCGCAGCCGATGTTCCGGGTTGGGTAATTCGGCACGCACGGTAAGGGTTCTGCTTTCTGTGCTGACGGATGTCTCCAGGGCCAGCACTGCGCCAGTGAACAGTTGTCCGGGATGGGCGGCGACACGGACTTCAACCTTGTCCCCCACGCTGATGCGCGGAAGATCCCGTTCGGGGATTGTAAAATCCACATAGATGGGATCGAGCATACTAAGCTGCACGATGGGAGTGCCTACTTCAAGAAATTGACCGAGGTCGACCATGCGCAGTCCGATAATACTGTCGAAAGGGGCGCGGATACGTTTCTTGTTCAGGATGGCCTGCTGTTCGTGAACCCGGGCCTCAGCGGCTTCCAGGGTGGCCTTTGCCTCATCGAAGGCCGACTGGGAAATGGTTTTGCCCCGGATCAGGTTGGAATAACGCTCGAACTGTTGAAGCGCCAGCCGTTGTTCGGCTTTCAGGGTTTCCAGCGCGGCCTGATCTGTATCGGTGTTGAGTTTCAGAAGCAAATCACCGGCGCTGACCTGCTGGCCGGATTCAAATTCAATGTGCTCAACCACGCCCGCCATCTCATTGGCAATCCGTATACCGTTGACTGCCCGAACGCTACCAATTGCCGAGAGCGACTGCGGCCAGGAATCCTCCACCACGCGGGTTGCCTCTACCACCGAGGGTGGCGGAGCCTGACTCATCAGGGCTTGCTGTTGCTTTATCTGCTGCATTTTCCAGGCAAACAGGCTGCCCAGAATCAGGGTTAGCACAACAATAACAGTTATCAGTCTGGCGGTAGTTTTCATAGGATCAACGAACACTTTTTTAAGGCGGGTGTCGGGAAGGTTAAAACATCCAGCACCACGAAGGGTGAGCAAACATTTTACACAGATATTTACGATTGGCTATAAACGCTCGTCTAATTGTTTTGTCTTATGCAAGATCAGTCAGATTCAACCATAATCAACCAGATACAACCATCAATAGAGGGATGTTTTATGTTGTTCAGGCAGTTATTTGATAATACCTCTTCCACCTATACGTATCTGTTGGCCGATGAAACTACCCGGCGGGCGATTCTTATTGACCCGGTATTCGAGCAGGCCCAGCGAGATATGGCACTTTTGCGGGAGCTGAATCTGACACTGGCGCTGGTGGTGGATACCCACGCCCACGCCGACCATGTGACAGCAGCCTGGTTATTGCAGGAAAAGACCGGTTGCCAGATCGCCTCGGCAAAAGTGATCGGTGCGGAGCACGTCAATCTTCCTCTGGAGGACGGGCAGGTTTTTGGTGTTGACGGTATTCAGCTGAAAGCCCTGTCAACCCCCGGGCACACCAACGGCTGCATGAGCTATGTGCTGGAAGATCAGGCGATGGTTTTTACCGGTGACACGTTGTTGATTCGCGGCTGTGGCCGCAGTGATTTTCAGGAGGGCAGTGCCCACAACCTGTTCCACTCGATCACGGAAAAGCTCTTTAGTCTGCCCGATCACTATATGGTCTATCCCGCACACGATTACAACGGTAGAACCCAGAGTACCATCGGTGAAGAAAAAGCCTTTAACGCCCGTGTCGGCGGGGGTGCCGACGAGCATGACTTTGTTGAATACATGCATGCCATGAAACTGCCGCACCCCAAGAAAATTGACGAGGCAGTTCCCGCCAATCATCGTAGTGGTTGTCCGGAAAATGGTTTGTTGCCGGAGGAGCCCGACTGGGGTGATATCAAAGTGACCTATGCCGGTGTCCCGGAGGTGGATATTGACTGGCTGCAGTCCCACCGTTCAGAGGTCACACTGCTGGATGTGCGGGATATCGATGAGGTTCGTTCGGATAATTCCCCGGTTCTCCAGTCTGACCTGCTCATCCCCCTGGACAAACTCCGGCAGCAGGTAGCCGAGGTGCCGAGTGAGCGGCCGGTAGTGGCCCTGTGTCGGTCCGGGCGGCGTTCAGCGATGGCTGTATCGATTCTGACTGAGGCCGGCATTCAGCAGGTCGCCAGCCTTCGGGGCGGCATCATGGCCTCTCTGTAGGGTGTTCAGTCAAAGCTGCCCTTGCTAGACTTTTTATTCTATTGCGATATATGCATATAACTAAATTTAAGTCACGTGTATGCCATCATGCTCGTGACCAGCTGTAGTATGAAACCAGGAGGCCCTTGTCATGAGTAATCAAGACCCACATCACGTGCAGCCCGAAAAAATCTATTCCGTCCTGATTGTCGGTGGCGGTGCCGGAGGTATTGCGGTCGCGGCCAGCCTCCACAAACGTGACCGAAAACTGGAAATAGCCATTGTTGAGCCGTCAGATACCCATCATTATCAGCCCGGATGGACCATGGTGGGTGGTGGCGTTTTTCGCCCGGAAATCACGGCTAAGGCGATGGCCAAGGTAATGCCCGATTTTGTCACCTGGCATCAACAACAGGTTGTATCCCTGGAGCCGGATCAAAATTGTGTAACGCTCTCGGATGGCACGGTTCTGGGGTACAAGGCCCTGGTACTTGCTCCCGGTCTGGAGCTGAACTGGGCTGGCATTGAGGGGTTGACGGAAAGTCTGGGACAAAATGGTGTCACCTCCAATTACCAGGAGGGGATGGCTCAATACACTTGGGAAATGGTCAAGCGACTGAAAAAAGGCACTGCGTTGTTCAGCCAGCCGCCGATGCCCATCAAATGTGCCGGCGCTCCCCAGAAAGCCCTGTATCTGTCATCGGATCACTGGCGCCGCAATGGCGTGCTAGATGATCTCTCGGTTCAGTTCCACAATGCTGGCGCTGTGCTGTTTGGAGTGCCGGAGTATGTGCCAGCGTTGCAGTCGTATATCGATCGCTACGGGATTGATGTCAATTACCAGAGTAACCTGGTCTCGGTTAACGGCCCCGCCCAGAAAGCCGTGTTTCGCATTTCGGATACCGAGGGCGGTACCCAGGATCGGGAAATTAGCTTTGATATGCTTCACGCCGTGCCTCCCCAGCGGGCACCTGCTTTCATTCGCGAGTCCAGTCTGGCTAATGAAGCCGGCTGGCTCGATCTAAAGAGCGATACGCTCCGTCACAGCCACCATGAAAATATTTTTGGCCTGGGGGATGTCAGCGGCACGACCAATGCCAAAACCGCCGCTGCCGTTCGTAAGCAGGCCCCAGTGGTGGCCGAAAACCTGATCGCTCACCTCAACGACCAGCCGCTGACAGCCGAATATCTCGGCTATGGGTCCTGCCCGCTCACCGTCGAGCGGGGCCGGATTGTCCTTGCCGAATTCGGCTACGGCGGTGAGCTACAGCCGACCTTTCCGACCTGGGTGAACGACGGTACCAAGGCCACTCGGGCAGCCTGGTGGCTAAAGGCAAAACAACTGCCGATGCTCTACTGGCAAGTCATGTTGAAGGGCCATGAATGGCTGGCAAAACCGAAAAAACTGTCGCAATAAAAGCGGGCAAAGGCAGGGTGGCTGGGGTAGGGTGCTTTAGCTGGCAGACTCCCCAAACTGTTGCCAGTGGTACTTTTGGCGGAGCCGGAAATTTTGATCACACTACACCAAAACAGATATAGCGGGTTATACAAGGATGGGTGTGCATCTGTTTTGCCACTCTCGGGCTCTGGATTACATGCTCCATTTCTTTGTCGGGCAGCGCATAACTTGCGGATGCCTCACTAAGGGCAAGATGCCCACAGGAAAGTAGGCCTATGCGACAGTTTATCCGCCACCCCACTGATTTTCCCATTATGGTTTCCTCCGAGGATAGCAGCAGTAGCTATCAGGCCAGCCTCTGCAACATCAGTCAGGGAGGACTCGCCTGCCGCCTACCACGGGCGTACTCGCCGGGCACCGCCGTGACGCTGTACATTCCTTCACTGCAAACGGATTGCCGGGTTTCGGGTCGGGTGACGCGATGTCTCCCCTGTACCAAGGGGTTTCGGGTCGGCATCCAGTTCAATGATAAAGCGGAGTCCTTTAAAAGCAGGATGGTGGAGCAGGTCTGCCTGATAGAACACTATCGCCGGGAACTCGACCGGGAGGGTCGGGTGCTTGATAGTGAAACGGCAGCACAAGAGTGGATAGCTCGTTTTGGCAGACAGTTTGCCAAATCCTTCTCCGGCTAGGTCGCTACATCTGTTGATTGGCCATTTTCCGGCTCTCCAGGTGAGCTTTTTTGCTGAAACCTGATACGGGTTCCTTTGATGTATTCGAAGCAGCGTAATAATTATTCACTATTAAATATGAATAGACATGCGAAAAAATTATTCAGGGTCCGTTTGACTCGGTCGCTCTAGATTTGTCACCGAGATAGCCGCTTGATAGAGATGGATGCTAACCATGAACACACTGTTTGACAGTCTTACCCCGGTTACGGATGAGGTGCTTACCGCCGTTGCCCATATGCCGACGGCAAGCTTGCCGGTGCTGCTGGATGATGCGTTTGCCCGGCGACTGCGTGATGCCGATTTAATGCGCATTGCGGTATTGCTCGCGAAGAAAAGTTATGACGAGGGCGGCTGTCCCATCGGAGCGGTGATTGTCGATAATGCCACGCGCCGGCTTGTTGGGAAGGGCCACAATACGCTGGTGCAGGAGAATCACCCCTACAACCACGGCGAAACTGCGGCGATTCGTGATGCCGGACGGCTGGATTTCAACCGTACCACTCTGTTCACTTCACTGAGTCCCTGTGACGTTTGTGCCACTTTGCTCCACATGCGCGGTTTTGCCCGAGTGGTGGTGGGCGATGTCAGCAACGCCTCGGGTACTGAGCGACTGCTGCGCAGCAAGGGCGTACAGGTGGACATTCTGGAAGATCCGTTAGATGCCCGTTTTCGGGCCGAGCAACCTGTGCTGGAGTTGGAGGATTGGCAGGGGCTTGCCGCGACTCACAAATGTTGATGGCTTCTGTATCTTAGCCTGGTCAGTGTAAACGGACCCTTTCATTTATAGGCGCTAAACTCAAAAAATGTGTCAGGTAATTTTACAAAGTGCGCGCCAATATATAATCCTGTTTACACTAACACTCTGTAATATATTAATTTTTTGTATTTGGTATAAATTATGCTTAAATTTTTATAGGCCACTTTCATTGGGTTTTATCAATGGAGTTTTCTTGAAAGTACCGCAAGGATCAAAGTGGTACAAATTAATTAATACAAACATGGAGAATCAACATGTCATTAGCACTTAGAAGTAAGATTCCATCTCTTGTTTTGGCGTCGAGCTTACTTTTCGTCGGTGGGAATGCCTCTGCTGCCTTGCTCGATGCCTTTGAGAACGGGGGGTTCGAAGGGTATACAGGAAACACAAACGGATTTAACAGCGATGTTCCTCCCGGCTGGACTACCACAGCAGGGACTCCCGATGTATTCAATGCCAGCACCAATTTCCGAGGTTTTACCTGGAAGGCCAGTAGCACAGGCGGTGATTTTCTGCATGGCATTGGCTGGGACGGCAGGGCGGGATCGCCTTACGTCGAAAGTGCTCTGCAGGTTGGCCTGGGCGGATTGGTGATTGGTCAACAATACGAGATCTCGTTTGAACAGAGTATCAGCCACAGTGATTTTTCTGAAGCTGGAGGTTACTGGGAAATTATCTTTGGCGCAGAATCGCAGAACGCTGCAACGATGGAGCTGCCCACTTTCGGCGAAGCTGCTGACTGGATCTGGCAGACGTTAATATTTACTGCCGCGAGTGAGATTCAGACGCTCGAAGTCGTTGCACACAGCACATTTGGTGATCGGGCTGACATAGGTATTGACAGCTTCTTTCTGGGTGACCCTGGAACCAATCCTGATAACCCGGATACGCCTACTGACCCCACCCCTCCAACCGCATTGCCTGTACCGGGTTCTCTCCCACTGCTGGGTCTCGGTCTGGGTGCACTGCTGTTAGTGGCAAGAAGGCAGCGCCAATCCTGATGGCTACGCGTTGGGTCAGCAATGAAGCGATGACAGCTGGCCCATCGCTGCTTTCTTTGCCGGTAGGCTAATGAAAGCTGGGCTGAGCTTAGCACCTACTCCTTGAGCAAGTCCGGTTTCGCGAAAGGCAAGCGAATAGCCGGTATCTCCATTTATCCTCCCGGATTATCCGGGGGGATATCTTAATATTATTCACCGACTCTTCCGCATATCTCTGTCCTCAATAAGTAACTGGCTTTTGGCGTATGCTGTTGCCCAGTGGCCAAGTGAGCAGGTCATGGGGTCATTGGCTAAATTCCAATATACTGGGCTTTCACCTATAGAGAAATGTCCATGAGCGCGAACCCTTTGGTCGATGTGATCATTCCTACCTGCAATCATGGGCCGACGCTTTTGCGAGCTGTAGAAAGTGTTCTTGGCCAGACTTTTCAGGATTTTAGAATTGTGATTGTCGGCGACGGAGTTTCTCTTGAACATGCCACACTGATTGCGCAATTGTGTGCAGATGACGCGAGGATACAGTTTGTCGCCAACCCGAAAGGGGCCGGCCATGGCGAGGTGCACCGTGCCAGAGTGCTGGAGGATTCCCGCGCAACCTATGTTTGTTATCTTGGCGATGATGACCTGTGGCTTCCCCATCATCTGGAAACGTTAGTACCTCTTCTTGAAAAATACGATTTCGTGCACACGCTGCATACTGAGGTTGCCATTGATGGAACCCTCAGTGCTAATGCGGGCCGCATTGATGACGTCGAGACCCGCAGGCGCTTGCGGCTGATATGGAATTACTTCGGTCCGACCTGTGTGGGTCACAGGATGGATGCCTATCGCCGCCTCCCTTTTGGGTGGCGGCCCCGTCCGGACGGTATGCCCAGTGACCTCTATATGTGGCAGCAGTGGATTGCTTTACCGAATTGTCTTTTTTATGCCAGCCCGCATCCCACGACGCTCCATTTTGCGAGCCCATCGCGCCAAGACATGTCTTTGAATGAGCGATGTGCTGAACTCGATCAATGGAGTCAGCGGTTACGTGAAGAGAACTTTTCAGTATGGTTGCTGCAGGAAGTGATGGCGGATTGGCAGCGCAGATTTCTTCCGCCGGTTTCATGGCGGGCAAGGATTCCACAGCCACTCCGGAGGGTTTTAAAGCCGGTAATTCGCGATCTGAGAAAATGGATTGAAAAGGAATAAAAATGACCATTGAAATCGTGTCGATAGACATAGCCGGCGTGTCAAAGTTCAAGCTGAAGACCCACGCCGATAACCGGGGTTGCCTGACGGAATACTTTCGAGGCTGCTGGTCGAGTGACTACCAGCCGCTGCAGTGGAGTGTCACGACGTCCAGCCGGAACGTGCTTAGAGGGATGCACGTTCATCTGTGGCGTTGCGATTATCTTTTTGTACTGAGCGGCGAAATGACGCTCGGCCTATGTGATATCAGAACTGATTCTCCCACCTTTATGAAGTCGTGGCTCGGCCCCGTCAATTTTGAGCAGCCACAAATCTGGCTTATTCCACCGGGCGTCGCCCACGGTTTTTATACTCCCGAGGATTGTATGTACCTCATCGGGACATCTACGTATTGGTCAATGGATGACGAATTTAGTTGTTTGTGGGATGACCCAGAGCTGGATTTGTCCTGGGGCGTGAAGACCCCCGAGCTGTCGTCGAGGGATACTAATGCGGGCTCTTTAGCGCAACTGGTGCGTGAGATCCGTGGACTAAAATCGGCGTTTCTGAAAGCACCATGAGTCTGCGCGCTGGATTGCGAATCGGCCTGGTTGGCTGTGGTCGTTGGGGAAAAAATATTTTACGCGATCTTGTCAGTCTTGATTGTGAAGTTCATGTGGTCGCGCAAGATCTGGAAAGTAAAAGCAATGCGCGAGAAAACGGTGCTCAAGAAATTCTGGATGCGCTGTCGATGTTGGAGTCCGATCTGGATGGCTACGTCGTTGCGGTTCCCACAACCTGCCATCGGGAGGTTGTCGAACAGCTGATCCCCCGGGGTAAACCGGTCTTTGTCGAAAAGCCCCTGACGAGCGATGCAGCCGATGCAGCGAAACTGGTTGAGCTGGGTCGGGGCAGGCTTTTTATCATGGACAAATGGCGCTATCACCCTGGTGTCAACGCGATCAGGGATATCATCCGCTCGGAGCGTCTCGGCCGACTTCGGGCCTTAAACCTGCGGCGTTGCCAATGGGGCAGCGCCCATGCGGACGTCGATCCGATCTGGATCCTTTTACCGCATGATCTGAGTATCGTGCTTCACCTGCTGGGTGATATTCCTGAACCGCTCTTTGCCACTTGTCTGGGTGACGGAGACTGGTTGAGTGCCTTGACTGTATATCTGGGGAAAAAGGTGCCTGTCAGCATTGAGGTTTCGAGTTTGAGCGGTCAGAAGGAACGCTTTCTGGAGGCCGTTTTCGTTGGGGGCACCGTCACCATGACAGATGCCCAGCCCAGACACCTCTTGATCCGGTACACCGCTCAGTGTGGCCAGTCGCCAGAGGAGCTTGAGCTGCGGGACGTTGATGGATCCTTGCCGCTCTTGTTGGAGCTTAAAGCTTTTCTTGATTTCCTGCGTGGGGGTGAGCCGCCCATGAGCAGTGTTGAAGAGGGGCAGTTGATCGTACAGCGGGTTGAACAGTGCCGGAAGTTGGCCTTAATGCAGATTGACGCTGGAGTGACAGAGTCGCCGGTCAATCGATTGAAGCAATAAAAAAGGGCTGCATTTTTGCAGCCCTTTGTTTTATATGGCTACGCCTGCTGGACTAGAGCCAGCGCCCCAATGATTAACGCGTCAACAGGTATTACCCATAAAAAGCTTGTTATATGAGAGTTTTTAGCCTGATACGGGTGGACTATTACATAAATGGTGCTTTGGTCTAATTACTCGTCAACACATTTCAAAGCCCCAGTAGGACACTTGGCAACCGTCGCTCGAATATTATCGTCTGACTCTTGATCAGTATCGATCACCATGTTGCCGTCAATCACCTTAAAAACCTCTGGTGATCTTTTTACACATTCACCTGAATGTTTGCAGATATCGCCGTCAAAGGTGACTTTCATGCTGGTTAACCCCCTCATTAGTTTATTGTTATCCAAGGCTCACCGGGCAACAAGTGAGCTGCCACTAGTAAATATAGGGTTCCTGGCAAGAAATTCCAGTCCTTACCCATCACTCTTAAATCACGAACCAATAGGCGTTCGGCAGTCGGAGGACGTTATCATCGGGATAGAACCTAACTGTATGGGGTTTCTTGTGCCTACCATATATACAATTACTACATAATTCCTGAGATAGATGTATGGATTTTTAAAAGAGCTATTTCTTTTATTAACCTTGGCGCCACCTGATCTAAAGGGGCTTGTCGTTAGATGTCCGAGGTACCTACGACTTATCTCTTCTATGCTAAATTGTAACAGTGGCTTTATTCTGACAGTCACTGAGTCACGAGTAAAAAAGTGTAACCCCAGGAATTATAGAACTTTTTGTTTGTCATAATTCTGACAACAAGTTCATAAAAAAGGATATATATAATGTATCGACTCATCTACAAGAGCCGGAGTGCTACTCCTCTTAATTGGGCTTTAGTTGAGGATATCACCATGTCCAGTGAACCAAGTAACGATGCGGCTGGCATTTCAGGTGTTCTGCTGGCGAGTGAAACGCATTTTCTGCAAGTAATAGAGGGTAAGTTCGAGGATGTAAACGCACTTTTTCGGCGTATCTTTCGTGATGACCGGCACAGCGAGATAAGTATCATCAGCTTTTCTGTGATTGATGCTCGGCTCTTCCATGGTTGGGGGATGCGCGGTATTGGCACTTTCAATCTTAACAAGGAGATCGAATCAAAACTGGTAGAAAAGTACGGTGCGGAAGAGGGTGGTATACGCTTCCCCCTGGAAGAGTGGAAAACGCTTTCGCTGATTAATGATATCAAGTTGACGGGAGATTTGCCGTCTTGGAAAACATGAGCAACAAAATATCTAAAACGCTACGGTAGTATCCTTTTATCCCTGCTGACCAGCTTGTTGTAGCAACAGCACTTCTCCCCAGAGTATATCCCGGCCACTTTTCATGGTCAGGGATTGTTATGTCTGTTAAAAATGGACTTTTATGTGATCCAAAAAGTGCTCTAAGGGAGGAGGCTGGCGTTAGGGTAAGGTTTTAGCTCGTCGGGATTCTTATGTCTGTTATCAATCAGTTTGAAGCAGCATTTAATGCGTTCGCCAATTTTATGTGGAGCACGCCTTTGGTTGTGCTTTTGGTGGGTGGTGGCATTGGCTTGATGCTGTATTCACGTTTTCGTCCGTACTGCCATCTGGGTCATGCGCTGGCTTTATTACGTGGGCGCTATAACGATGAGCACGACCCGGGGCATGTTTCCCATGCCCAGGCCTTAAGTACGGCTTTGTCGGGCACGCTGGGTCTCGGCAATGTTGCCGGGGTTGCGATCGCCATTAGCGCGGGTGGGCCTGGTGCGGTTTTCTGGATGTGGGTGACGGCTATTATCGGGGTAACAACCAAGTTCTATACTGCGTCGCTGGCGGTAATGTATCGAGGCAGGGATTCAAGCGGTGAACTTCGTGGTGGTCCAATGTACGTGATAAGTGAGGGGCTGGGTAAGCGCTGGTATCCCCTGGCTGTTTTATTTGCCGTAGCCGGCGCGCTTGGAACATTACCATTGTTTCAGACAAATCAGCTTGTCAGCCTGTTGCGTGAGGTTGTGGCAATACCGATAGGCCTTGCTACAGAAAGCCAGCACATGACGTTTGATATCACTGCGGGTGTCGTTCTGGCCATCTTGGCCTTGCTTGTCGTGCTGGGGCGCATCGAACGCATTGGCAAGTTAACGGTGCGACTGGTACCAAGTATGGTGCTGCTTTATATCGGCATGACACTGATTGTGTTAATACGATATTGGCAGGATATCCCCGAGGTGTTTATGCTTATCGTCAACGACGCGTTCAGCGGCGGCAGTGTAGCCGGTGGTGCTCTGGGAACCGTCATCATGATTGGCGTGCGTCGCGGAGCTTTTTCCAATGAGGCGGGTATTGGCACGGAATCGATGGCCCATGGTGAAGCTAAAACCAGCGAGCCAATACGCGAAGGTGTCGTAGCCATGACCGGCCCGATTATCGATACGCTGATTGTTTGCTCATGTACCGCATTTATGATTCTGCTGACAGGCGTTTGGCAAACCGGCGGCGACATGGAAGGTGTTGCTCTCACTGTTGCAGCTTTAGAAAAGGTTTTCCCTCATAGTGGTATTTATTTGCTTTTGTTGATGGTTGCATTACTGAGCTTTTCGACCATCGTCACTTTCTGGTTTTATGGCTCGAAATGTGTTGGATTTTTACTGGGTGCAGACAAAGCCCGTTACTATACGCCGCTCTATTTGCTCATGATTGTCGTAGGCGCAGTCACGACGCTTGAATTGGTCAACGGTTTATTAATTGGTATGTATGCGATGATGGCTATACCAACGATGGTTTCTACTTTTTTGTTAGCACCACGAGTCAACGAAGCGGCGCATCATTACTTCCGTAAAATGAATAGTCTGACTCAATAATGGCTACCCAGGTTACACGCCCTGATTACTTGATAGACCTGGCGGTAGGCCAGCCAGAACCGGATTTGTTGCCGGTTGATTTGTTTCGGTCACTGTCGGTTGAGCAGCAAAACCTGGCTTATGGCGAGCAGGCCGGTGACGAAACATTCCGGCAGGTGCTGTCTGCATGGCTGTCAGAAGATTACGAACAGCCGGTTAATGCTGAACAGCTATTGCTGACGAACGGATCTTCCAATGCACTCGATATGATCTGTTCACAATTGAGCAAACCCGGTGCAACGATTCTGGTAGAAGATCCCAGCTATTTTATTGCACTTAAATTATTTAAAGAGCGCGGCTTCAACGTTGTTGCCTTGCCGATGGATGAAGACGGTGTCGAATTACAGGCTCTAGAACAGGCCATACAGAAATATAAGCCTGCATTTTTTTATACAATTCCCAGTTTTCATAATCCCTCAGGTATTACGCAGTCGTATAGTCGGCGGCAAGGTATAGTAAAGCTGGCAGCCCAAACGCGATGCCCTGTTGTTGCCGATGACGTTTATCAGTCGCTCTACTTTGGCCAGAAACCCCCTGCACCCTTGGCGTGTTATGACGATAACGCGCCTGTTTTATCCGTAGGCTCTTTTTCAAAAATCCTTGCACCCGGATTGCGGCTTGGCTGGATTCAGGGTTCCGGTGATATTTTTCACAGGCTCAAGAACTCGGCGTTACTGCAAAGTGGCGGGGGCTTGGCACCTGTCACTTCGGCATTGGTTGAGCCTTTGATTGTCAACGGTGAGTTTCAGAAGAACCTTGAGTATTTGCGGCAAATCTATGCAGCCCGATCTGAAGTGCTATTGGATGGGCTGGTGTCAACAATCGGTGATCAGATAAGTATCAAAAAGCCCAACGGTGGGTACTTTTTATGGGCAAGTTTTGTCGATGGGCGAGACGTCGCTGCAAAGCTTGATGAGGCCAGGCAAGCTGGTGTTAGTTATCTACCCGGTAAGATTTGTTCAGCCAACGGTCAATTTCCCTCGAGTATGCGTCTGTGCTTTGCATGGTATCCGCAACAACAGCTCATGACTGCTTCCGAACGTCTGGGGTTGGTATTCTCTTAAGCGCTTAACTATCGGCGCGTTTACCAATTGCTGCGTCGTCAGGGTGCTAAGGTGAATCACAAGAAGGTATATAGGCTTTATCGTGAGGTGGACTGGCCGTCCCCCCGCAAACACAAGCTCCCTAAAGGGGTGATGGGCGAACGACAGCCCCTGGCTCTGCTAGGGAACTTCGATCAATGGACTTACTGCCATGGCGTTAAACTGAAACTTATGCAGTCTGGAAAGCCGATACAAAACGGGTATGTTGAGAGCTTCAATGGTAAATTCCGGGATGGATGCCTGAACGAAAATTGATTCCTGTCACTGGCTGATACTGAGAAGAAGATTGAGGCTTGGAGCATCTTCTATAACTAAGTCATACCCCACTGCGCACTAGGATAGTCTACGCAATTTGATTACGCTCGAAAACACGCTGTTTCAGGTCATTTTGAGCAGCAACTAGAGCCGGATTTTTCTAACAATGAGCGGTACTAAAACGGGGTCATGGTCTAATTACTCATCAACACACTTCAATGCCCCAGTGGGGCACTTGGCAACCGTCGCTCGAATATTATCATCTGACTCTTTATTAGTATCGATCACCATGTTGCCGTCAATCACCTTGAATACCTCTGGTGATCTTTTCACACATTCGCCTGAATGCTTACAGATATTACCGTCAAATGTAACTTTCATGCTGGTTAACCCCCTTATTAACTTATTGTTCTCCAAGGCTTGCTGCGCAACAACCGAATTGCCACTAGCAACTATAGGATTTTTAACAATAAATTCCAGCCCTTACTCACCACTCTGTGATCACGAAGAATAAAGCGTTCAGTAGTCGGATGACGTTATCATCAAACTAGGACCTTACTGTACCTGTCAGGGATTAGTTGACTACTACATTCAACCGAGTTTGGTGTGTCAACATCACCAGCTTATTTTACGCCACACTGCGCGGCAGAATGTGTAAGGGGCCACTCGGTTATCATACATTCTTACGCAGCCTGTTGCCGATGCCCCAATATGATTTGGAACTGGCCTTGCCTTGCCTGGATCGGGTTGGATTGGCTGATAAAGCGTTGGCACGAGTAGATCAATTACCTGGTGGTCAGTAACAACGGGTGGGTATCGCCAGAGCACTGGCTCAACAACCGACCATTATTCTGGCCGATGAACGGTGGCCAGCCTGGATCCATCCACCTCAGAAAAAGTTCTGTCTCAACTAAAACAAATCTGTGCGGAAGACGGCATTACTGCCGTGGTTTCCTTACGTCAACTCGAAAACGCCAAACGCTTTGCGAATCGCATTATTGGTATGGCCAATAGGCCAATACCCAGGTGGTATTTGATGCGGCACCGCAACACTTAGATGACAAGCAGTTGGCGTTGATTTACCAATAACCTGTCAGTCCTGCACTCTAACGCCTCCCTACAGCCTGAGTGGCGAGGGGTGAAAATGCGCTTTCTCAGCACCACCAAATATCAGTCGCGACCGGTTCGGGATGCCGCTCAGTCGCACTCAGAACCGCACTGGACCTCAGCACAATTCAATCCACTGATGAATAGCTCGGCTTCTGAATTTTCGTTTATGCAGCGCCAGGTAAAACTGTCGGTCCATAGGGCGTTCGGGTACAGGCAGTGGCACAAGGGTGCCACGATCAAAGGCGTCTTGTAGGCAGAGCCGCGACAGGCAGCCCAGCCCCATGCCAGACTCTACAGCTCTTTTAATGGCCTCCGTGTGCTGTAACTCCAGCGGCGGCTTGAACTGTGGCAACAGGCCGTGCATGGCGCGGTCGAACGCCTGACGGGTGCCGGAGCCGCTTTCGCGCAATATCCAGTCTGCCCTTACCAGATCGTCATCCCTCAGCCAGGGCTTGCCCGCCCAGGGATGATCCGGGGCGCAGATGATCACCAACTCGTCTTTCTGCCAGGGCTGGAGAGAGAGGTCCGGGTGATTCAGTTCGCCTTCGATCATGCCAATGTCGAGTTCAAAATTGGCAACCTTTTCAACGATGGCAGCGGTATTGGCCACTTCCAGGGCCACTTCCGCCTCCGGGTGCTCACCGCGGTACTGCGTCAGGATGCCCACGGCCAAGTAGTTGCCAATGGTCAATGTGGCGCCTACCTTCAATGCCCCAAGGTCAGACTCCTGCTTAAGATCCTGATTCAGTTCCCGGGCTTGGTCGCGCAGGGCCTCGGCCCGAGGCCGGATGGCGCGGCCCAGGTCGTTCAGCACCAGGCGTTTGCCCAAGCGGTCAAACAACATGATGTCGTACTGCCGCTCCAGCTCTTTTAACGCGCTGCTGGCTGCAGACTGGGAAATGCTCAGATAGTCAGCTGCCCGACTGATGTTGCCGGTCCGGGCTGTTTCCAGAAAGACGTCCAATTGCCGCAGAGTGAAACGCATATAGATAAATTCGATTGCAATTATTTATATAAACCATTTTGCTTATAATAAAGTTCTGTCTATGCTCTTGGCAAATCATTCGACAAGGCTCTGGTTGTCCCAGAGAAGGCGGCATAAATGGCAGTTTTAGAAAAAGAGACGGTTCTGGACGTTCACCACTGGAACGAGTCGCTGTTCAGCTTCAAAACCACTCGTGATCTGGGTTTCCGCTTTAAGAATGGTCATTTCACCATGCTCGGTCTTGAGGTGGACGGCAAACCGCTGCTCCGTGCCTACAGTATTGCCAGCGCCAATCACGAGGAAGAGCTGGAATTCTTCAGCATCAAGGTGCCCGATGGTCCGCTGACCTCTCGGTTACAGCTGATCAAACCCGGTGACGAAATTCTGATCAGCCGCAAGCCCACCGGCACCCTGATCACCGACCACCTGCTGCCGGGCAAGAATCTTTATCTGCTGGCCACCGGTACCGGCCTCGCACCGTTCATGAGCATTATTAAAGATCCGGAAGCGTACGAGATGTACGACAAGATCATTCTGATCCACGGCGTACGGCACCTGAACGAACTGGCGTATCAGGAAGAGATCACCCAGAACCTGCCAAACAACGAGTTTTTCGGCGACTGGGTACAGGAGAAGCTGGTCTATTACCCAACGGTCACGCGCGAAGCGTTCCGCAACCAGGGCCGAATTACCGACCTAATGACGTCCGGCAAACTGTTCGCTGACCTGGGCATGCCGCAACCAAACCTGGACGACGACCGCTTCATGCTGTGCGGCAGCCCGGCCATGCTGAAAGACACCTCCAAGATCCTGGATGACTGGGGCTTCATGGAAACCCGGCATGGGGATCATGGGCATTATGTTATTGAGCGGGCGTTCGTAGGGTAAAAGAAGTTGTTGGTTGTGGAAGTCGAAAGTTAAAAGTTAAAAGTTAAAAGTTAAAAGTTAAAAGTTAAAAGTTAAAAGTTAAAAGTT
>NZ_CAXBHS010000004.1:0-205882 GCF_963975625.1 uncultured Porticoccus sp.
ACACAGGTTGACTCAATCCCGGCCTTCAGACTCATTTAGGGATTGGAAAATACTGTAAGCCGCGTGCCAGGTGCGCAGTGCTGTGGAGCGGCGACAGAGACGGGCCTGGAAAAAGAGACGTGCCTAGAAAAAATCGAGATCACTGTTCAAGACAATTTGCTCCAGACTAACAGTCTGGTCATCAGTCTCCCGGTGATCTGTCTGCCATTGGCGGGGGAGAGGTTTGTAATGAATCACTTCCGGTGACGCAGTATGTTTGGGAATCGCCGGTTTTGGCAATATTCTGTCAGGTTCTCTGTGGTTCAGGTTCATGGCTACCTCCTTGATGACCAGACCAGTGTGACGGCTCAGCATGAAAGTGTGATGGCAATACCATGACAACGAGCCCGTTCTAACGAATGATTTTGATCCACTCGCCGGGCTCCGGTTCCCCAACCGGGTAATAATTATTGATGATGCGCAACTCGTCCTCCCCGTACTGACCCAATTTCAGGTGTTGGGCCAACAGGGCAAACGTGCTGTTTTTGGTGGCTTTGACGTAGTGAATTTTCTTTGCCTCAGTGGCCTGGAGGCTACGTTTTGAGACGGGTCGAAAGCTGCCAATAATGTCCATGAGTTGTCGGTTGCCCAGTGACTGATCAGCGCCGCGCTCCAGTGTTGCCCGGAAGACAAAGGTGCGGTAGCCGTAGTAAAGCACCGCCAGTCTTTGGTCCGGTTGCCCCTGTGTGCCCGGTATCAGGCCGGTATGACCCTGAAGGCGGAACTGGGAGAGGGGTTCAGACTGTTTGAGCAGGAGAATCCCCAGCTGTTGTTTGATGAACTGGTCCGGGCTGACTCTGGTGCGATTCATTGCCGTGACCGAGATTTTGACATCGCCGGTGTCGTTGTGGGCGTTGACCAGTGGCGGCTGTTCGCTGAATTGCCAGCCTTTGGGAAAATACATCATAAAGGCCAGTTCTTCGTTCAGGTAGACATTCTCTGGCAGTCGTCGCGTTGCAACATTTTCACCCCAGACCATGCCATCAGTGGCAATACGAAAGGGCGTGAAATTGTGCTCAACCTTCATGTCATTCGGGGTTGACCCTGCGTTGCTGACCACTTCCCGCAGTCGCTGATCGTTCCGTGGATGGGTGGCAAACAGACCGTGGTAGGTTTGCGGTTCCCGACCGGACTCCAGGGCCCGTTTTTTTTCCAGCCGTTCGTGATCTTTCAGCATGGTGATCACCTCAATCATGGCCTGGGGGTCATAACCGGACTTGTACAGGTAGCGGCTACCGATTTCATCGGCTTCAAGCTCCATATCCCGTCCGTAACCACTGACCATGGATGCGCCCCACATTGCACTGGCCTGACCCACCTCCATACTCCGGGTGAGAATGGCGAGCAGTCCCGCAACGAATTTTGATCCGGTCTGGGCCCGCTTCTGGCGGGCGTGATGCCCCGCCGTGACGTGGCCGACTTCATGGGCCAGCACGGCTGCCAGCTGGGCTTCGGAGTTGAGATAGCCAATCAGACCGCGGTGGATGTAAACATAGCCGTCCGGCAGGGCGAAGGCATTGATATCGGGGTTGTCGATGACCGTGAACGTAAATGAATCCCCGGCCTGATCCGAGTGGCGGACAATGCGCTGACCAACCTGGTCGACATAGTCAGCCAGTTTGCCCTCCACCAGTGGCATATTGGCGATAATTTCGCGGTGCATTTCCTCTGGCGTTTCCGGGGGCTTGCCCGCAGCCATCGCAGCGCAACAGCAACCCAGCAGCGCTATCAATAGGAGCACGCGGTATTGCGATAAACCCAGTTGCATGGCAAACATCACGGGCTGCCGGGGCCTACCGGGGCAAAAAAGCTCTGAAGTCGAGTGCCTATCCCTTCGCAGGCTTCACCCTGAACCCTGGCGATAAAGGGGATTGGTGCACCTACCGCCAGCAAATACGATGATCCCTTGCTGTCTACCTGCACCCGCCCCTTTTCGCCCAATTTGTCGAGGTCCCAGATAATCGCTTCATAATTGGCGGCCTTGTCCCAGGAAGAAAAACCAAAGCAACCACCGCCCCCGGGGGCGACAGCACAGCTGATGGCACCGCTTTTTTCTGTGGTCTCGGTATTGCCGTCCACCCAGATCATGTAGCGAATACCCAGTTCACGGACCCGCTTGCCGATCAGTGGATCCTCCAGCATGCCTCCCATGCGCTTGAGCCCGAGCGGTGCCATGCGCGGTTCAAACCATGGGTAGAAACTGTCGAGAAACTGTTGCTCGGGCATGACTGACAGCTGCCCCCGATTGGCGAGTCTGGTGCCGATACAATTGATGAAGTCCGGGTCGGTTTCGTAGGCGCCGCTGTGCCGCCGCCCGACCACCACCACTTTCTCGTTGTCGTTCAACGGCAACAGGGTGCTGGATGGACGAAATTCGTCGACTTGGGTGGACGTGCCACAGGCACTGGTCGCGAGCACGGACAACAGGATCCAGGGGAGGGCACCTCTCACCGCTCTGTCCTCTGGCTCAATTTGGCGGGCGCTTCACGGTTGGCCAGCCACTGGCGAATTTCCGGTATTTGCTGAAAGCCGGTCAGCAGCCGTGCCCCCGCATCTCTCAGGGCCATCACGGTGGCCTGATTCAGTGCCTCTTCATCCGACTTGAGGAAGCGGCTCTGGGTTTTACCATAGGCGCTCATCATCCAGTCTGCGACAGGCTGGCCATTGCCGTCGTAGACTTTCAGATTGTATTTCAGCCACACCTCGTAGACGTTCAACTGGGTCTCCATGGGTGTGGCCAGCTGTACTTCTGTAATTTCGGGCACGATCATCAAATCCAGGGTGTTCTGGCCGGTGGGCAGGGTTTTCAGGGTCGCGCTGCTCTGAAACATATCGGTGAATACCCGATTGAAGAGTTGTACCTGGGATTCCCCTAATGCCATGGTGACCGGTTGACGGTTATCTTTCTCACTGGTAAATCGATAACTGCTGAAGCTGTTATCGAGAACCAGGCCCACGCTGAGGGGCTGCCGGGCAACCAGCGCGGAGGGGTAATCACCATTGACCGTGACATTGGTGCTGCAACCGATCAGCAGGGTCAGTGCCACGACAATTGGCAGTAGACGCAAAGAGGTCAGTAACCGCAAAGTGCAGTACACATTCATTGACGCTTGGGGTTGTGTCATAGATCACTCAGGTTTGAGGCCGTTCAGCCCGACAAAAGTTCCTCCGTTACGATAGCTCAGGTCGCGCATCAGCGCAGCAAATCTTGACGCCGTTTGCAGATTGCCGCCCTTGACCATGAAATGTACCGGGAAACCGATCGTATGGATACGAACCAGTTGCTGTCCACTGCGCCCCTCCCGGTTGATTTTCTCGACACTGCTCAGGACCTCCGCTATGGACTGCCCGGTGAAATCGTCACCCAGCACATAGAGGCTGATCTTCCGGTCCGGCGCATAGAACCGGCGAATCGCATGCTGTACACCCTCCACCGGACTGGAGTTGCTGAAGGGTGTCCAGCTGGCCAGCCGGTCGATAATCGCCTTGCGCCGGGCCGGTGTATCGGGAATCCATTTATCGCGATAGGTGGAGAACATATAGCCCCCCATGTCGTTCATCACCTGGATACCTTTTACCTTGGGATAGATATTGAGAATATTGATCATTTCCTGGCGCAGTCGTGGCCAGGCAAAATTGAACATGCTGCCAGAGGTGTCGATGATGAAAACGATGTATTCGCTGTCCACCGGTATGCCGCCAATCAATGATCGCTTGTCGGGCGTCTGCCGAGCTTTCAGGCGAGCCATTTCCTCTGTGAGCACCTGCAGGGCCAGTGTCAGCTTATCCCGTTCGGTGGTATCCGATTGTGCCACGGCGTCCCGCTGTCGGCGAACGCTGGCCAGCTCGGATTGCAGCCGGGCGATGCGTTGGCGAATATCAGACAGTTGTTCCTCCTTCGATAGCAGATCGCGATTCAAAATGCGGGCTTCTCCGCGTATCTCGAAGACCTGCTGCTGTAATTCGGCCACGCTGCCTTCCGCCGGTTGCGCCGAGTCCTCAAAAGCTGTCGAGTCGACGGTTTTGGCGATCAGCAATAACAGCACGATCGCGCCGAACCCACAGCTGATGACATCCAGGAAGGAAATGCTGATCTCGGCTGTATTACCCCGCTCTTTGCGCCGACGGGTACTCATGGCCAGTCCCTCGAGGGACTCATGAAAGAGCCCCGGCTGGACAGGGCCAACTGCCAGAAACTGGCTGCTGCCATGGGATCACCTTCCATCGGAAACAGCAGAATGTTGACCGGCAGGCGACGGGGTAATATCTGTGTGGCCTCGGCAAACAGCTTCAGGCGATCCCGCCCAGTGATGGTTTTGAACCCCGAGGGTTTTCTGCCCTGGGTGGGCAGGCCATCGGTGATTAAAAACAGGTTGTCCGGCGGTGTATCGAAACTGTTAATGGCCAGAAACGCGTTGATCAGGCTGCTGCCTCCGGCGGGTACCACCTGTGTCAGTTTTTTGATGGCATTATCAAGGCCCTGGCGATCGGCGGTATCCCGCCAGCGCCGGTCATCGCCCGCCACCGCCCCGGCTGCGGTGTTGAATACATAGATCTGGTAGCGGCTGTCCTGAGGTAACTGCGCCACCAACCATTCGGTGGTGCGGATGGCCCGCTGCCATTTCTCGGAGTTTCGCTTGACGGAATCGCTCATGTTGCGACGCCGGATCACGTTGACAATAGAGTCCGACAGCATGCTGGCTGACGCATCCACCAGGATCAGGATTTGCCTCCCACCCAGTTTTAAACCGGTCAGATACTGTCGTTCACCATCACCGATAAATTGCCGCACATTGTCGGCATTTCCCTGTTCCCGGAGATTGGCGGTTTCCCGTTCCAGGGTTTCGACCTGCTTGCGCAGGATTTCGATTTGCTGTTCCGGATCCGCCTGGGCGCTGAGTTCGCGGCGGGTCTTTTCGATATCGGCGACCACCCTTGCCGATAACCCCTGCGCTTCCACCAGTGATTCATCGATGCGTGCCAGGCTGTTGCGCAGCGCCACCAGCGCTTCCTCGCCGACCCGCAAATCCTCCTGCAGCAGATTCACTTCCGCATTCAGCAGGGGGTCAGCGGATTCCAGGGATATTGCGTCATGTTTAAGGATCAGAAAAAGCAGGGTAACTGCGCCAAAACCGCAGGCCATGATGTCGAGGAACGACAGGCTGAAGGCGCTTATCCTGTGTTTTGAGCGGCGCAAATCAGGTCACCTCGATCAGGTCCAGCTGATCGACGCCTATCTGGAGGCTGTGGCCGGCCCGCAGGTCCGCGGGGTTACCTTCGACCGTAACAGCAGCACTGGCAGTCCTGAGCTGCACACTGTCCTGTTCACGAACCAGACAGCAGTCGCCTCCGGCACCTTGCGTAAAACGCAATTGATCGCCATCCCGCGTAATCGCCAGACGATTGCCAATGGCATAGGCCCGGTACCGATAAAGTAAGTGGGTCGCTGGAGCGGAGGTTTTTTCCGGAGCAACAACCGGCCGTGGGGCTTGCTCCGACGGCTGCTCGGATATCGCCGCTGTTGCCGTGCTCGTGGCAGCTGATCTGCAGGGAAGCCGGGTAATAAAGTGGAGATTTTCGGGGTCACCGGTGATGACCTCCAGGTGATTTCGACAACCGGTAATGGCGGCGTTCTCATCCAGCGTGGCAGACGGGGCGAGATGCTCCCGGATGCCCGGCAATTGCGCGGCGCGATGACTGAGTAGCAGGGTCTCGCCATTGGTTTTCAGGTCCGACAGTTTGCCCTGCAACAGCTGGAATCGCGATGCGCTGCTGGCCAGCAGCTCGGTGCGACTGAGTACCAGCCGGTAATGTCCCTGTGGGCTGTCAAGTTCGGCAGTGATTTCCGCCTGGCCCTGCAGTGCCGATAACCAGACTGGCAAACGGTTGTACAGCTGTTGCTCTCCCGCAGCGGTGTGCAGGGGGTCATAGCGGTACTGGCGGATAAACTGGTTGGCAATGTGTTGTGCCCAGAGGTCATGGAAAGTTTTCAGGCCAACGTTGCTGATGATTTCCACGCCGGTGCGCTCAATCTGCTGCGCCACATTAAGCCGGGTAATCACGGTCTGGTGGAGCTGAATATCCAAATGAACCAGGGTCCCGATTGCGTCAGCGTGACTGGCGGCCGCCACGGCGGCGTCCACCAGCCCGGTTGCCTCAAATGGCGAGGCTTTCGCCAGGCCCAGCAGAATGGATAACTGGCCCCGGTCAAAACTTCCGGGAACGGCAAAGACCACCTGATCCGGGTGACCGCTGTCGCGGTGCAGTGCCAGAAGTTGCGCGTAGGCCATATCGGCGTAGTGACGCGCGTGCTTGCTGGTGACGGGCAGGGGGGAGAGATTGAGTTGCCACCAGTACTGGTTGAAACTCTGTTGTGGTTCGAGGTAGGCGCGCTGCAGGGCGGCCTCGCCGGTGGTAATACCCTCCGGGGTGAGCAGTGCATAGCCGGGACTGACGGTCAAATCACCCCGATCGTTTACGCAGCAAATACCTGCGTCATTCAATTCGATGATGGCAACACTCATGATGTGGTCTGTCCCGCTGTTCAGTCGGTTTTCAGGTGACGCAGCAAATTGCTGTCACAGTAGCTGTGGGTGTCCAGCACCAGCCGTTCCTGGAGCAGCTGCAGTTGATGCAGCATGAACATCACTACAATACTGATAACCAGAGCAATAAATGTGGAGTTGAATGCTACCCCAAGACTGGCCGTGACACCGGCAATATCGCCTTCCACCGCCTTGTGTGCCTGACTGAGGGCCTCTCCGATACCGCGAACCGTGCCGATAAAACCGATGGATGGAATCGCCCAGGCGATATAGCGAACCATGGATAATTCCGAGTCGAGTCGGTCGGATTCGGTGTCCAGTACGTCGCCCACAGCGCTGGAAACGTCCTGGATATTGCGCGTGGAACCGAAGCGCTGTAGTGCCGCCAGCAGTGTTCGGGGCACCAGATAGCCCTGTTGTGCCTCGGGCAATGCCTGAACAGGACGGGACATTTGTCGCGCATCCTCCGGCAGCACACGGCTGCCCTCGCTGACACCGAGCAGTGGTAGGGACAGCAGCTTTCGTTCATTGACAGTGCGCCGCGCTTTGTAACCCATGATGGCAAAGGCCCACAGCATCAGGATAAAGCAGGCTTCCTGTTCGTAATCCTTCACCACAATGTAAAAAGAGCGTTCTGCCACATAGGCTTCGCCGGCAGCCTCCCGGGCCAACTGCTCCTGTAAAATGGCATTGGCGTTGGGGCGGATCAGCGTCACGTAGAAACTGTGCACCAGAATCAGGGCCAGAATCAGGGCGAACAGCTGGTAGAGAAACTCCGAGGAGGTGTTATTCCGCATAGGTGGCTACTCCGCAAATATCCGGGCCGGTTTGATGATAACTGGCAGGGTTGTGATGGCTGTGTGAGGATGTCATATATCCACCGGGAAGGGGATGGCAATATCCTCGGAAATTTCTTCCGTCGGGGAAAAGTCCGGGCTTGTCCGCCGCGACGTGCTTGACGGGGCCGGTTTGGCTGGTGGTGAGCTGGCGGCATCGTCGCTTGATTGCTTGCCGGACGCGCCTGTCACCTGTTTTGTGTCTGGCTCTTTGCCTTGCTCCGGTTCATTAGCATTAGGATTGGCGATCAGGCAGATCGGGAGTCCGCCTATCAGCAGCGCCGCGAGGCAGGTCTTGAGAGTCTTTAGCGCCATAGGATATCACTCCACATTGCGCGCCACCCTGAAGCCCAGGTCGTCCCGGCCATCGAGACCGTAATCGCGGTAGGACAGCCGCAATTGAATGATATTGCCGTGGCGCCAGCTGGCTCCCCGAATCACGCGAAATTCACCGGAAGCCGGGCCGGTGGGGTCTTTTTCGGCACTGCTACCAAGACTGAATTCAATACCATAATAATCATTGACCCACTCTGCCACATTGCCCTCCAGGTCGTGGAGCCCCCGGTGATTGGCGGAGAAACTGCCCACTGGGGCGGAGACGGCAAAACCGTCGTTGTAACCGGTCAGGACTTGGTCAACCATTCTCGAAGCGCTGCTGTCGGCAAAATTTCCGGCACCGTCGGCCGGTGGAAATTGCTGTCCCCAGCCAAAGCGTTTTGCGTCGCCGGAGGTGGCCCGTGCCGCCCATGCCCATTCCGCTTCAGTGGGCAGGCGGTAGCCGTTTGCAGCGGGGTTGGTGCCGGTGATCTTGCCGCCGGACTCTCTGTAGAAAGGCGGCAGATTTTCTCTGGCGCTCAGCCAGTTACAATAACGGGCAGCCTGATCCCAGCTGACATTGACCACCGGTTGTTCTGGTTGATCCAGCGTTGTGCCGCGCACATGTGATGAGCTGTGCTGACGGGCAAACTGCTTGAATTGCCGATTGGTCACTTCTTTGGTGGCGAGGTAAAATGGACGTGTCAGTTGCACATCGCGCAACACCTCATTGGCCCGCCGACCGCTTTCACGGCGCGGTGCGCCCATCTTGAAAGCGCCCTCGGGTCGGAAAAGTGTCAATGCCTGCCCCGCTTTGCTGGTAATGCTGGTGGGTGTGTTGGCCCACCTGGCCGCCTGCTCAGTGAGCAGCTTTACCTGTACCAGTTGATCGAGTCCGGGTTTTGGTGTGATGGTGCGTGTTTCAGTGGCGTAGCCGGGCTTGCGAATTTCTATCCGGTGGGGGCGGGCGGGCAGGCTGAAGGTCTGCCCCGGTTTGCCCCTTGCTACCCCGTCGATCCAGACAGTCGCATCTGCCGGACTGGCGGACACCCGGATTTTCCCCATGCTCGCATTGAGGGTGATCGACAGTTGCCTTTTCTCACCAGCAGACAGCGTCAGGGCCTGTTTGCTGGTGACATAGCCGTTGGCAAAAAAGGACAGCTGGTGTGACTGGTCTGGCGGCAATTCGAGATCCAGTGGTGTGACGCCCCGATAGGCACCGTTTACCGTTACGGTGGCACCGTTCGGTGAACTGGTCACTGAGAGGGTCGCATCGGCGGGCTCGAAAATGATCTCTGGCAGTGTCAGGGTTTCACCCACGTCGACGCGCAGTTTTTGCTGCCAGGTCTTGAACCCCTCTAGCTGCACACGGACATTCTCACCCTTGGCAAGGAGTTCTGTGATCAGGGGGGTGCGGCCTCGCGACTCGCCCTCGATAATGACCTCCGCGCCGCTGGGTTTGGAGCTTAACTGAACCTGACCCCAGGCCTGTGCGAGGGTCACGGCCAGTGATTGGGTGCGATCCAGTCCGACGATGGTCACGGTGTCTTTTGCGGGGGAATAGCGCGGGGCCTGGACGACCAGTTGGTGATCGCCCGGTGGCAGGTCACGAACCGTCAGGGGTGTTGTTCCCGCATGTTCGCCGTTTACCAGTACCTCTGCACCGGCGGGGGTGCTGGAAAGCTCCAGATGGCCCGGTTTTTTAGCCATCGCCAGTTCCAGCAACTGATGCTTGTCGGGACCGACTGAAAAGGCCTGTTGCAAGGGGAGGTAGCCCTCAGCCATGGCACTTATCCGATAATCTCCCGGACGAATCAGATAGTGGTCAGCCAGCTTGAACGTGATGCCACCGCTGATCGAGAGGTCGGCGCTGGCGGGGCTGACTTGTACGACCACCGATTTGGCAGTGAACAAAAATCCCAGAACCAGGCCGCTCACCAGCAGTGCCGCGGCGATAATGCCCGTCAGGGGTTTGACAGTGAAACGTCTGCTGGCAACGGTCTCGCCCAGGGGGACAAAGGTTGCCGGCTCGATAGTCTGAGGCTGTTGTCGATGTTCGGTCACGAAATCGGGTCCTTGCAGATCACTACCACCGGTTGACTGAGCCCTTCCGGGCCAAGCTGGAACTCCACCCGTACATCCCGATAGCCGCGACGGGTTCCCACTGCGACGTATTTTCCGGGAATCAGTGAGATCTGCTTGCGTTGAAATTTACCCAGTTCGCCCTGTCGGTAGAGTGTGACCAGGGTGTCCTGGTCGGACACCAGCTCCACCTGAACCGGGGTGGTCGCTGTTTTCATTGTTTGATCCAGGCGGCTGATCTGTTCCTTTAATTTGGTGCCGGGAGACTTGATGGCTCGTGCGTCTGCCAGAATCCGTTGAGCCTCTTGTCGTACGTTATCGGATGACAGACGCAGCGGCTGATCGAGTATGCCGCGAATCTGGTCGTCCAGTTGTGCGCGGGCATTGCTTCGAATCTGTCCCAGCCGGGCTTCCATCACGGAACTGTCGATCGCCATAATTTTGGCGTAGGTATCCCGGGCCTGATGCCACTGTTCGCGGCTTTCCAGTGCTGTGGCCTGGCTCAGCAGGGATTGAAGGGTTTGCTTGGTGGCGGCACTGGATGCCTGGGTAAGTCCGCTGCGGGCCGCCGGATCATCTGGCTTGAGTTGCAGGGCCTGTTTGAACGCGGTTTTTGCGCTGTCCAGCTGGTTGCGTTCCAGTGCGGTGTAACCACGGCTCATGGCCTCATTAAACCGATTGTCCAAGATTTCGGCATTGACGGCTTCCAGTCCGGCAGCGGCGGGCGTGTGGTCAGCGTCCAGTTCCAGGGCTTTCCGGTAGAGGGTTCTGGCCTGGGGCAGGTCGTTGTTTTGCCGGGCAATGGTAGCCTCTGTCACCAGCTCGGTGACCTGGTCCAGTACCTCGGCTCTGGCCAAGCCGCGGGCCGCCTCGGCATTATCCGACGCGATGGCCTGCACCTGTTCAAACTGCCGGGTTGCTTCTTCGGCATCACCGTTATTGAGTGCGGTTTGTCCCGCCGTCAGTGCGTCGCTGACTCGTTGAGGGATAGACGTTTCCAGTGCGGTGAGTTGATTCAGGGCTGACTGGTAGGCGTCCTGTGCCTGATCAAAGGCGCGCTGGCGATAGTGGGTATCGCCGGTTGCAGCAACCGCAAGTGCCCTGTCAAAGGCTTCCCTGTCCCAGAGTTCTACATTTTTGCTCTCAAGAAAGGCCTGCTTTTCAAGAATCTTGCTCAATACATCCTGTGCCGCACGTCTCGCTGTGGCTAACTGTGCGTCTCGGAACGGTGATTCTGCCGTCGGGGCCGCCGTGCGGTCAGATACAATTGGCACGGGGGGGGTGTCCGGCGGTTGAATCAGTGCCGGGAGTACAAAGATCACCACCAACGCCAGCAGCACACAGAGAGCCAGTGCTACCCAGCTGGCGGGTCGTTGTTGCCAGGGCAGGTTATCCGCTTTGCGGCTGTCTTCGGGGGTGACAGGAGTAAATGCTATGTCGCTCGGCCTGATCGGGTCCTGGTCGTTACTTCCGCTCATGGGGCTTAAATTCCACCGCGTTCGGCCTGATAAATCTCCCGCAGCAGGGTTTTCCACTGTGCATATTGGGCGGCAGCATTGCCGGTCAGAGTGATTGTGCGATCTTCCAGCTCAATGACTCTCGGTTCTATCTCGGCTTCAAGTGATTGGGCGAGCTCGGCGAGTGTGTCCTCATGAATCTGCAGTTCGGCTCTTTTTGACAGACCGCTTTTTACCAGCAGGGCCCCGCTACCGATAGCCACTGCCCCGGCAGCGCGTCCGGAACCGCTGTTGCTGCCGGAGGCCAGAATGCCACCAATAATCGCGGCTACTCCACCGATGGTGCGATTGCGGGACTGGCGTTTCAGTTCTCTGAGGGCCACGAGCTCGTTGTAACTGGCGGCTCGCCATTCCTGATAGGGGCTGTCCATGCGGCGGGTAAAGGCGTCGTAATGTTCCTGCATGGTATCAATGAAAAGGTAGTCGCGCTGGCGAATCTGCCGGATGCGTTGCAGGATAGGGTCATTCTCTGCCGGCAAACGGCTGATTTCCAGCTGGCCACCCGGTGTCTCCCTGATATGGTCGCTGAACGCCTCCGGGGAAAAGTCCCGCGCAAATCGCAGTTCCGCTATGGTGCGCAGTTTATTGACATTTTCTGCACTCATCTGCTGACGGTATTCCAGGAGGTCGTTGGCAATCCGGTTATAAAGGCCCTGAAACGGATCTCGCTGTAGCTGGTTTTGCCGGTTGTAGGCATAGTTGCCCACCGTTTCGGTGTAGGACTTGGTATACCAGTGGCGATTGCTGGAATCGGTGACGGTGATATCCAGTGCCAGTGTTTCGCCGTTGGAGGCGACGATTTTCCCGGCCACATAGACCTCTGTGACCGTTTCCCTACCGGGTACCAGTCGCACTGCGCCCCAGGCGCCGGTTTTCTGAATGGTCGCGGCCAGCTGGTTTGGCAGGTACTGTGCTTCGGCTGTGCGCACGGTTGGCGAGACACTGGTATCGTCCGATTCGATGTTTTCCAGACCGGGCTCGAAAGGCAGCACTGCCAAGTCGAGTAGCTGTGACTCAACCACTGGCGCAGTCTGCTGCTCCAGCGGTGTCACGACTGTACTGGTGACCCGGTTGGTGCTGCAGGCCGCCAATAACAGCAGCGCAGACAATACGAATACCCGTTGTAGTAGATACTTCCAGTTGACCAACCTGTTATCGCCCCTCTTTATATTTGCGGTACTCGTCCCAGAGTTTTTCTCTCAATACCGGGTCCTGTTCTTTCATGGCTGCCTCACGGATCTGGCGAGCCACAATATCGTCATCGTGGCCATCGGGAATATTTGCTGGAACCGTACTGCCTCCACTGCGACCGATGATTGCACCGTCTCCACCGTAGGTGGTGGCTTGTCCCGATGGTGGTTCGCTGGCGCCGTCCGGGCCGCTGGCTTCTTCATCGCCGGGTCTTCCTGATGGACCGCCCCCGAGTTCCTCGGTGATATCTGCCTCTTCAAACAGGGGGCCTCCCGTGTCGGCGGGTGCCCCTTCACCGTCGCTGTCCTGTTCCCTCTCGGTAGCGGCGGCCCGTGCATCCATAATCATACCGTCAAATTCGGCCATGGAGGCATCCAGCCGTTGATCGAGAACCGCAATTTCCTCATCTGCGCTGAGTGCGCCACCCGGTGGGGGCGATGGCTGGTTTGCCGGACTACCCTGATCCGGGTTGGCTTCAGGCATTTCGCTGGGCTCACTGACGTCACTGGACTGGCTCTCGCCTGTCGTCGAAGCCGTTTCCGGAGGACTGTCCTGCTCGTTGGCCTCCTCTGTTGCCGGTGACTGGGCTTGCGGTTGTGGAGGCTGCTGGGACTGCGCCGTGGGGGACTGGGTCGGACTCTGACATCCCGGCGCACTGAGCAGGCCAACACTGAGTAACATTATGAGAAATGATCGATTCATCATTGGGAGACTACTGTATCAGGACCTTGACCGGCAATGCTTCGGTTGGCACAGGCTGGCCATTGTCAAAGCGCGGTCTGAATTTGGTATCAATAATGGTTTTCCTTGCCCGGCGTTCCAGCCCATCGCCCCCTTCCGGGGAAACACTCAATGTTGTGATTTTGCGGGGTTGCCCTTTTTCGGAGATATTAACGGCAAGCATCACATAGGCCGCGGGTATTGACGGGCTGGTCACAATTTCTGTGATGTCGGGCATTGGGGTTTCCTGTTGTTCTGATGAGCGTTCGGTGGAGGTGGTTTGGGCCGTGAGCACGGATTCGGTCTCCATAATGGCCGAATCGATCGGCCTGGGCAGCATTTTCGGCTCACCCAGCAACGCGGCAATCAGCGCTGTGTCATTCGTCTGTTGCAAGACGCGGTAGGCTTTTTGATAGTTGTCAATGGCCGGGCCGGTTAGATTGAATAGCATAAACCAATCACCGGTTTTGATATAACCGGTAGCCTTGTCGGCCGCGGATGCCGAGGGGTCCTGTTCCAGAATATCAATCATCCTGGCATTAGCCCGGCGACCGTTCTGAAAATAGTTTTTGCTGAGGAATGGGTCGTCGGCCACCCAGCGCGCCTGCTGAAATCGCTCAGACAGGAGGTCTGTATTCTCCCAACTGTTGGCGTATTTTTTCTGATGCCTGTCGAGGTAGTAGTCTGTCATTGCCGAGTTGTACAACAGCCCGGTCATGCTGCGATGATCCTCGCCATGTTGCTGCGCGGTGATGGCCAGTGCCCGATTGTAAACGCCATGGGCAACATTCAGATGGTAAATATCATCTCTGTGTCCCCGGGCATTGTAGGCCCGCAGGTGCCATTGACCGATTTCGTCCAGTAGCGGGAGTATGCGGGGATCATCGGTACCATAGGTTTTGCGGTGCAGCCAGAGTAGTTTCTGGTAGGCTTCGGCGGCCTCACTGATGAGTCCGAGCTGGATGTGGGTGTTGATAATACCGCGCAACATCGGTTCCTGGGACAGGCTGTAAACGCCGTTGTTAACACGATTCACGTACATGGCATGACGGAAGGCCTGAATAGCCTCTTTCAGGCGGTTCTGGCGCTGCAGGGTTTTGCCCAGCGCAAAGGTCAACTCGGATAACTCCGGATCAAAAGGACCGGCTAGTGCTTCGCGCCGGTCAATAGCCGACTGGTAATCGGCAATAATCTTCGCGGCTTCGGCGGCTTCGGCGGCTTCGGCGGCTTCGGCGGCTTCGGCGGCTTCGGCGGCTTGGAGGTCGGACTTTTCTGCCTGAGCAGTGGTTTCGCCGTGAGCCGGGTCACTCTCGATAGTTTGGCGGGCGGATTCGTGTTGCCCGGAGCCCTGTTCAACCGTGCCCGTTTCCGGTAGGTCAGCCGGGGTGTCAGCTTGAGCAGCGGGCAGACTGCCAAAGGTAAGCAGTAGCATCAACGCGCCGGTAGTATATTTTAGTGAATACCCCATAGTGAAAGCCCAGTAATGCTAGCGGTCTTAGAGATGGCTGGCAGGTGAAAGTTCCTTGCGGTATGTTGCACTTTCACGCGCTGCACAGGTGCAGTATAACGCCGCGGACAGATGAATTATCGGGGTTCAACAAATAATGTTTCTGGCTCTCTGGAATGTGATGGCGCCGGTATTGATCGCCATCACCATTGGTTATTGCTGGGGCCGCTCCCGGGTGCCCTACGCCGCGGAATTCGTCACCCGTGCCGTGATGAATATCGGTGCACCCTGTCTGGTGGTCTCCGCGATCAGTCGATCGGAGATTTCAGGGTCGGAGTTTGCCGAGGTTGCCGGTGCCGCTGCGTTTGTTCTGGCCGGCTCAGCACTGCTGGGCTGGGGGGGCATTCGTGCCTCCGGCGGCGATCTCCGGGCGCTGCTGCCATCGGTGACGTTTCCCAACAATGGCAATATGGGGTTGCCGCTTTGCCTGTTTGCCTTTGGCCAGGAAGGGTTGGCCCTGGCGGTGGGCTTTTTCATCGTACAGATGACTGCCATGATGGTATTTGGCACCCCGCTACTCGACAGGCAATCCGGCAATATCTGGTCAATATTGAAAGGCTTTGCCTTTCAACCGTTAATACTTGCGGTCATTATTGGACTCGTTCTTCTGGTGGGGAATATCGACCTGCCGCAATGGCTTGACCGGTCTGTTGAACTGCTGGCCGGGTTCACCATTCCACTGATGCTGATCACGCTGGGTGTTTCCCTCTCCACGCTGAGTACGTCGGGATGGTGGCGGAGTCTGGGTTACTCGGTGCTGCGAATTGGCGGTGGCCTGGTGATGGCCTGGTTGGTGGTTGAGTGTCTGGAGATTACCGGCACTGCCCGGGGTGTGGTGCTGCTGCAGGCCATTATGCCTGCGGCAGTATTCAATTATCTACTGGCTCTGAAGTATGACCAGGAGCCGACCGCAGTGGCGGGTATTGTGGTGGCCTCCACCGTCATGGCGCTGGTTGCCGTACCAGTATTGTTGGCCGTGTTGTTATAACCGGGAGAAAGTTGTGACAGAAATGAAGCCCTTGTCGGGATACCGGGTGATCGAACTCGGCCAATTATTGGCCGGCCCCTTCGCCGGGGCACTGCTGGCCTATTTCGGGGCTGAAGTGATCAAGATTGAACCGCCTGGGAAAGGCGATCCGCTGCGCAACTGGCGGGTGGTCAGGGACGGCACATCACTGTGGTGGCGAAGTCTAGGACGCAACAAGAAATGCATTACCCTGGACTTGAAGACGGCGCGGGGGCGGCAGTTGGCAAAGCAGCTGATCGACGGGGCCGACGTGGTGATCGAGAATTTCCGGCCTGGGGTCATGGAAGCTTGGGAGCTGGGGCCAGAGCAATTCAAACAGTCCAATCCCGGCTTGGTCTACACCCGTATTTCCGGCTACGGCCAGACCGGTCCCTATGCAAACAGACCCGGTTTTGCCTCGGTGTGTGAAGGGATCAGTGGCTTTCGTTATTTGAATGGGTTTCCCGGCGAGGCCCCGGTGCGACCCAATCTCAGCATTGGCGACAGTATTGCCGGGTTGCATGCAGCATTCGGTGTGGCGCTGGCGCTGCTGTCCAGACAGTCCAGCGGCGTGGGGCAGGTGGTGGATGTGGCGCTCTACGAGGCGATGTTCAATCTGCTGGAGGCGGTGGTGCCGGAATACGATGGCGCTGGTATTATCCGTGAACCCTCCGGTACCACAGTGACCGGTATCGTACCTACCAACACCTATCGCTGCGCCGATGGAAAGTACGTGGTGATCGGCGGCAATGGCGACTCCATCTTCAAACGCTTGATGTTGGCGGCGGGCAGGCCGGATCTGGCAGAGGACCCCCGCTGTGCCGATAATGCCGGCAGGGTGCAGTGCGAGCAGGAGATCGATAGCGCCTTGTCGGCCTGGTGCAGCGAACTTCCCAGTGCAGAACTGTTGACGTTGCTGGCCGAGCAGCGGGTACCCGCAGGACCGATTTATCACGCGGGCGATATGCTGACGGACCCTCACTTCAATGCACGGGGCCTGTTCGAGCAGGTGGAGATCAATGGTGAACCGCTGAAAATTCCGGCGATGATCCCCCGACTCAGCGAGACCCCCGGTAACACCAGTTGGCCCGGCTCCGAGGTGGGCAGTCACAATGCCGAGGTGTTGGGCGGGCTGTTGGGACTGGATGAAGCTGCCCTGCAGCAGCTAAAGGCAGAGGGTGTTATTTGACAGTGCAAACAGGAGATCTAAAAAGGAATACAAACCAGAAGTGCAAACCCGGTGTGGTGGGTTGTCCACACGCAATTCAGGAGTAGGTGAACATGGCTGGACACTGGCCGGTGGTGGGCATTCCCTGTGATGTGGTGACGCAGGGACTGCATCCCTTTCATGGCAGCGGTGAAAAATATATCAACGCACTGGCCCATGGTGCCGGTGTTAGACCGGTTATGCTACCTGCGGTGGGTACCGGCCGGGATCTGCATTCCCTTGCGGACATCTGTTCCCCGGATGAGGTGCTGGACTCGCTGGATGGACTGTTTCTAACGGGCAATATTTCCAACGTGAACCCGCAGTACTATGGTCAGCCAAGTCGTTCCGGTAACCTGCTGGACCCCCAGCGCGACACCACCGTCCTGCCGTTGATTCGCCGCGCCATCGAACGAAACATCCCGCTCTTTGCGGTCTGTCGCGGCATGCAGGAACTGAATGTGGCTCTTGGCGGTTCGCTCTATCAGTATGTGCATGAAGTGCCGGGGATGCTCGATCACCGGGAAGACCGGAGCCTCCTCAGAGAAGGCCAGTACGATTATGCCCACAACATTACCCTGACGCCGGGCGGGTTGTTGGCCACCCTCGCCGGATCCCGGCAAGTGCGGGTCAACTCTGTTCACGGCCAGGGTGTTCATCGGTTGGCGGCGAGCCTGCAAGTAGAAGCTGTCGCTCCCGATGGGCTGGTGGAAGCTGTGCGGCTGGCCGATTACAGCCGCTACGCCGTCGGTGTGCAATTCCATCCCGAGTGGCAATATCCTGAGGATATTTTCTATGCAGCGTTGTTCAGGGCCTTTGGCGATGCAATCCGCGAGAGACGGGCTGTTTGTAAATAGCCGAAGGGTTGAAAGGTCATGGCTGCCTGAACCTTCTGAAATATCGATTGCCGGGTTGGTTTCTCGGTGGACTGACCGGGGTTTTGTATGCCTCGCTGACTATTCTGAGACGGTTTCCTTCAACGGTGACCGTGGCTTCAGATACCTGGATCTCTGAGAGTGGTTTTAGTCTCTGCCTCTTTAGGTTAGAGGATTTACAGTAACCGCCGCTGTTCAAATACCGCTTGCCAGTGCGCCCCTTCCTTGACGGCCACTTCGGATTCAAAATAGTGTTTCATGCGCCGCCGGTCGTCTTTGTTATCTTTCAGGGCCGCTCCGATCAGGAAATGCACCAGGTCGCCCATCTCCATCTTGCCGTTGCGATAGTAGTAGGCGTGCACGCCCATGGCGTGGGCCACAGACACGGCCTCTGCGGTGGACATCACGGTGGCTGCAAGTCGGTCGGTACTGCGTCCATCCAGCGTCTGCCCGTTGCGCAGCTCGTGGAAAATCGTTGTCAGTACCTCGATGATCTGGGCATCGGGCTTCACATCGACACCGGACAGACGAATCAGTTTTTCCGATTCGCTGGCGACCACCTCGATTTCGTCCTGCAGTTCCCGAATCGGCGGTATGGTTTCGAAGTTCATGCGACGTTTGAGGGCTGCACTCATGGCATTGACGCCCTGGTCCAGGGAGTTGGACGTGGCAATGATATTGAAGCCCTCTCGGGCGAAGAGAACGCCGTTTTCGCGGCCTAGCTCAGGCACCAGGATCTGCCTCTCTGACATGATCGACAGCATGGCATCCTGAATGTGCTGGGGGCAGCGGGCAATTTCTTCGAAACGCACCAGCTGGCCCTCCATCATGCCCTGATAAACCGGGCTTGGAATCAGCGCCTCGGGCGTTGGCCCCGCACTCTTCAATAAGGCTTCGTTCCAGCTGTAGAGCAGTTGGCTGACATTGGTGATGGCTCCGCCCTGAATGGTGAGGGTGGATTGGCCGGAGATGGCGCTGGCCAATAATTCCGACAACCAGGATTTGGCCGTACCCGGTTCGCCGATCAGCATGGCTCCCCGGTTGGTGGCGAGACTGATGATAATCCGGGTAACCAGCTCCCTTTGGGCGACAAATTTTCGCTGAATGCCCAGCTTGTCATCACCGAGGATGAATTTTTCCACGGCGAATGGAGACATCTTCCAGCCCGGTGGTGCCGGGCCTGGGTCCCAGTCAATCAGTCGTTCCAGCTCGTCCCGGTAGAGGTTCTCGGCGCTGGGTCTCTGTATGGCTTTGTCATTCATGATCAATGTCTCAGGAGGGTTTTTCCCACTGCCAGCGGGCTTCGGGTGCCATCCGCTCGGCCGGGAGAATACGGGGCAATTCGGAGAGAGGAATGTTGCCCTGGATAACGTGGTCCAGAGCGCTGTCGCGCATGGTTATCAGTCCGCAGTCCAGTGCCAGTTTGCGCAGCTCTCCCACCGGAATCTGGCGGGCGATGGCATTGCGCAACTCCGGGTCGATGTGCAGGTATTCCACAACCCCCATGCGGCCGTGGGTGCCGCTGTCATTACACTGCTCACAACCCTTGCCGATAAAGGAGCGGAAACTGTGGGGGGTGCCATCGGGAAACACCTCCCGAAGAATGGCCTCATCCGGCTCTGCCGGAACCCGGCAGTTGAGGCAAATACGTTTTGCCAGCCGCTGGGCGATTACCGCCAGCAGTTCACTGGCCAGTGAGTTCGGGTGAACACCCAGGTCATAGAGCCGTTGCATGGCGTCGACAGCATCGTTGCAGTGGAGCGTGGAGAGCACCACATGACCGGTCTGAGAGGCCCGCATGGCTTCGACAGCGGTTTCGTTGTCACGGATTTCACCCACCAGGATCACATCCGGATCCTGACGGACAAAGGAGCGCATGGCATCAGCAAAGCTGAAGCCGATCTCCGGCCTGACCCGGGTTTGCTGGATGTTGGTAATGGAGTATTCGATCGGGTCTTCCACGGTAATCACTTTTCGGGCGCCATCATCGGCCAGTAACTGCAGGCCGGCATACAGTGTGGTGCTTTTGCCCGATCCGGTGGGGCCAACCACCAGTACCAGACCCGCAGGGTTGCGCAGTAGCCGCCGGTAGTTGTCTGCAATGGCACTGGACAGCCCTAGCTTGTCAATGCTGATCAGCTCCGAATTCTGCGGTAACAGGCGGATCACCACATGCTCGGCGTGCAATGAGGGCTGTACCTGAATCCGCAAATCGAACAGCGCGTCTCCCACCCGCAGTCGCGAACGGCCACCTTGGGGCAAACGGCGTTCGGCGATATTCAGGTCGGCGCGGAGTTTGATCACGTTGATCAGACCGCGCAGTTCGCCGGGAGTGATCTCGTAGTGCGGCAGGTCACGCAGTTCACCATCCACCCGCAGGCGGATTCGCACGGTGCGATGATACTGCTCAATGTGCAGGTCGCTGGCGCGCTCGGCCACGGCATCGAGCAACATGGCTTCAAACAGCGAAATCAGGTGGGCACCCACTTCCGGCCTGGCCTTGCCCAGCAGGTCCTGATCTTTTTCTGCAAGGACCTTTTCCTCATAGTCGGGCAGGGGGGTGGTGTGAGCCTGAACCGATAGGTCGGTGGCGGACCAGAGGCGTCTGAAATCCGTTGGTGTGACCAGGATTTTTACTAGCCTGTGCCGGGGGAAAACCTGCTGGATTTCATCCATCGACGCATCCGGATCACTGGTGGCAACCCGGAGGGTGTCGTGATCAGTGAACAGAGGGATCAGGCGGTCATGATCGAGAAAGGCCTGGGAAAACCGGTTGAAAATGGCGGGGTCCAGTCGCCTGAGCAAAATATCGACATTACCCAGCTCCAGGTTGTAGCGCTTGGCCAGGGAGCGGTATAACGCCAGATCATCCACATTTATCAGTTGTCGGACTTCATCGATAATCAGAGTGTTGTTGGTTTTTGCGCGGATTTTCGCCTCGTTGAGAATTTCCCGGTTGACGATGCCGAGTTCAATCAGGGTCTGGTCACTTTTGTTGTCGAAGCTCACCAGCCCCTGTTCAATGCGATGGATTTTCTGCTGTTCGTCCTGAACGTACTTGACCAGTTTCAACAGTGTCGATTCCGTTCGTTCAACAGATACCAGCTGACCACCCGGGGCCAATTGGTGGAGCAGGGTCGAGAGCGTCTTGAGGCCGGGCGTGGTGACCATGATGATGTCAAAGGGCGAAAACTGTGCCGAGCCCTCTTCGCCTTCGCCGTGCAGTACAATGACATTTTTCAGTTGCAGCTGGCTGAGCTTGTCCATTGCGGCATCGGCCAGGGTGGCGACCTTTTCGATACCGACGACCTTGCTGGCGATTTTGGCCAGCACCGCACAGGGGTAGCCCAGCCCTGCACCCACATGCAGGACCCTGGGGTAGTTCGGCAAAGTCAACACACTGAATATCTGTTTCAGTACTTCTGTGGTGGGAATACTTTCCCCCGCCACCAGCGATCCATTTTCGCAATTGATAAAGTGCTGTCGGTCAATTGTCTCTAGGGCCGCCTCGAAACGTGGATCAATTTTGCGATTGGCAGGATTGCCCTGTTGGGTGGTGGATATTTTCATAATGTCTGCTCTAACCACGACAGTGACAGAACCGGAGGGCTTTCCCGGTGAATTATTATTCGGCTATTAAACGTAGCACTTTGCAGCGGTTGATAACAGTGCCTGGCACTTCGTGAATCGAAAGGTTTACCGGTGATCGGGTCTGGTTTAGTCTGCTGTTCATGCGTTTCGACAAGAAGTATAAAATTCAGCTGACCGACAGCACTTTCCGGCGCATGGACGAGGCCCCGGATGACCAGTTCTACCGGATTCCGCGCTTTGTCAGCCATATTGATCCCGATGCGATTGACCGGGTGACTGAACTGTACCGCGAATACCTGTCTGCCGACACGGCGGTGCTGGATTTGATGAGCAGCTGGCTCAGCCATCTGCCCGAGGAGCTGGCGCTTGGTCGCGTGGTCGGTCTGGGCATGAATGACCGGGAGATGGCGCGGAATCCACAGCTCGACCAGTGGGTGGTGCATGATCTGAACCGTGAACCTTCACTGCCGTTTATTGACGGGGAATTTGATGCCGTATTGATCTGTGTCTCGATTGATTATCTGACGAATCCTGTCGCGGTGCTGCGGGATGCGGGTCGGGTGCTCAAGCCAGATGCCCCGTTGATTATCACCTATTCAAATCGCTACTTTGAGTCGAAGGCGACTGCTGCCTGGTTGTATCTTAATGATGAGCAGCGCGCCTATCTGATCAAGACCTTTCTTGAGGAGGCCGGTTGCTACCGGCAGATTGAGCTGATGGACCGGAGTCCTCCGTGCGGCGACCCGTTGTTTGCCGTTGTTGCCAGGGTGGCCTGAACCCTTTACCTGTTGCCAGAACCCTGATTGCCCCCGATTCCCGAGCATCGCTGAATGGCGGGAACCAGCAGGGGAGTCACATCAATACAGTTGGTGGCATGGGGGATGGTGTTGCAGGTGGCCAGTTCCGTCAGGCCGGACTGCAACAGCAGCTCATCGACACGGTCGGCAAAAATACCGTGGATCGCCGCGCATTTAACCCGGCTTATACCCTGTTGCCGGACTGCCTGTAGACACTTCAGGATGGTTTGGCCACTGGAGATGACATCATCGATGATTACTGCTGTTCGATCCTGATAGCCTGCAAGGTCGGGAAGTGTGACTACCACATCCCGGTCGCCGTGCCGCTGCTTTTCGCCGATCACATAGGGATGGCCACTGGCCAGGGCAACCCGCGAGACCCACTGTTCACTCTCGCTGTCCGGCCCGATCAGTAACAGGGAGGATTGATTGGTCAGCCAGTCAGTGAGAGCTGTTGTGCCTTCAACCCTGACACTGGGTACGGTGTAGATATCGGCCAGTGAATGGTAGCGATGAAGGTGTGGGTCCACTGTCACCAGCCAGTCGATATGGGTCGACAGCAGGCGGGCAAACAATCGTGAGGTGACTGCCTCGCCATTATGAAAACGGCAGTCCTGACGCATGTAACACAGGTAGGGGGCGACCAGGCCCACCGAACTTGCTCCCAATTCCCGCAGGGTTTCCAGCAGAAATATCAGCGGAAGCAATTTATCATTCGGGTTGGCCAGGTTTGCCACCACAATGCAGTGGTGGCCGGCCACCGGTATGGCAACCTTGAGATAGGTTTCCCCATCCGGAAACAGGCGGGTCTCGAGCGTTCCCAAGGTCGCTGCCAGTTCGCGGCAGAGGGGTACCAGCAGGGGATGGTCATCAAGGGAGAACAACAGGGGTGGATGTTGGTCGGCAGGGTTCATGACGACTCCCCAATCGTAAACACAGGGCCATTATCCCGGTAAAAAGCCAGCGCATAATCCTGTTCTCCCTGACTCTCTGAAAAGAGGGTAAAGAGTGCCTGTCCTTTTGTGACAGGCTCCCCCAGTGAGGCCGCCAGACGAAGCCCCGCTGCCGGATCGGTCGGCGCTCCAGCCAGTTTCGCCACTCTGGCGAGCCTGCGATTGTCGATTGCCGTGACCACGCCGTCCCGATCGGCCACCTCAATATGCCGGAAACGGGCCGTGGGCAGGGTTTTCAGCCCGCCCTGGGCCTTGGCGATACGTTGAAACTGTCGCCATGCCTGCCCGCTGTCCAGTATTTCCGTGGCCTGATCGATGCAGGTTGCAACGCCGTTGGCCTGGGCCATATCCAGCAGGTTGGCGGCAAGAAACAGCGAACGTTGCCGCAAATCCTGAGGTGCGTCGGTCTGGCATTGTAGTACGGATAAAATATCCCGGGCCTCCTCAACCGGGCCGATGCCATAGCCGATTGGTGCACTGCCATCCGTAATCAAACAGCGCAGCTGAATGCCACAGGCCGCGCCCACCAGGGTGAACATGGATGCCAGCTTTTCGGCTTCGTCCTGGGTTCTGATTTTTGCTGTTGCGCCAACGGGGATATCGATTACCGCGTGGGTTGAGCCAGCCGCTATTTTTTTGGATAACACTGACGCGATCATCTGGCCTTCGCCATCCAGGTCCAGTGCCCGTTCTACCCGGATCAGCAGATCATCAACCGGACTCAGGCTAACTCCGCCGCCCCACACCAGACAGGCATCGGTGGCACCGACCACATGGCGGATTTCCTCCAGCTTGAGGTTGACGTTGGTCAGAGTATCCATGGTGTCTGCGGTGCCCGATGGCGAGGTGATCGCCCGCGAGGACGTCTTCGGGATAATCAATCCCGCTGAACTGACAATGGAAACAAGGATCGGTGTGGTGCGATTGCCCGGTAAGCCACCGATGCAATGCTTGTCGAAAATACGAAGGTGGCCCGGCCACTCGAGCCGTTTGCCGCATTCCACCATCGCCTTGGTGAGGCTGATAATTTCGTCTACGTCCAGTCTGTTGCCTGCACAGGCGCTGAGAAAACTGGCGATGGCAACGTCGGTGTAGTGGTGGCCGCTGATGTCCGTGATGATACTTTTGATTTCGGATTCGCTGAGCTTGTGACCGTAAATTTTCTTGCGGACCAGACTCAGTGAGTTCAGCAATGGCGCGTTATGTATCTTCACCGTGTCGCCACTTTTGATCTGTAAGTCATGCATGGCGACCTTTGACAGGCCTGCATAACCCTCAGGAAGAATGTGATTGTCCACCACATTCAAGGTGGCAATCAGCGAATGACCATTGCTTTTCAGTGTCAGGCGACTGCTCGCAGAGAACCCTTCCGACTGACAAACCGGCGAATCCTTGCGCATGTACACCACGGATTCCTGGTGGGTATCGATACCCATATCGACCACTTTGACAACATGGTCCACCTCCATACACGACTTCTCCTGAACAGCGATCATCAACGTCTGATACCGGCACTATTCTAGGGTAATTTTATCGCCAATCGGATATTTTCCTGTTTCGGAGTGGTGAGGGAGGCTGTGCTGGCCAACCATTGAGCAGCATAAGGGGTAAACGCCGGTCGTCAGTCCCTGTTATTGAGCCACCGGCGACCTATCCAGTAGTCTGCACTGCAGTAGCGGCCGCCGCCCGTAAAAAACAGTGACAGCAGCATGATAAAGTAGGTGGCTGCGAATTCGATGCCATTGTTCAGAATGACAATGTTGCCCTTGCCTGTAAGCCATGAGTAATTGCCGTGTTCCCGAAGAATCTGTCGGGCAGCTGATAATCGTTCACCCACTGCCTCGCTGTTTTCGAGACTCTGTTCCGCCGTCGGAATGCCGATGGCGGCCAGGGGGCGGGCCATACTGGTTGACGGGTCCGAGGGGGCAATCGCGAACCAGCCGTTGTGCCAGTGAACCGCAAAGGCGGCCACCAGCATGGTTGCCATCAGCGGGATGGCAATTAGCCGTGTCCCCAACCCGAACAACAGCAGCCATCCGCCAACCAGCTCTGTGGCGGTAGCCAGAACCGCCATCAGCCAGGGAAGAGGCAATCCCAGCCCCCAATCCGGGTTGCCCATCCAGCTGACTGTGCTCTCGAAGGCGAGCAGTTTGGTCAGGCCCGCCGTGATGAAAACCGGTGCCAGAAAAAGTCGCAGCAGCAGTGGGGCGAGAAAGTCTGCATGTCGCGCGACATTGAGTCCCCTGTTAAGCCGTTGAGTAATTGCCATTGTGGTCATGATGGTTTACCGGATTGATTGAATATCAGGAATTAAGGATGAAGGGCGACCACTTGGCCGCCCCCCCTGAAGCGTGAAATCAGCAGTAACCGGAAAAATTACTGTCCGCCACATTTTCCTTCACCACACTTTCCTTCACCGCGTTTGCCTTCTTCGGATTTCGGTGCAGGTTTTTCTTCACCGCACTTGCCTTCTCCACATTTGCCCTCTTCAGACTTTGGGGCAGCGTTTGCTTCACCGCATTTGCCCTCGCCGCATTTGCCTTCCCCGGGCTTGTCAGCGGCATGTTTACCGGCGAGCTGATAGCCATTGCCGAGATCGGTTGCAGCGAAGGGATTGTCGGCCATACTGGCCATGGGGAGTATCAGGCTGGTGGAAATAAAGGCCATACCAATGGTTGATTTGAAGGTGTTTTTTGTTGGTTGTTTCATAGTCAGTTCCTTGTTTCGTTAATGTAAGGTGTCCGCAATGAGATGCCGTCGGATGTTTTTTGTTACAGCGCATAACGGGTTTTGATGACATTTCTTTAACCGTTAATAGGATGTGATTGCCGGCTGCGTCTGCTCCGGCAACGTTTTCACGGTGAGGAAACACACAACAAATGTTGTCGGCAATCTGCCTAACTGATGCCGTTAAAAGGAATTTGTTACGGCTGCAGGCAGCGTTTGTGTTTCTTTTGCCGGAGCAGGGGGCTTTTGTTGCGGGGATTACAGGTTGTTGTGGGAATGAATACAGTCCATTACTTTGTGCACTTCCTCTTCCGTGGCTTTGTTGTGCATAAAGGGGATGGCTTCGACAAGTCTGTGCAGCTGTTTGAGATAGCGGCGACAGTGCCGACAGAGCAACAGGTGAATCTGCAGGGAGATACGTGTGGAAACACGCAAATCGCGATTCAGTAATTGATCCGCATTGTTCACAAAGTCGCGGCAGCTCAGCACTCGCCAGTCTCCTCATAATGGTCAACAAGTTTGAACAATTGTGTTCTCGCACGGTGCAGGAGCACTCGCGCATTGGATGCAGAAACCGTCAGTGCGTTACAGATTTCCTCAAAAGACAGTCCGCTGGCATCCCGCATTTCGAGAATACAACGCTGGTTGTCTGGCATGGCAGCTAGCAGTCGTTCCAGACATTCGGCCAGCTGCTCACCGGTCAGCAGGCTCTCGGGAGAATCTATATGCCAATGGGCCGGAGGGTGTTGCCAGTGGCCGCGCTCGGTAAACCTTTGTGTCAGGCCATCTTCTGTATTCTGGTTCTCGTCGCCGTGATCGCTGAACAACAATTCCCGTTTCCTTTGGCGCCGCTGCATTCTTGCTTCATTGATGGCGATACTACCCAGCCAGGTGCGAATCGCCGATTTCCCTGCAAAGCTGCCAATGGCCTGGTAGGCCTTCAGCCAGGCATTTTGCACCACTTCTTCGGCTTCGCTGATACCGACAATGGGCACCGTGAGGGCGATGAGGGCGCGGTGGTGGTCGCGAACCAGTTCTGCAAAAAGTACCGGGTCGCCGGATCTCAATTGTGCCAGTTTGTCTGTTTCCACGCGTTCAAAAAGCCTCGCCGATTGTTTCTCTCTGGCGCAATATGACCAGACAGGTTGTTACTCCCGTCAAGACTAAGCCATAGACAGTGACAAAAACCATGGCTTCACGATAAAAAAATTCACCTCCCTGCGGTGTATCGGGTCAGGCTGAACCGATCGGGACATGTCTGCGTACACTCACCCATTAACCAAGGACCAACCGATGCCTTCACCTACTGAACAGACCGTTGAAAGGTTGCCCTGCCGGGGCTGCATGCGGGATTGCCCGTATTTTTACGTATGTGAGGGCAAGCTCTGGCGCATGCCGGTTGATCGACAGGGGGTTCGGGTGGGCGATGAGGAAGATCTCCAGCCGGGTAGTTGATGACCGGTCATATCGGTCACGGGAGTCGCAGCAATGAGTTCAAAAGCCTTGGTGGTCGGTGCTTCCAGTGGCATTGCCCGGCGTTTGATTTGCCGACTCAGCGGCGATCAGCGCATTGCGAGGATTTACGCCGTCAGTCGCAGTCCCGCCGAGGTCGCTTTGCCGGCGCGAGTGAGTTGGCTGACGTGCGACTATTCAGAGGCGGGTATCGCCGAGACGGTTGCACTGCTCAATGGCGAACCCGGTGAGTTTTCACGGGTGTTTATCTGTAACGGTATGCTCCACGAGGGTGACAGGATTCGTCCCGAAAAGCGGCTTGAAGAGATAGATTTGTCCAGTATTGAAACGGTGTTTAGGGCCAATACGTTCACACCCCTGTTGTGGTTGAAGCATCTCGTGGGTTCCCTGCGCAGTGAACAGATCTGCACCCTGACACTATTCAGTGCCCGGGTTGGCAGTATCAGTGACAATAAGCTGGGTGGCTGGTATGGCTATCGAGCCTCCAAGGCGGCCCTGAATATGCTGGTTCAGACTGCTTCAGTCGAATACGCCAGGCGGGCAAAAAATGTCCAGTTGGTGGTCTTCCATCCAGGCACCACCGACACAGCGCTGTCCAGACCGTTCCAGGGCAATGTGCCGGAAGGCAAACTGTTTTCTGCCGATTTTGTGGCGGAACAGCTACTGTCCATTGTTGAAAATATGACACCGGTCGGGCACGCGCTATACCTTGATTGGCAGGGCAGGGAAATCCCCTGGTGATTGGAATGGTGAGGCGAACGGGTTGGCAGCATGCCGGAAAAAGCTGATCTGCCCGGCAAAATCTGTGTGGTCTGCCGTCGGCCTTTTCATTGGCGGAAAAAGTGGTGGCGCGTCTGGCAGGATGTGAAATATTGTTCCGAAAGGTGTCGGCGCAGCCGGGGCAAGAGCATCAGAGAGAAAACCATTGAGCAATAGTTCGACAAGCAAAGAGATTGTGGCCAGGCTATTCACCTACGGTGGCGTACTGCCATTTCTATTTCCTCTCTGTTACCGGCTGTTCACAGGGAGCAGCACATTGCTTGCCGTTGATGTCCAAAATCTGTTGATGGCCTATAGTGCGGTGATTGTCGCTTTTATTGCCGGTATTCACTGGGGTGTCTTTTTGTTCAGGCAATGCTCACTGAACCTGTTCCTGCACAGCAACATCGTTGCCTTGCTGTCCTGGTTATCCCTCCTGTCGACCCTGTTGTGGGGTGTGGTGATATTGCTGTTTTGCTTCCTGTACCTGCTGTGGATTGATACGGTTCTGGTCAGACAGCAACTGCTCGAACCCTGGTTTTACCGGCTCAGGGTACGTGCCAGTGCGTTGGCCCTGTTATCCCTGGTCAGTTATGCAGTGATTGCACTGTGATACCGGGGGAAGACGCGGGATGATACCTTCTGTAACCGAGCTCCCCCGTCTGGCGATTATCGGAGCTGGCCTGTCCGGGTTGACCCTGGCGGGTGAGCTGGATGGTTTTGCCGAGGTGACGGTTTTCGATAAGTCTCCGCGCGTCGGTGGGCGTATCGCCACACGTACCGGGGAGTGCTTCCAGTTTGATTACGGTGCGCAATTCTTCACTGCCCGCTCAGTTGCCTTTCAGAACTACCTGAAACCACTGATTGCCACAGGCCGGGTGGCCGAATGGCACCCGCGGGTCATCACATTGGGAGACGACCGAAAATCCTATCGGCGTGACTGGTTTGAACCCCACTATGTGGCGGTTCCCGGCATGAATACCCTATGCCAGCTTGCCGCCGAGGGCAAAAACCTGATGGTTGATACTGCGATTGCGTCACTTGAAAAAACCATCGCCGGTTGGTTGTTGCGGGATCGCAACGATACCTGCCACGGTCCTTTTGACTGGGTCGTTTGTAGCATGCCAGCGCCACAATCTGCGGCACTGCTGCCGTCAGCCTTTACCGGTTACGAGCAGGTGACCAACACGGCAATGCTCGGTTGTTACAGTCTGCTGCTGGGCTTTGCCGAACCGCTTCAGAGTCTGTGGCAGGCGGCGGTAGTGAAGCATTCTCCCATTGGCTGGCTGGCGTTTGAGTCATCCCGTCCCGGTCGCACTGGCGGTTGTGGCCTCATGGTGCATTCAACCAATACCTGGGCCGAGCAGCATCTGGATAGCGATTCCCGGCAGGTTCAGCGGGCCCTGTGGCACGAACTGGAACGGCTCATGGCTAAAACGCTGCCGAAGCCAAAGTACTCTCGACTGCATCGCTGGCGCTACGCCAATACCGTGCCAATACCCGAAGCAACAGACAAAGCAACACCTGAAGTATCGCCGGAAGCGGAGTGTTTAATGGATGAACAGTTGCAGTTGGGTGTCTGTGGTGACTGGCTGTTGGGTGGCAGGGCGGAGTCTGCTTACCTGAGCGGATTGGCGCTGGCGACTGGGCTGAAACAACGTTTTTAATCCCCGCCTGCGTTTGAGCTGGTTCCTGGACCAGTCGTCAATTTTAAGCAGCCAGGCAAGGCAGGCATACGGTTACCAGCAGACCGCCCATGGGAGACGGTTTTAATTGCAATTGCCCGTCATACAGTTGGATCAACTCGCTGACAATGGCGAGCCCAAGGCCCGAGCCAGAGCGTTGCTCATCCAGCCGGCCACCGCGTTGCAACGCTTCATCCCGGCTCTGGGACGACATCCCCGGCCCGTCGTCCATAATGCTGAGGTGCAGGTTGTCAGCTTCACTGTAGATCGCCATCACCACTGTCGATTTGGCCCAGTGCAGTGCATTTTCCAGCAGATTGCCGACAATTTCCTGTAGGTCCTGGGCATCGATTTGCAACTGCAGTGGTGGTACTTCGGGTTTTTGAAAGGCGATGTTCTTTCGTTCGGCCAATCGTGAAATACCGTTAAAGACAGGCTCAAGTGCCACCGATAGTGTCACTCTCGGCCTCAGCACCACTGGGCCAGCGGCGGAAGCCCGGGCCAGGTGGTGTCGCACAGCTTCGTTCAGTCGTTTCAGTTCGGATGCCATGATCTCGCGCTGACCGGCAGGCAGTTGCTCTGTTGTCGTCATCATTACACTGACCGGCGTTTTGATGGCATGGGCCAGGTTGCCCGCCGCGGTGCGGGCGCGGGACATCAACTGCCGGTCGCGTTCCAGTACGGTATTGATCGCGGTTGCCAGATTGTTCAACTCTTCGGGGAGGTCGGTATCGAGCCGCTCACAGTCACCCTTTTCCACCGCCTGCAGATTGCTTCGGATGCGTCTTAACGGTTCCAGTCCCCAGTGCAACTGACACCAGATGCCCAGCAGCAGCAAAATTCCCAGCGACACTAACGAGAGCCAGAGCAGTTGCTCAAAGCGGGCCAGCGCGGCATCCACTTCGCTGAGGTCAGCAGCCACGGCAACGTGCAGAGTGACAGGGAGCCTTGGCAGTCGTACATCCCGCTCCAGCTTGCGCAGGGTTTCCCCATTTGGGCCGGAAATTGTGCTGTATTGCAGTTGCGGGCCTGCTGCCAGAGGTAAGCGCTGATCCCATAGGGAGCGGGAGGTCAGAACCCGGGAGGCATTGTCGGAAACCTGCCAATACCAGCCGGAGAACACCTGATCGAAGCGGGCATCGCCGAGTCGCTGGTTGAGTGCCAGTGTGTCTGTTTGCTGGTCATATTCAATGCCGGCCAAAACCACGTTGAGCAGGGACTCCAGACGTTCATCGAATGCAGTATTGACGGCTTCGCGAAGATTGTAGGAGAGCAACAGACCGGCAACCGGGATAACGAGTACCACCAAAATCAGCGAGGTGGCCAGCATGCGGGAAGCTATCGGCAGTTTGCGCAGGAGGTGCCGGTTCATGGGTCGGTCGGATGGTCCGGTAAACAGTAGCCCTGTCCTCGTACTGTGCGGATTGAGTTGCTGTCCAGTTTTTTCCGCAACCGGCTTATCTGTACATCAATGACGTTCGAGTCCGGTTCCTGATCCTGGTCATAAACATGTTCCGAAAGTTCGGTTCGGCTCACGACCCGGGGCGCTGCGTGTATCAGATAGGAGAGCAGACGGAATTCCTGCGCCGATAACGACACGGGCATACCCAGGTAGGTAAATCGGCCCGTGTGGGTGTCCAGTGTCAGGTCGCCCACTGTAATAATCGGGTGGGCATGCCCGTGGCTGCGGCGAATCAGTGCCCGCAGGCGGAGTAATACCTCGGCTGTTTCAAAGGGTTTGGTCACATAATCATCGGCACCGGCCGAAAACCCGGCGGCTTTGTCTGACCAGCGCTCCCTGGCCGTGAGGATGAGGACAGGCAGGTCCATACCGCGGGCGCGCCACCCCGAGAGCCACTGTACACCGTTGCCGTCCGGCAGGCCGAGATCAAGGATGATGGCATCGTAACATTCGACACTCACCTGAAAGTCAGCAGTTTTGCCGTCAGGCGCTATCTCAATCAGTACACCTACATTCCGCAGAGCTTCGGCGAGTGCCTCTGCAAGGGGCTGGTCATCTTCAACCAGGAGGACTTTCAAGGGCGGGTCATCCCACGAATATTGCTGCCTTCAATACCAATCAGCTCCCCCGTGGCGGCATTCACGTCAAACTCGACCACTTGCCCCTGTGGTCCGAGTAGTTCTATTTCGTAGATTATCACGCCGTTCTCATCCTCCAGGTCCACATCGATAACCTGGCCATCATAGCGCGTGTTAAGGCTTGCCAGAATCTCATTGAGAGGCTTGATTTTGCCCGCTTGAACATCTTCGTGGAGCCGTCGCCAATCATCATCGTCACTCCAGCCGGGACTGATAAAGCCCAGTGTCAGAATGGCTGCCAGAAAATAGCGGCCCCTGCATCGCGGAGAGCGGTGTCGGTAGTGATGGGCGAGTGACAGGCAATGTTGGCTGAAAACATGTTTCATGAAGGACATTCTGCCAAAGAGAACATGAATGGACTATGAACAGGTTACTCAGGGTGCTGTAAGGATGGCTTTGTTACTGTGCCTATCAAGCGGGTCAGCTCACGTTCTGGATTTCCCCCGGTGCTTTATCTGGCCCTGTTTTGATCAATCAATCCGGAGGTTTATATGAAACTGTTACTTACAACACTGACGATTGCGACACTGGCTGTGACCCCTTTTGCCTATACAGCTGACCCGGCGGGCAATATCAGTCAGGCGATCAAAGTTGGCTCAGATTATGGCATCACACATTTCACCAGTATTGAGTTTGAAGGCTCCGGACGTATGGAAATTGAGGGCTGGATAGATCAGGACTGGCATGTGGAACTTGAAACCGGTGCCGGTAGTCCAGACCTCGTTCATGAAGAACGTGAAAAACGTCTCAACGGTACCTGGGGCATGACAGCTGACGATCTGTTGCTGTATACCAAAGCGGCTGCTGAGGCCGGCATTGTTGACATCGAAGAAGTTAAAATCAATCGAAGAGATAGGATCGAGGTTGAAGGTGACGATGCGCGTGGTCGCGATCTCGAGGTCTATTTTCAAAGAGGTAATCAGGAGCCTGTAAAGGTTAGCCGCGACGACTGATTCGGATTGGGACTTCCGTCTGAAATGACGATAGCCTGAGCCAGGCCCGCCACACCAGTGGCGGGCCTTTTTTATTTCTCGCGGACAGTTTGTTGCCCGGAGGACTTGCTGGAAAAGTCGTTGTTGGCAAACACTTCCGAAAGAATGAGCTGTTCGAGATAGCTTCGTTGACCGGTCTTCGTCGGGATTCGGATCACCAGATGGATCTCCTCGGCTGCCGGCACCTGAATCGTCACCCGAGGATCCACCGACGGCATTTCCAGCCCCCGTCGTTCACCAATTTTGTTCATGTGACGGCGTACGGACTCCAGGTAGGGTTGGCAATGACGGTTGGCCGCTGCGAGAAAGGCCTCCTGAGCAGCGCGCCAGTTATCCTCGCGCATGAAGGGCACAGTGAACACATGGAAGTCGTACCGCTCGGAAAAGGTTTCGTTGACTACCGGCTCAGAGAGAAATATCGCGTTGGGTATCACGATCACGTGGCCGGTGCGTTGGTGGACGCCGGATCCGGGGCCCACTTCAAGAATGGTTGTGGTCAACAGGCTCTGGTCGATGACATCTCCGCGAAAATCCTTGATCTGAATCCGGTCGCCAATGTTAAAGGACCCTGAACCACCTTTCAGAAGAGAGCCGGTGATACACGAGATCAGCTCCTTGGTGGCGACTACAAAGGCCACGGCAATAGCCAGAATGGATAATGCTAGAGTGCGCAGCTGGTCCCCCCAGATAATTGCCAGCCCCAGCAGTATCAACAACAGAAAGCCGTTGCGCGTATTGGCCAGCAGGCGACCTTTCAGCTCCGGAGCCTTCACTTTGTGCCGAATAAAGCGCGCGGTGAGCGTCCTGAGAATAATGATTGCCGCAAGCAAAAAACCGGTATTCACCAGCAGACCCGTCACCGAGTCTGAAAGGGTAAAGTTTTCGGCTAGAAGTGTTAGCTGATCGAACATACTTTTGACCAATGGGTTCGAGCCTCCTTGCAGAAAAGGGGCTGATTAAAATAAAAATGGATGATGGTTCATCGCTGATAGTCGGTGGTTTATGTCCGACTATTACCGATCCAGTGTCAGCCAGAATATAGTATGAATCCCTGTATGTATGCCAGATACTGAATGTTGAGGGGCGTTATGCTGGGGAAGATCAGGTTACTTGCCAATCGCTACTTTCCAATGTTGGAACAATCCCTCTGGATAGAGTAACTGTGGATAATTGAGCCTGAGCAAATGTCACCGTCTTCATGTCCGTTCAACCACTCTCTCAGAAACTCAATGCGGGCCAGTACAAGTCTGGATTCAAACCCGCTGGCACACATCGGGTAAACACTACCGTATTGTAGGCATTTATCCTCGAGCGGATATTTCAGCTCCATATTGGCTTTCACGCTCTCTTCCCATGCTTTTTGGGAAACGTCGAGTTTTGTCAAAAATTCTGGGCTTGCTGATTTGTAAGCGTGCCTGATTTTTTCAAGCATGCTCTCAAGCGTGCGTCTCGCCGTTAGCAAATTGATACCTGCACACTGATTTATTTCTAACTGCGTTTGCGCGTTTGCCATGCATGAAGGTAGCTCATCACTGTAAGTGTGAAATGCTATTAACAAAGCGGTAAGGCTAAATAAGAACCTCATTGCCCGGTTCTTCTCCTAAATAATGTCGCCAGGCAGCCATACACATATAGCAGGGTAGCTACAATTTGTTTTGTTAGGGGTGGCTCACCTGAAACTGTTTCGGTCAACATCCTGTTGGTGAAGTTCTATTTCTTTAGGTAAGAAATCATTGTGTCCACATCACTGCACTCAAATGGGTCATCTGGGCAATCATCCATCATCCCAGTTTCAGCAAAGAGTTGCTTTATTTCTCCATCAACTACATGGGCAGAATAACGCCATGACACCTCACCCGGCCCTTTTTTAACCAGCATTCCCATCAGGCGAGTAAAATTTCCATGTGAATCAGGCAGCATTTTTACATGTTTAAGACCTAAATTTTTTGCCCACTGAAGCATGGTAAAAGGAGCGCTAACGCTCAGGCAGTACACGTCATCAACACCCAGTGATTTCAGTTCCTCATACTTGGCATCATAGTCAGGCAGATGATTGCGGGAGCTGGTTTCAGTAAATACAGCCGAGAGTGAAAATATAACGACATTTTTACCCGAAAATACGTCTTCCGTTGAAATATCCTTCCAGATAAATGGGCTTCTCCCGCCAACGCTTTCGCCACGGACACGCGTTTTGAATATCACACTGGGTACTTTATTGCTCATAATTTGCCTTTGCCTAGGATTTACGATTGGAAGAGGAAAGTCATTATCACGCTTACCGTGAGTTGTTTCCATCAATCTGAAAAAGTCACCCGAATGAAAATTTGGCCACGCTTCGTGGAAACGGGGTAGAACTCCTTGCATAGCCGTATTAAAACCTTTGGTGTCACCTAGAGTGTGAGACATCAACTACTTCTCAACGGGCAGAAATAGCTTCTCAGCTCGAAGTGCCGCCGCCAAGAAGCCGTGGTTGTTAGAGCCTTTGGATTGATAGAGTGGTTTGAAGATGATGGCCTTGAAGGGATTAACAGGGAAGGTTGTTGCGATGGTGTCCAGAATATCACTCAAGGGTATCCATTCATTTGAGAAGAAACCACCACCGGAGTTGGCAGTGATACGGAAATGAAAGGATTTTGAGTTGTCGTCATAGCCGACGTGGTAGGTGAGGGAGCTTGGGGACTTAGGGGAGAGTTTCGAGGATGTGGATTTTTTGATGATGCGGAAGGTATTTGTCATGGTTATTGCCTCTTATTGATTGATAAAGTGTGGAGAGGCTTTCTCCATATAAGATACCCAAAGTCCCGCAGTTGTTGGTGATGGTAGAACCCGTTTTCTTGTGACAGTAAATGAACCGCTCCGCCCAGTGAATGCAGGTGTTTTCTGTGATATAAGGCCAAGCTGTTATAGAGCCATAGGCTTTTGAATTAACCGTTATACGTGTCGAGGTAAGCCTTGATCAAGAACTGGACTGTGTTATTGCGGGGAGTAAAGCTTAATCACTAACTCCTGATAGCCTTGACTGGACTTTCGTCTCAACCCGTCAATAGTAAGTAGTCCGTCCAAAGCAATTGTAGTTGTTCCACGCTGTTGCCCAAACTGCCACTGCACTTCATCTCCAGGCTGGAAAGTGAAGTTTTTTACATGTCTTAGGGTAACGGAAAACATCACCTGTTGAGGCTGATCGGGCAAATCAGAACCAAGATTCGTCATGGCCCGGTATTGCAAGGGAATCACGATACGGTCGGCTTGATCCACTATCGCTTTATGGTTCCAAGTAATGCCTCGGTTGTGATAACCACGCAATCTACCGTGGTAGTTTGAAGTATTGTTGGTAATCACCGGCAGTATCTTGTCCAGCGTTGCATCTTGATTGGGGTCAGTCCACAACTGCATGTTCAGAGAGTAGCCGGCTTCACTAATGCCGTGTCCGCTTAACAGCCAGGTAGCAGAGCAACTGATTTTTCTCTGCTCACAGATTTGAAGAAACTCTATGTCAAAGCGACCAAGCGAGTCATTGGAGCCGCCCCGCCACATGAAGTGAATGTCCTTAACCTTGTCATATTGCAGGCGAATATCCACGGAGTCATAAAGCTCCGGGTTGACAGCTTTGGTGCCCCACGCGCGTTTAACTGCGCGTTCTCCGTTCTTGGGAATCATCATCCTGGCAATAATGCCATCCACAATGGCAATCTTGTCCTGATACTTAGGCAAGATCATAGACTGGTGCATTACACCTGCGCCTCCAAGCGACTTACCTACCAGATAGATACCTTTGCCCAGGTCGATCTTGTCCGAGTATTTATCCATAATATAGTCAATGCCCAGCGCAATCTGACGACCATTGTAGTTGGCTATAGTGCCAACTTCATTTCCTGAGTACAGCCACCAGCCGGTATATCCGTTATTTCCCCACTGCTGTTCCATTGGGTGTATCTCAACGGTGTCTTGACGGAATGCAAAGGATGATGGGCCTGTGACATATGCCCCATTGGCGCTATCGGGGTGTAGATAAACCCGCACCCTGGCGTCTTGGAAGTTATCTTCCCTTGGAATCATATACGAGATAGGAAAGTCTTTGTCATAGGGGGTGTAGTATGGCTCTGTAGCAATATTTACATCACAAAAATACCACCTGGCACCCGCGCCGTTCTGGAACGTGGGCGTGTCCGGACAGTGAACGATTTTTTTCCAGTTTGGAGGCGCATTTTCAGCTAGCTGGGGATTGGTTTTCTGGGGTAACCCGACACTATCACTCGAAGAACAGCGCTCATTCCCATGATCGTCACAAGAATATTCCCGCGGTTCTTTTTCAGACTGTAGACGTATGGCCCGATATGTCTCCCAGGAATTATCACCAGCCATAACTCCATGAGGCACTCCCAAGTACATGGCACACAATAATATGTTTAACAATCTCAAAAATTGGAATGTACGCAATGCTACCTCCAGACACTCCAACGGGAATTACCGAAACAAAAAATAATTCTATACCCAAAATTTGTAGTTACTATCAGGGCGAGTTCAATGAACTTTGAACCACCACTAGTTTTCATCCTCATATGGCAGCGGGAATTGCTCATCCAGCGCAGCTGGCGATCACTGTCAGTGATTTCATGATAATACTCAAAATGCTTAATCATCCTAGATGAGTGTCCAGTAAAAATCGACTCACTCCGTCAGAACCTTCAGCTCTTCGCTAGTGCTGCCACGCTCTACTGACTTTCTGGTAACGCATCTATATCGATATTTAGTGATTGCTGAAGCGCCTGCCAGTCGTCGCGGGTATCACTCAATAGTGAATAATGTGCCTCGGTTACCGCTTCGATAGCACCCTTTGTGAGGGGGGTCCCGAACTGTGATATAGCCTTGCCTGTCGCAAGAGATTCCAATATTTTATCTCCTAGATCACGGCGGTAGTGAGCGGGTTCCCAGTACCACTGCATGGCGCGATTTGAGCCAACCGGCACAGGTTCCTGTATGAAGATGGATGGGCCACTGAAATCCCACAAATTAAAGTTTGCTCCGCTCTCCTCGACCACCTTCAGCAACTCGTATTTCCATGCGATAAAATCTTTGGTCATGCTCAGGTCATTAAGCAAGTGGAGATAACTGAAATGGTACGGGCTGATAAACAACTGTACATGAATATCCTGCTCGGAAAGATCGGCAAGAAAATCGGCAAGAATACCGTATTGAGGTGAGCGCTGTCCGGTATCAGAGTCGATAGTCATGAGGTCTCGACCTCTCATGTTTCCGTCGAGCCCTTCCAACTTTTGCACGAACAACGCGTTGATGCCTTCATGGCGCAGTATGTTGACGTAACTCGCCGGATCATTGAAGCCGGTCGGGTCGATACTGTTTACGGCTGCGCTTTGCTGAAAGACTGTGCGTACGCTATCGAGTAAGCCATCAAGTGAAAACAGCAGGGCGGACTTTTCGCGCAGCCGCATCGCACGACCAGACCAGCCGGGGGTATACAGCGGCAGCCTTAACAGGTAGTCCGGTGCTGCGTCTTCGATATGAGGCTCGGAGAACCGAGCATGGCGCACCAGAAAATCCAGGTAGTCCACACTCATGATGACCCGTTTCAGACTTGGCGTGGTGTCAATGGTATTACGCGCGTAGTCGGTTTGTAGACGAATTCCTGCGCCAGGCATGGCCTGGTTGTAGACTCTAGCACTGTCAAAGGAAGGGTGTTCGGGGTGGAGAGCCATTTCAGCTCGAGAGTTTCCTACAATCAGCACCTGAGGCGCGAATTCCGGGGCCCGGTAAGCCTTTATTACCCTAACCCGATCTCCGGAAGCAGGTTTGGTGCTATTAATCCCTACAATTACTGGAGACCAGTACATGCCATATGGGTCGATAAACCAGTTTACCGCACAGACTATTGCAATGACGACAAAAGTACAGATGAAGAAGCGATTCAGATAAACCATGCCTTATCTCCTAAAACTGGAAGTACAGAAATTCGCTTACCTGAAACAGGGTGAGGAACCCGAGTGCAAGGCAGGCTGCGCAGGTTATTGCCCACCCAATGCTCTCTTTCCATTGCAGTTTGCACACCCGGGAGAGCATTGGCCACACGCTATCAGTGGTATCAAAGTGCTGGTTACGCAGTGAGCACCTGACCCAGTTGAACATGTCCTGGACATTGGGCATCACCAGAACAATGATCAGCAGGGCCATGATCCAGAGCCAAGTGAGCACGAAAACCTGACCGCCGCCGAAAGCGACTTCCATGCCGAGAGACTGAAGGAGTACCCCTACGTCGCCGAGGCGTGCCATTATGCCTTGGGGAAGGGTAAAACCATGTAATCCGATCATACTTTGCAGTAGACCAATGGCCCCTTCAAAGGTGGTTGCACGGAAGAAAACCCAACCCACAACAACGCAAAGCATGGTCATCAGCCAGGCGAGTGCGGAATACGCAGAACCAGAAGGACTCAGGGATAGCTTTGACAACAAAGCTTGCCACATCTGATGGAGAATGAGGTACAGGCCATGCAGGCCGCCCCATATAATAAAGTTCCAGCCGGCGCCGTGCCATAAACCACCCAGTAGCATGGTCGTCATCAAGTTGGCGAAGCGCCGTGTCCTGCCACGCCGGTTGCCACCCAATGCGATATAGACATAGTCGCGAAGGAAATGAGACAAGGTGATGTGCCAACGTCGCCAGAATTCGGAGATACTGGCGGCTTTGTAGGGAGAGTAGAAATTCAGTGGTAGTACAATGCCGAACATGCGTGCCAGACCTATAGCCATGTCCGAATAGCCTGAAAAGTCAAAGTAGAGTTGAAAGCTGTATGCCAGCGCGCCTCCCCAAGCAGTAAAAAAATCGACAGTCTGCCCGCTGTCTGCGGCATTGAATACCGGGTTGGCGTAGGAAGCAATCCCATCGGCCAATACCGTTTTCTTGAACAATCCAATGGCAAAAATACTCAAGCCTATCGCGAAATGATTCGGTTTCAGGCAAAAGGGGGTTGTCCGCATGAATTGTGGCAGCATATCTCGATGGTGAACGATTGGACCTGCGATCAACTGTGGAAAGAAGGAAACGAAAAGCGCGTAGTGCAAGAATCTGTATTCTCGGGTAATGCCTCGGTGAGAATCTACCAGATAAGCAATCTGTTGAAACGTGAAAAAAGAGATCGCCAGAGGCAGTAGAATATCACCCAATGACCAGTGGGTGGCGAGCAGAGAGCTCACGTTGGATACAAAAAAATTGGCATATTTATAGTAGGCGAGCAGTCCAAGGTTTACCGTAATGCCAAAGGCAAGCAAGCCCTTGTGACTGCGCTGACCGAGGCGCTTGCCCACCTGAAAATTGAACGCCATGGAGAACAGAATCAGCAACAGGTAAATGGGGTTCCACCATGAATAGAAACCTAGGGAGCAGAGAACAAGTAACCCGATAGCTGCCTCGTTGCCAAAATAGCGCGCGCTGAGAAAAAATAGAGCCAGTGTTGTGGGCAGGAAAAAAAGTAGAAATTCAAAAGAGTTGAACAACATTTACACGCTTCTCTTAGCTTGTGCGTGGTACCGCATTTGACTCGTCTCCAGTTTTGTATCAACCAGAGGCGCGCCTCAGAACAAGAAGCGTGTAACCATCCGCGGAGTCAAGTGCCAGTTCCGGTATCATGAGCAATTCTACCTCGAGGGTAGCAACCTGGCCTCCACTGAAAACAGGTTGTTTTCCCCGTTGGCAAAAATTTTATGCTTCTCATATGACCAGCGATAAGCCACGTTATCCTAGGCCCACTTCAAATAAACCAGATGGTCAATACTCATCTGTTTGGCGTCAAAGAATATCTTTCCGGTGTAGGGATCATTCCAGATTACTGTACAAGTATTGGTGCCGGCCTGGACTGTGCTGGTCGATATCTCTATTAGAAGTTCATGACGAGTATTGAGGCAGTCTTGATCTTCATCAGCCCACTCGTCAAAGAGCGAGCGGTCATACTTGGGCGTCTCTCCGGATAGACACGCAGGCCAAGGAATGGCTGCTATTAAAAGCACCGTGAGAAATCGTGTCATTCTTTTTTTTGACCATAAATATTCAAATGTCGATGGGAAAATCTAGAGTGCGCGGCGGCTATCGTTAGCTTTCCCTATGATGAATACCCCAACCTACCCCTTTAATTTTTCTCGTAACGCTTTAAGTAAGGGGCGCGTCCCAGTGAATGATACGAACTAACTTGACCCGTTTGTTAGCTATTTGCCTATTTATGAGGCACCGGCTCTCGGACTGATATCGCTGTGTACGCGACCACTACCTCCCCACGAAAAAATAGTCCTAAAAATTAGAATTTTCTGGTAATCCAAAAGCAGAAGAGAAGGCATCTTATCCTGAATAAACGACAGGCACAAAAAAGGCCATCCGCTCTGTTCATAGAGTCGGATGCTCAGCTTATAGCGAGTCTATGAATTATAAAAAGAATGGTGGGCCTTGCTGGACTTGAACCAGCGACCAATCGATTATGAGTCGACTGCTCTAACCAACTGAGCTAAAGGCCCTTTGAGAGGCAAGGATAGCAGTATATATGTCATTGCTGTCCAGGGTATTCGTTCGCGTCTTGCCTTGCGCTGCCGGAGCGGGGGTTCTGTAACCGCCCCGGCAGGGATTATTTCAGCAACGGGTTATTCGTCCAGGAAGCTGCGCAAGTGATCGGAGCGAGTGGGGTGCCGCAGTTTTCGCAGCGCTTTGGCTTCGATCTGTCGGATCCGCTCACGGGTCACATCAAATTGTTTGCCCACTTCTTCGAGGGTGTGGTCGGTGTTCATGTCGATACCAAACCGCATCCGCAAGACTTTGGCTTCCCGGGCTGTCAGGTTGTTGAGGACGTCACGGGTGGACTCAGTAAGGCTCTCTGTGGTGGCGGAATCCACCGGGGACATGATGTTTACGTCCTCGATAAAATCGCCTAGGTGGGAGTCTTCATCATCGCCAATGGGTGTCTCCATGGAGATCGGTTCTTTGGCGATTTTTAGCACCTTGCGGATTTTGTCCTCGGGCATTTCCATTCTTTCGCCGAGTTCTTCCGGCGTGGGTTCGCGGCCCATTTCCTGCAGCATCTGACGGGAGATACGATTGAGTTTGTTGATGGTTTCAATCATATGTACCGGAATACGGATGGTGCGCGCCTGGTCGGCGATGGAGCGGGTGATGGCCTGACGGATCCACCAGGTGGCATAGGTCGAGAATTTGTAGCCGCGGCGGTATTCAAACTTGTCCACCGCCTTCATCAGGCCGATGTTGCCTTCCTGAATCAGGTCGAGGAATTGCAGGCCACGGTTGGTGTATTTCTTGGCAATCGAAATTACCAGACGCAGGTTGGCTTCCACCATTTCTTTTTTGGCGCGACGAGCCTTGGCCTCACCGATTGACATGCGGCGGTTGATGTCCTTGATCTGGCTGATGGTCAGGCCGGTTTTTTCTTCCAGCTGCATCAGTCGGCGCTGGGACCGCTGAATGTCCGGTTCTACCACGGCGATTGCAGCGGCATAGGGTTCCTTGCCTTTGGCCAGTCCGGTGGCCCAGCTTTCATCGGTTTCGTGGCCGGGAAACAGGCCGATAAAGTCGGTGCGCGGCATTTTTGCCTGGCGAATACAGAGCGCCATAACAGTGCGCTCTTCCGCACGAATAAGACTCAGGGCTTCGCGAACTGCCTCTGCCATGGGTTCGAATTGGCGGGGTGCCAGTTTCAGGAACTTAAAGTGTTCGCCCAGTGCAGACAGGTGCTGCTGGGTGCTTTTATGGGCCACGCCATAACGACTGATCGCCTTTTTGGCTTTGTTGTTCAGCTGCCGCAGGGTGTCAAAACGCTCTTTGGCTTCGATGGGGTCGAGACCCGTGTCTTCCGCCTCATCTTCGTCTTCGTCTTCCTCTTCCTTGTTTTTGGCCGCTTCGGCCTGGGCGAGGGCGGAGGGAACGTGGTCCATCGGATTCAGATAACCGATTAACACATCGCTGAGTTTGCGTTCCTCGGTTTCAATCAGGTCGTATTCAGCGAGGAGGTGGTCTACAGCGGCGGGCCATTCGGCAAGGGCTGCCATGAGTTCCCGGACGCCTTCCTCGATACGCTTGGCGATTTCTATTTCGCCTTCGCGAGTGAGTAGCTCCACCGAACCCATTTCACGCATGTACATACGAACCGGGTCGGTGGTGCGGTGTTGTTCTGTCTCGACAGCCGCCAGCGCTGCTGCGGCTTCGGCAGCGGCGATTTCATCGGTGGTGGAGTCACCGGAGGCGATCAGTAGCTGCTCGGCATCGGGTGCGGTTTCGTAAACGCTGATCCCCATGTCGTTGATCATCTGAATGATATCTTCTACCTGATCTGGATCGGAAATATCCTCAGGTAAATGGTCATTGACTTCGGCATAGGTCAAATAACCCTGTTCGCGTCCGCGGGCAATTAGTTCCTTGATCCGGGATTGATGCTGTGCGTTACCACTCATATACGATCTGCTGTCACGTTGGGGCAAAATAGGACGCCGGATTATACGGCAATAATCCGGCGCTGTCTTACCTGATTTTCGGTATAGCTGCAATTAGCCAGCTGTCGGTTATCTTGGCTTCGATTTTGCAAGGACTTGATTAAAAAGCGCTTTTACCTCATCTGTCCGTTGATCCGATGGCAGTTTCGACCAGGCATTATTCAGCTGCTTTAGGTCGTGGTCATCGACGGTTTCTCTGGTCGCCAGGAACTGAATCACCTGCAGTGGTTCAAGTTTCAGAATCGACTGGCGAAGTAGCTGATTCTGAATCTCCTGAAACTCTTTTTCATTGTCCCTGAGGCTGTTTGCCACGGGCCTGAGCAGATCGGTGGCGGCAATTTTGGCCAGTCGATCCGCTTGGGCGGGGTCATGCATTCCCCGCCAGTAACCCAGTATATGATTGAGGCTATACCCCGGGTTTTCAAGGATGAGTTCGACCAGTGGCACTAAAATATCCAATCCTTCGATATCGAGTTTGCGCAGGGTGTCCAAATCCGTGACCAATTTTGCCAATTCTGGATGGTTGGCCAGTAGGGCGATCAGCGTGTGCGCAGGCGGCATTTTGATTCGTTTCTGGTGGCCGGTCTGAACCGACTGGTTGCTGTTGCTGCGGGATGCAGGTTCTTCCTCAGGGTAAACGGGGTGCTCCCAATCCGGTTGTGGCGGCTGGTATACCGGTTTGCCTTGAGGTTCATCCGGCTCCATATAATCGCCCAGTGTGGCGATATCCAGACCAATTTTGTCGGCGACTGCCCTCAGCATCAGTTCGCGGAAGACGCCGCGCGGCATGCGTTTGATCATCGGCGCGGCCTGTTTCCACATCCTTGCCCGATTATCGGGGCTATCGGTGTTGAGGCCCAGCGCCATGGTCTCCATAAGGAACTCGGAGATAGGGGTGGCCGACTGCACGGTTTCAAGAAATTTATCCGGACCAATCTGTCGCACCGTAGAATCGGGGTCTTCGCCACTCTCCAGGAACATGAACCGTGCCGAGCGTCCGTCAATCATCAATGGCAGACAGGTATCCAGTGCCCGGCTGGCCGCACCGTTGCCAGCCGCGTCACCGTCAAAACAGAACACCACTTCGGGTGTGTAGCGGAACAATTTTTCCAGGTGGTCGGTGGACGCCGAAGTGCCGAGTGTGGCGACCACATTGAAGATGCCGTGCTCAAAAAGCATGACCACGTCCATATACCCTTCTACCACGAGCATAAAGGGGATCTCACGCAGTTCCTTGTTCGCCTCGTAGAGACCGTAAAGCTCCCGGCCCTTGTGAAACAATGGTGTTTCGGGTGTGTTCAAATACTTGGGTTTTTCATCTGTCAGGACGCGGCCACCAAAACCGATGGTACGACCGCGGATATCCCGGATAGGAAACATGATGCGGTGGCGGAAACGGTCGTAAACCTTGTGCTTCTCCAGCTGGTTGATGACCATACCGCTCTCTTTCAGCAGTTTGATATCGTGATCAGTGTGACCCATGTGGTTGAGCATGTTGTCCCAGCCGGGCGGCGCAAAGCCGATGCCGAACTTGCGGGCGGTCTCTCCGGAAACGCCGCGGGACTTCAGATAATAAACGGCTTCAAAAGCGAAGTGATGGTGTCGCAGGGCGTTGCGGAAAAAACGGTCCGCCTGCTCAACGGTGTGATAGAGCGCCTTGCGTCGTTCGGTCGCAGCATCGCTGGGCCCGGCTTCGCGGGGAACGTCCAGACCAGTCTGTTTGGCGAGGGTTTCAACGGCTTCCGGGAATGAAATTCTGTCAAAATCCATGACAAAGCCAATGGCATTGCCACCGGCGCCGCAACCAAAACAGTAATAGAACTGTTTGTCCTGGCTTACTGTAAACGAAGGGGTTTTTTCATCGTGGAAGGGGCAGCGGGCTGAGTGGTTTTTACCGGATTTTCGCAGGTCAACCCGACTGCCGACGACATCTACAATATCGACGCGATCCAGCAGGTCGTCGATAAAGGTTTGAGGAATCTTGCCGGCCATAGAAAATATCAGTGGTCAGTTAATAAACACTGGCCTGGCCGAAATACATGCATTTTTATCCGTTGGCCGACCAGAATGAACTTTACAGCTTAGCGGCAATATTGATCCCTATCTAGCCTAATTTTGCCTTTACCAGGCCGCTCACAGCACCGACATCCGCTCTGCCCTGGATCTGGGGTTTGAGTATGGCCATGACTTTTCCCATATCACGCATGGACTCAGCACCGCTTTCTGCAATCACGGCAGTGACCATGTCGGCCAGCTCTGCGTCGCTGAGCGGGGCGGGTAGAAATGCCTGAATGACCTCAATTTCTGCCTGTTCCTTTTCGGCCAGTTCAGAACGGTCGGCGTTTTCATACTGGGTGATGGAATCACGGCGCTGTTTTACCATTTTGTCGAGTACCGCCAATACTCTGGCGTCGTCCAGCTCGATACGTTCGTCCACTTCAATGCGTTTCAGCTCCGACAGAATCAACCGGATTGCGCCCAGCCTTTCCTTGGCCTTGGCGCGCATGGCCTCTTTCATTGCCTCGGTTATCTGCTTTTTCAGGGTATGGCTCATGATCTGTTCCTCAAACGCAAAAAGCGCCGACATTGCGGCGCTTGATGGATAGCTATTCAGTTCTGACTAATCGGAATCAGATCAGTACAGACGCTGGAATTTCTTTGTTTCGCGAGACTGCTTCTTGGCGTGGCGTTTTACTGCGGCAGCTGCCTTGCGCTTGCGCTCCCAAGTGGGCTTTTCAAAAAATTCACGGCGGCGCACTTCTGCCAGCACACCGGCTTTTTCACATGAGCGTTTGAAGCGGCGCAGAGCCACATCAAAGGGTTCGTTTTCTTTAATTCGAACGAAGGGCATGTAACCTCTATCCTGTTCTGTTCATTGGTCGTGTTGTACCCGATAAAAAGGTGCAACGTTCAAGGGCGCGTATTCTATACACTTCCCGCAATGGTTGCAAAACTTTATCTGGCCGCTGGTCGGATGGGCTAACTGCATGAATTGGCGACTTTTTTGGCGTATGATTGCGCGTTTCCGAACAGGGGATAAGCGGCGGTGCGAGTACTGGGAATAGAAACATCCTGTGATGAGACCGGTGTGGCTGTTTACGACAGTGAACGCGGCCTGCTGACCCACGTTCTGTACAGTCAGGTGGCCGTTCACGCAGAGTATGGCGGTGTCGTTCCCGAACTGGCTTCTCGAGACCATGTGCGAAAGCTGTTGCCGTTGATCAGACAGGTGATGGCTGAATCCAACCTGTCGGCCAACGACATCGACGGTGTAGCCTACACGGCTGGCCCCGGACTGATCGGCGCCCTGATGGTGGGTGCCAGTCTGGGACGTGCGCTGGCGTATGCCTGGCAGATACCAGCCATCGGTGTGCATCACATGGAAGGCCATTTGCTGGCCCCGATGCTGGAAGCAGATCCTCCCGACTTTCCTTTCGTGGCATTGCTGGTGTCCGGTGGCCATACTCAATTGATCGAGGTGCAGGCTATTGGTCAGTACCGGATTCTCGGCGAGTCTGTGGATGATGCAGCGGGTGAAGCCTTTGACAAAGCAGCGAAAATGCTCGACCTGGACTACCCGGGAGGGCCTGAAATCGCCCGGCTTGCCCTGGAGGGTGATGTGACAAGGTTTCACTTTCCCCGCCCCATGACGGATCGCCCCGGGCTGGACTTCAGTTTCTCCGGACTGAAAACCTATACCCTGAACACCATTGCCGAACATAGAGGTGAGGATGTGCTGCCGGATCAGCAGACCATGGCTGATATCGCCTGTGCTTTTCAGGAGGCGGTGGTGGATACACTGGCGATCAAATGCCGCAGAGCGTTGGAGCAGACCGGTTTGACCACACTGGTGATTGCCGGGGGTGTCTCGGCCAATAGCCGTTTGCGCGAAAAACTGGGTGCCAGTCTTGCCAGGGTCAATGGCCGGGTTTTCTACGCTCGCCACGAATTTTGCACCGATAACGGTGCCATGATTGCCTATGCCGGGTGTTGTCGGCTGATGGCGGGGCAACAGGAGGACCTGGCTATTCGCGCGTTGCCGCGCTGGCCAATGGATACGCTGCCCGCGCTGGCTGTGGAGTGATATCGATGGATATTGTCTATATTCGGAACCTGTGCATTGCCACCATTATCGGCGTTTATGACTGGGAGCGGCAGGTGCGCCAGATCGTCAGCCTTGATCTGGAGATGGGCGCGGATATCAGCAGAGCGGCCGATACCGACGACATTCAGTACGCCCTTGATTACAAGGCCGTGGCAGACCGGCTGACTGCGTTTATCGGCGGCAGCGAATTTCTGCTGCTGGAAACCATGGCGGAGCAGGTGGCGACGATTGTGCGGACGGAGTTTTCGGTGCCCTGGCTGCGTTTGCGTATCGGCAAGCCAGGCGCCATTGCCGAGGCAGATGACGTGGGTGTTTTGATTGAGCGGGGTGCACGTCACTGATGCCGGCACAGGTCTATCTCAGTCTTGGCAGTAATATTGATCGGGACCACTACATTGTGGCTGCGCTGGATGCCCTGGCGGATCAGTTTGGCGAGCTGGAGATCTCTTCTGTCTATGAAAGTGAGTCCGTGGGCTTTGTCGGTGATAATTTTTACAATCTGGTGGTGGGGTTCTGCACGGAGCTGTCCGTCGGTGAGCTGTCCGGGTATCTGAAGGCGCTGGAGTATCGCCACGGTCGCCAACCCCATTGTGCACGCTTCAGCAGCCGAACGCTGGATATCGATATCCTGACCTATGCCGATCTCACCGGCAGTGTGGACGGAGTCACACTGCCACGTGGTGAAATTCTGGAAAACGCTTTTGTCCTCTGGCCATTGGCAGAATTGGCCCCCGGTGCCCAGCATCCGTTGCTGGGTACCTGTTATGAAACGCTTTGGCGCAACTATTCTGGCCGGTATGACCAGTGTCGGCAGTCACTCTGGCCCGTATCCTTTTGCTGGCGGGGCGATGAGTTGTCGCGGTTGATGGGTGACGGCGCCGGAGTCTCCTGATTAACGTCGGCGATTTGTCGGATCAGGTAGCACAGGTGATACAACGGCTGGTGTAGGGAACCGCCCGGAGTCGTTCCAGTGAGATTTCCCCGCCGCACTGGCCACAAAGTTTATAGGTGCCGGATTCGATGCGTTCAAGTGCCCGATTGACCAGAGACAGTTCCTGCCGTGCTTCATTGCCGAGGGCTTCAACGACTTCGTCGTTCTCACGCTCCTGAGCCTGTTCTTCCCAATCCCTGGAGTGAACCTGGGAAATATCGGTTTTGAGGTTGGATAAACGGTCTAAGAGCTCCGTCTGACGGGTGTGCAATTGTTGCTTGATGGCTTGAAGTTCAGGGGTCATGGCTGGCCTTGTAAAAAAGTAACCGAACCTTGATTGTCATTGATTGAAGGTTCGGTCACCGGGTTGAAAGTAACGTCTGTTCTATTTGATCTTGATGCGCTTTTGCTCCGGTTCTGCCTTGGCAACTTTCGGTGCAGTCAGTTTCAGTACCCCGTCCTTGAAAGAGGCCTTGATGTCTTCCTCGTGCACATCCCCGCCCAGATCAAAACTGCGCACATATCTGCCATAGCGGCGTTCCTGGCGAATGACCTTGCCCTCTTTTTCTTCCTTTTGTTCCTGGGTAGTTTCTGCCTCCAGACGTAGCACACCGTTTTCCAGGGTGATCTTGATATCCTCTTTTTTGATACCTGGCATTTCTGCCGTGATTTCGTAGTGATCGCTCTTGTCCAGGATATCTACCCGGGGTGAAAAGAATGAGCCGGGTGTATCCACTTCACTGCTGCGTGCCGGTGCCCAGAAGTCGTCAAAAAAACGATCCATGTCGAAGAAACTCCCTCTCGTTCTTGGTATTAGTGACATGAGAAAACCTCCATTAATAATCCGTTTTTTCAGGCTTGAGCAGTGCGTTATGCCTTGCTCAAAAAGCATAGTCCAAATGGCAATTTTTGGACCTCTATTCATTACATTGGGTGCTGTATTCAGGCTTTTCAAGCCAGAGGGCGAGGGTAAATCGATACCGATTTGATCTGTATCAACGATTAGTGGCTGAGGTGGCTGCCACCGTCTACCGCAATGATCTGTCCGGTGATATAGCTGGCGTCAGTGGCCAGAAATAGGGCCATGCCTGCAATATCACGGGGATGGCCGATCCGCCGCAAGGGTACATGCTGAATGACCTGCTGCTTGACGTCTTCGCTCATCTGTTCGTCGTGGTGTGGCCAGAGGATGACCCCGGGGGCAATGCCGTTGACGCGAACCTGAGGAGCTAGCTCTTCGGCCAATGCTTTGGTCATCATGGCATTGCCTGCCTTGGAGATGCAGTAAATGCTGTAACCCGCCAGTGGGCTGCGAGCATAAATATCGGCAATATTGATAATGCTGCCGCTATGTTCGCGGAGTGGTTCGGCGAGATTCTGGCAGAGAAAAAAAGCACCTTTCAGGTTACTGTCTATCAACTGGTTCCACTGCTGTTCCGATGCCTGTTCAAGGGGTGTGGGAAAGAAACTGGAAGCATTATTTATTAGCACGTCCAATCGACCTTGCCAGTTCATCACTTTGGTTGCGAGGTTGCGCACGGCTCCGATGTCATCCAGTGCTGCAGAAAAAACATGGGCTGAGCCCTCTCGCTGGCTGTTTAACTCATGGGCCAGAACACTGGCGTCATCGACTGAGTGGCGACAGTGGAGTGCCACATCAAATCCTGCATGGTGAAAAGTATGGGCGATTTCCGCACCAATACGACGCGCTGCGCCGGTTATCAGGACAACTTGGCTCATTTGTGACACGGCTCCCTAAGATCGTTGAGAATGGCCAGTCGGTGTTGCTCGATAGCTTCTCCGAGCTGTTTACCGCTTAATCCCTGTTGTATAAATTCTCCGGCGCTTACTTCCAGAACCGCATCACAGGCACGGCGTAACCACTCGCCGGGCGTGTAGGGCCGTTGTTCAAATCCCAGCCGACCCCTGGCGTCGGCTTCACAGCATTGAACGAAGCAGCTCAGCTTGACAGGATCGCGCAAAGCGCCAATTTCTTGCAGTAGTCGCAGGGTGGTGGCAGCTTTCAGGTGAGGTGCCTTGTGGCAGTTGAGGTGATGCCGCGTCACGGCCACTGCCAGCTCGCGGAACCGGTTGGGAACCCGCATTCGATCGCAAAGTTGATTGACCAGTTTGACACCGCTGGCTTCGTGACCAATATGGCGGGGCAGCACCTCTGCCGGGGTTATGGCTTTGCCGAGATCATGTACCAGTACGGCGAAGTGGACAACCGGGTCGTTGCTCAATATGGCTGCCTGATCCAGTGCCATCAGGACATGCAGCCCTGTATCAATTTCGGGGTGATAATCCGCCCGCTGCGGTACACCGAACAGGGCGTCAACTTCCGGAAACAGCGCCTTGAGCGCACCGCACTGACGGAGCACGTCAATGTAGGTTCGAGACGATCGCTCAGCCAGTGCGCGCTCCGTTTCCATCCAGACCCGCTCGGCGGAGAGATACTGCAATTCGCCGCTGTGGGTGATGTTCGTCATCAATGTCAGGGTTTCCGGAGCAACGGTAAAACCAAGGTGTGCGTACCGTGCGGCAAAACGCGCTACCCGCAGGACGCGCAGGGGATCTTCCGCAAAGGCTGGCGAGACATGCCGCAACACCCGTTGCTGCAAATCCCGCTGGCCGCCATAGGGGTCAATCAGATTGTCATTGCCATCCATCGCCATGGCATTGATGGTGAGATCCCGGCGGCTGAGGTCTTCTTCCAGAGTAATATCGGGGTCTGTGCAGAACTGAAATCCCTGATAGCCCCTGCCGGATTTTCGCTCGGTGCGGGCGAGGGCGTATTCCTCGTTGCTCTGCGGGTGCAGGAATACCGGGAAATCCTTGCCCACCGGGCGGTAGCCCTGGGCTGTCAGTATTTCCGGTGTACCACCGACCACGACCCAGTCCCTTTCATGAACCGGGTAGCCGAGCAGTTTGTCGCGGACGGCACCGCCGACCAGGTAGACTTCCATAGGTAATTTCCAGTGTGAATGGCTATGTTAACAGTCGTGCCACCTGGCAGGTATCATTGGCTAAAAATTTACAGAATAAAGAATAAGCTGTCATATACTCGGGGAAACCAAGCGGGAGCGGGATATGTTGCGTACCACATTGCTGGATGACAGTGGCCAGCTGCAACAGGGTGGTGTCGAACTGATTGATCAGTGGCGTCAGTCCGACAAAAGTTTTTTATGGCTGGACCTGTACGGTGAAGCCGAGAGCGAAGAAGCAGCCCTGTTTGGCCAGTTTGGCATTCATCCCCTAGCGATTGCGGACGCGAGAAGGCAACGCCATCCGCCCAAGCTGGAGGTGTTTGACGATCACCTGTTCATTATCTTGCAGGGGCTTGATGCGGAGAGTCAGACCCTAGATTTTGGCAGGATACAGATAGCGATGTTTGCCGGGGAGCGGTTCCTGGTGACCCGGCGGGATGGTCTGTCGGTCAGTATCAATCACTGGTGGGGGGCAGACCAGTTGTCCAGAACCATGGCAGCTGGCGGTATCCATCTGGCGCTGGCCGTTTCCAAAACCGTGGCCCAGCGCTATCTCGACCTGCTGTTGGCGTTTGAACCGACCCTGTCGGAGCTCGAGGATGGTCTGCAGGAGCATCCCGACGACCAGACCATGCGTGAGCTGACCACCCATCGCACCCGGCTGCGCAAACTGCGCCGGGTGTTCAGGTATCTGGCGGGCGTCTTTGAGGCGTTGCGCGAGGTGGATACTCCACTGTTCGACGCTGAGTCCCGGGAGTACCGCCATCAGTTGCTGGATGTCTACGAGAAATACGAACGTTTGTTCTCGCTGTCCACCATGTATTACGAGGTGGCCAGTGATCTGGTGGATGGCTACATTTCCCTGACGTCTCACAATCTCAACAGCACAGTACAGATTCTCACGGTGCTCACCGCGATTTTTGTACCGTTGACTTTCCTGGCAGGTATTTACGGTATGAATTTTGAGAACATGCCGGAGCTGGGCACCGAAAATGGTTATTTTGTGTTGCTCGGGGCAATGGCCCTGATCGCCATCGTTCTGCTGGTAGTATTCAAACGCAAACACTGGCTATAGGGGCTGTGATGAAGGCATTAAACGAATGGCTGCAATTCAGGCTGCTGGAAATCGGCGACTACGTGCTCACACTGGCCGATGTGGTTCAGTTTGTCCTTATTATGACCGTGACCCTGGTGATGGCACGTCGTATCAGCCGTGTTCTCACCCGTCTGGTGGGTGCCCGCAGTCGCATTTCTCCCAGCCAGCTGTACACCTTTACCCAGTTGCTCAGCTACATCATCCTGCTGGTAGGTTTTCTGGTGGGCCTGTCCAGCCTCGGTTTCAGTCTTGACAAGATGTTGCTGGTGGCTGGTGCTCTGGGCGTGGGGATTGGTTTTGGCTTGCAGAACATTGCCAACAATTTTATTTCCGGGATCATCATTCTGTTCGAAAAATCCCTGCGGGTCGGTGACTTTGTGGAACTGGAAGCCGACCTCTTCGGCGAAGTCAGACAGATCAATATCCGCAGCACACTGATCCGCACTCTGGACAATGCCGATATTCTGGTGCCGAACTCGGAGTTTATTAATGGACGGGTGAATAACTGGACACTGGAGGACGACGAGCGCCGTTTTAGTATTCCCTTTGGTGTGGCCTACGGCTCAGATACCGACAAGGTTCTGGCGGTGGTGCTGGCGGCCGCAAAGGCTGTGCCACTGACTTACGAAGGTAATAATCGTCAAACTTTTGTAATTATGAAGGGCTTTGGCGACAGCAGTCTGGATTTTTCTCTGTCGGTCTGGGTGAGAGGGGAGATGATCAAGCGGGCCGGGTTTGTCAGGTCAGAATACCTGCTGGCAATTCACCGGGCGCTGGTTGACAACCACATCGAGATACCCTTCCCGCAACGGGACTTGCACCTGCGTTCCTCCTCGGTGCCGCTGGCGGCCAGTGTTCCTGACACTGAGGAGGAATCTCTGCCGACTAACCTGCGCGACAGCGAGTCATCCGCTTAGCGGCACTGCTGTCGTTCATTGTTGGCGACAAAGGCAAAAAAGCGACTCAGCTGCTCTGGCCCCAGGGTGACCGGATGGGCATCACAGCCAAACAGCTTGCGGTTTTTTTGATAGTGACTGGCATACTTTGCCAGTCGAATCCGTGAGCGGAATTGGTAGACAAGTCTTGATGAAAACATGGGTATTCTTCCAGGCTGTATATTTATACAGTATCTTAGCGATGTTCGCTGAAATAACAATACCCCAACAGAAAAAAATGACTGCTAGTGGTGCCTGCACGGGGTTGCCCGATGACAGAAAGCCTAACTGTCCAACAGTTTGCGCAGGAATTGCCCGGTGTGGGATCGATCGATAGTGGCCACCTGTTCCGGTGTACCGGTGGCGATAATCTGGCCGCCTCCCGAGCCACCTTCCGGCCCTAAGTCTACTACCCAATCGGCGGTTTTGATCACATCGAGGTTGTGCTCGATCACCACCACGGTATTGCCGTGGTCCCGCAGCCGGTGCAGTACGGCCAGCAATTGCTGAATATCGTGAAAATGCAGCCCAGTGGTGGGCTCGTCGAGAATATAGAGGGTGTTGCCGGTGTCCCGCTTGGACAGCTCGCGCGATAACTTCACCCGCTGGGCTTCGCCGCCGGACAGGGTGGTGGCTGCCTGTCCCAGCCGGATGTAGGACAGTCCCACGTCGATCAGGGTTTGCAGTTTGCGGGCAATGGCGGGCAGTGCCTCGAAGAAATCCCAGGCATCCTCCACGGTCATGTCCAGCACTTCGTGGATATTTTTGCCTTTGTAGCGAATTTCCAGCGTCTCCCGGTTATAGCGCTGCCCTTTGCAGACATCGCAGGGCACATAGATATCTGGCAGGAAATGCATTTCCACTTTGGTGACACCATCGCCCTGGCAGGCCTCGCAACGACCGCCCTTGACATTGAAACTGAAACGGCCCGGTTTGTAGCCCCGTGAGCGGGCTTCCTGAGTGCCGGCAAACAGCTCCCGGATGGGGGTGAAAATGCCGGTGTAGGTGGCGGGATTGGAGCGAGGGGTGCGGCCAATGGGGCTCTGGTCGATATCCACGCATTTGTCCAGCAGGTCCAGTCCCTCCACGTCCCGATGGGCGGCGGCCTTGAGTGTGGTGGCTTTATTGAGCACCGTGGCGGCGAGGGGGTAGAGGGTGCCGTTGATCAGGGTTGATTTGCCAGAACCAGACACCCCGGTAATGCAGGTAAACAGGCCCAATGGCAGGGACAGATCGACCTGTTGCAGGTTGTTACCGCTCGCTCCCAGCAATCGCAGCTGCTGCCTGCCGGCTTTGGTGCGGTTGGCCGGAACCGCAATCATCTTGCGCCCGGACAGGTAGTCTCCGGTCAGGGAGTTCGGTGCATTGATAATGTCCTCGTAGGTGCCGCGGGCGACAATCTCGCCGCCGTGCACCCCGGCGCCGGGACCGATATCGACAATATAGTCGGCCGCCCGAATCGCCTCTTCGTCGTGTTCGACCACGATCACCGTGTTGCCCAGATCCCGCAGACGGGTAAGTGTGGCCAACAGCCGCTCGTTATCCCGCTGGTGCAGACCGATGGACGGTTCATCGAGAATGTACATGACGCCCACCAGACCGGCACCGATCTGGCTGGCCAGGCGAATCCGTTGTGCTTCCCCGCCGGATAGCGTCTCGGCGCTGCGGTTCAGATTCAGATAATTCAGGCCGACATCCACCAGAAAGCGCAGGCGGTCACGGATTTCCTTGAGAATTTTTTCGGCGATCTGACCACGGCTGCCGGACAGGCTGAGTTGCTCGTAATAGTCCGTCAGTTCGCCCACGGGGATATTGCCCACCTCTGGCAGGGTCTTCTCGTCGATAAACACATGCCGCGCCGATTTGCGCAACCGGGCACCCTTGCATTCGGGGCAGCTTTGGGTGCTCAGGTATTTTGCCAGATCCTCCCGCACCATCTGCGACTCGGTCTCCCGGTAGCGGCGCTCCATATTGGGGACAATACCCTCAAAATGATGGGCACGTTTGAAGACGGTACCTTTGTCATTCACGTAGTTGAAGGTGACGACTTCCTCACCGCTGCCAAACAGCACCACTTGCTGCTGTTGTGGGCTGAGCTGCTCAAAGGGCGTGTTGATATCGAAACCGTAATGGTCAGCCAGCGAGGTCAGCATGTTGAAATAAAACAGGTTTTTGCGGTCCCAGCTGCGAATCGCGCCCTCGGCAATGGACACCTCCGGGTGTTGCACGACCCGGTCGATATCGAAGAATTGTTTGACGCCAAGGCCGTCGCAACCGGGGCAGGCCCCGGCGGGGTTGTTGAAGGAAAACATCCGCGGTTCCAGCTCGTCGATGCTGTAATTGCAGACGGGGCAGGCAAAGCGGGAGGAAAACACCTGTTCCTTGAGCTGCTCACCCTCCATCCCGGTGATGATGGCCAGGCCTTCCGAGAGATTCAGTGCCGTTTCAAATGATTCCGCCAGCCGCAGCTGCAGATCGGGTTTGACCTTGAAGCGGTCAACCACCACCTCGATATCGTGTTTCTTGTTCTTTTCCAGAACCGGTACATCGTCGAGATCCACCACCAGGCCGTCCACCCGCACCCGGATAAATCCCTGGGCCCTGAGGGTTTGAAACACATGAATGTGCTCCCCCTTGCGACCGCGAATAATCGGTGCCAACAGCATCAGGCGGCTCTCGTCGGGCAGGGCGAGCACCTGATCCACCATCTGACTGATGGTCTGCGCCGCCAGCGGTTCGCCGTGTTCGGGACAGCGGGGTTCTCCAACCCGCGCAAAGAGTAGGCGCAGGTAATCGTGGATTTCGGTGATCGTGCCCACGGTGGAACGGGGATTGTGTGAAGTGGACTTCTGTTCGATGGAGATGGCGGGGGAAAGCCCCTCAATGTGCTCGACGTCCGGCTTTTCCATCATCGAGAGGAACTGCCGGGCATACGCCGACAGGGATTCCACATAGCGACGCTGGCCCTCCGCGTAGAGAGTGTCAAAGGCCAGGGATGATTTGCCGGAGCCGGACAGTCCGGTCACCACGATCAGCTTGTCGCGGGGCAGATCGAGATCAACGGCCTTGAGATTGTGGGTTCGTGCGCCACGGATCGAGATGTATTGCATTCAACAGATATCCAGATAGAAAACCGGAAATCATGGTGAACTCGGGGTGGGAAAGCAAGCATTGAGCGTGTTTATTCCCGTGTCAAACTTGTTGACAGCCTAGGGCTGTCATAGCTGACTACCCACTCCATGGATCTGTTCAATGCCCAAGTCAGATTATGATTGCCGATTGGCTGATACCGAGATTTGGATACTCTTTGAGAAGAAGGTCAATAGTTAATGTGTCAGAATCCATGTGAAATCCTGTACTATAGAAAAACTTTTTCAGACACATTAGTTTTTCTCAAGATACTCCATACTTAATCGGCCACAGCTTCTAATATGCAAAACACATTTTCTTATATCACCAAGTGGCTTGTTTCTCTTGGAGGTGAAATAACCCGTGTTACACCATCAGCAACGATAATCTCCGTAGTTGCTTCGCTGGTTGCACAGCTATCACTCCTGACCACATTTCTGCTCCCACTAAAGATATTGATGCTGATTAGTACTCAGCGCCTGCCAGACTTTTTACCCAGCCCAATCCAGGGCATGGGTCTGGAACTGTTAGTTCTGGTGCTCTGCGTTCTGACACTATTCTTTTATTTCCTGCAAATCGCGGCTACTAAAGTAGCTGAAAAAAGTAGCATAAAAGGAGCGCAGGAATTATTAGATAGCTCCAATAAAGTTCTATTGTTTGATAACCAGAAAGAACTAGCTAAAAATGCTTACCAACAGTTTTCAGGGTTACTTTCCTGTCTACTTTTTAGTGTTATCTCACTTACAGTTTTATTCTGGTTTTACCCTGAAATTGCAATCGTTATTCTGGTCTGTACCGTACTGCTGCTCAACTTCCATGCATTTTTTGGTAATTCAGAATATTCCTTCAATAAGCTCAGTCACTTGCAAATCGCATTTAAGATTAATAGTTCTGTAGGTGCGAGTTTTTTTATTGTATTCATTTTTATAGTGATAGATTTTCTCTATCTTTCACCCCCCAACTTTTTGATTGCATTTGTCAGCTTTATTCTTTCCAGACAAATAATAGCCAATCTGGGATCTGTGGTTAGACATATCTATGCACTGACTAAAAATCACGACAAAATCACCGCTCTTTTTTTTCATCATCATGTCCTTGAACCGGGCACTTCAGATACTGACTCTACGTTATGGAAACTTATTGACGAAAAACAATATCAATGGGTTAGCATCTTATTTAAAGAATGTTTAGGTTTTGATGTCAAAGAAATATCAGTATCTTGGCTAGATACTGGTATAAGAAACCTTGCTTTTTTTGAGGTCGACTTGAATAAAGGAGAAAAAAACCTCCTAATTAAAGTTTTCGACAAGGCAGCCCTTCCTCAAGCAACCCACGAGGAAGCTTTATTACAAGATATTTCTTCGCGACAGTTGATATCGCCACCATTGCTTTTAATGGATAGCATTGCTGGCATCAGGTGCCATGTTTATGACTTGACTGATATGCCACCATTAAATCAGCCTGAGCCTTGGGCACGGGAGGTAGAAACTCTTGAACTGTTATTGAGGTTAACACCCAGTGATGCACTTAGACGGCAATATTCCCGTTCTAAAAAGACCCTTGCTGACCGCTTTGGAATCACTCATATCAAGTATCTAAAATTAGCATCATCAAGAAAAGAACAACTTTGTATAGCCCAATTTATTGATGAATTTGATAACTTATCTGCGATATTAAAAAGCTTACCTTTATGGTTTATAAACCCACAGTTCAATCAGATGCTAGCGATCAGATCGCAGGAAGCTGCCCCCATGGTGATCCATTGGGGGAAATGGGAGTTAGAGCCAGTCGGAGCTAATTGGCCAGTTAGCCACGATAAGCTTGAGTTAATTGAAGATTCGATCAAGCAAGCAAGTATGCATCGACCTGAACTTAAATCTTATCCTGCAGACTTATACCAGCTCGCTGCACTTACATATGCACTCGAGCGAGAATTACTCAACTTTCGATTTAACAAAGGATTAAAATTAATTGATGAAATTAACAATATTATGGGAAATCAAAAATTACTTTCCCAAACATTAAATGCTCGTCACTTAACTCATAAAGTTGTTCAGGATAATTGAGCGTAAATATTTTAGCCTAAAATAAATACTCGCCCTGAAAGACGTTCTTCTGTGAGCGTTCTTATTTAAAAATAGCGAACTATCTGGCAATTCAGGTATGCTGGTTTTAAAGGGATTGAGAGGGGGTGGGGCGTGGTAAGCTTGTGGAGTCAATGCTTCCTCCAGCAACTCATCACGGTAGTGCCTTAGAAAATGACCTCTGGCGAGCTTACTTTCAGTAAGCAGTTTTACAGCTGTCAGGCTTTGCAGGTAATCGAGCAAATTGCTCTCCGTGCTCCATATAAATGCAGCTGGATAAACCAAATCAATTCCACTCAGCAAACGCGATTTTGGGTTATTGTACAGAACAACAGGTGTCCCGGATCCCATCGCCTCTATTAAGGTTCTGCCACCAGTAATAGGAAATGAGCTTATATAGATGTCTACTTTTTGCTCATGCAAGGTATCCCAGACACTTTGAACCCAGGGAATATAAACAAACGCACTTTGCTTCAGCCCCAATCGTTGAATGGATCGTCGTATACGACAGCGTGCGAACCAACTCAGTTTCCCGATATGGATATGTCGTCCCTTGGACGAAGACAATAACTTGGGAATAAAATCTATATATGAGATATCGGCATGTTTAATTTCCACTTTGTTTTTACCTGCTGCAGTGCAAGTAACTAAGTGATCACCGGCCAGAAACCCGATAGAGTCAGGTCGTGCGCCCCTATCTTCGGTGACTAAGGGAAAGTAAGTATTTCTGACGATACCTAGTTTATTTCTGCAGTTTTCATATCCGAATGCATGAATATCAATGTGCTCAGCTCCAGTAAGATGAACACCAAGCGATAAATGATGATCTCCATGGTGATAAAAATGTACTTTTGCTTGTTTAGCAACCTGCATTGCAGCGACAGCGACACTGTCTTCATGATGATTGAAAAGGAATATATCCTTTGGATTGGCTGATAATAACCTCCTGCCCAGCCAGTAAAGCCGTTTCTCTAAATTACCCCTTCCACACCATTCAACCATGGCACCCAGTTCGGTCAGTCTCCTACCAGCATGTTCTCTATCCGACCTGGCCGGAACTTCGGTGACTAATACCAGTAGATCATTATTGGGAAGGTGTCTTATAAAATCTTCAATTACTCTAGTATGGCCGCCAGAAACTTGAAGTCGGCTACAAACTATAACCACAGAATGCTGAGTAGTCTTGTTGTGGCTAGGAGAATCAGAATCTTGGATTTTTTTTGCCACATATTTTCCGATTTTCTCGCATAGCAGATCGAGTTCTGGGGAATCATAAATCGCAGCTGTATAGTGATCGTCAGATATAATTTTTAGAACTGACCATTGTATTTTTCGTAACGCCTTATTGATTTTTTCCGCGGCTATGTAACTTGTAATATTTTGAATAGCACTATTATTTATAGCCAAACTTTTGACTCCAAAATATTTCAGTCAAGGGACATTCCGAGCTGTTTGGTACATTCACGGACTTGCTCATAGTTCTCGATAGTATTATTCAAATTCTCAATCATGATTGAATAAGAACTCTTCGGTGCTTTTTCTGATGGAAGGTTTAAAAAAGACATTATATCCGAAAACAACTGATCTGGATTCGAGACAAAATCTTCATACCTGATTACTGTGTAATCTATACCCATGGCTTGAAGAAGAGTCAGATCTTCTTGCTGGGATTTCTGCTCTAGCTCAATCAATGACCTAAAGTTATCAATATCAATTAAGAAACTCGAATCATTCTGGTAGTTTTCTTTTTCATGAGCGTTATATTTACCCCTTTTTTTTGCAACTATGCCGGAAATCACTTGCCGGGGAATATTTCGAGTCAAGTAAACAACTGAGTACCCTCTTTTCACCAAATTTTCTTTGAGGCCAGGTCTTTGCTTGAAATGATGGCTGATCACTTTAAAGCCAAATGCATCCACACCTGATTTTTTGACACTACTTTCAACCTCGTCGAGATACTGAATTATCAATGCGTCGCTTCTCAGTAGTTTCTCACTAATAATCGAGAGCAGTCCTGCATTTTGTTGACGCCAGATATCATACCTGGAAATAATTCGCTCACTTTGCTTAATTGCATGACTACTTTTTTTGTTAACTTTATATTTTATAAACAACTCTTGGGCAGTAGTTATTGAACGAGTCTTATTTAAAGAGTCAATAACTGCAGTCGAACCAGTCCGCCCCCTGGTCATCATAAAAAACTTTTTCATTTTTGAACTATTCTCAAATTTCAATAACTGATTTTTGGAGCAATAGACTAGACAATAAAAATTACATAGTCATATGAATGTACCTTGGTGAATCTAGAAAACATCATCTAAGCTGCTAACATTACCACCACTGGTAAATCTCATTTAAACCACTGAAAACATTTTCAACTTTCCGAATGGACTTACTTGACAGACTATCTCTAAAATTTGTTTCAGGATTAGAAATTGTCTTTCCATAGTTTTTGCTAAAAGTTGGATCTGTCTCATCAAAGCCAAATGGCAATTCACCAAAGCCTTTCTTATTTAATTCAAATCCTAAATAATTTTCTAGACTTTCAAACTCCTTGTTATCTCCACTTAGTATGTTTTCATAAGTGACTATATGTACTCTTCCATTCTTATATAAATCTGAGTCATGAAGTCTCCAGTAGTAATTGAATATAAGATCTAGTAAGAGGTTTAATTCAATAGTGGAGTCTAAAAACTTCATAAAAGATTTCAAATCCATGTTTTTACGAAAATGCTTAAATACTGCAGCTTTTTTTTTAAGCTGAACTTTCCGAAATGAAGCAAATACTGCCCTCGGATCTCTTATCACGCCAATTATTTTTGATTCATCACCAAAAAACTCTGGAATGTGATCAATCAGAAGCGTGAGTTCAGGGTCTTTCATTACAAGTTGTTTATTCCGCACATAATCAAAACTCGCTAATGCATTTTGAATAAGCGAATCAGTTAGTAATTTATAATTCGCTACTAATTGCTCTCGGTCTTTGCCGTAAGCTTTGAACCTGGGAACATCTGAGTAGAGAATGAAGTCGTTACAATGTCGGATAAGTTGTGTTATGTATGTACACTCAGGAAGCTGAGGATAAGTGTTGATATTATTGCAAACAATGCCATTTATGAGGGTCGTACCACTCCTAGGTGACCCTACGATTAATATCTTTGGGACATTCATGTACTTAATTTGCCCCCTTACTCATGCTCATAGTAACTCAAGACCAAGCTTATCAACGCAGCTATAAACTTCATCATAATTTTTTACGACCTTGCTTAAATCTTTAATCATGATAGAAAATGAACTGTCTGGAAGTATTTCTTGTGGTATGTTAATGAAACTAAAAATATTCGCAAAAAAAGCATCGGGGTTATGAACAAAGTCTTCATAACGGACCTGAATAAATTCAAAACCTGATGATTCAAGCATAGCGATATCGTTAGCTACAGCTTTCGTCTCCCACTTCACAAGTGATTTAAACTCATCAACATCGATAACATAGCTCGCGTTATCACTGTAGCCTTCACGTTCATGCATATTGTAAATACCACGTAATTTCGCCACCATTCCTGAAATGACTTGGCGAGGAACGTTACGTGTCAGATAAACAGTCTTAAAACTGCTTTTAAGCAACTGCTTTTTGAGTGCAGGTATTTCATCAAAGTTATGGCTTAATAATTTAAAGCAGAATGCATTTACGCTATTTTCTGCCATAATTTTTTCAGCATGATTCAAATACTTTTCTATATTGACTGCCTCATTAGATATTTTCCTCAATAATACTGAGTAAACATTGCCTGTATTTTTCCACAGTTCGTACGGCGGAATGAGGTACTTTTTATAATCTTTTTTCTCAAACTCAAATTTCAAGAAAAGCTCTTGAGCTGCACAGACATTATTTGATTTATTTAACACATCAACAATCGCTGTTGATCCTGTTCGTCCTCGGGTCATAACAAAAAACTTTTTCATAAGTATTTCGATATTATTCTGCTTATCTCGAAGTGTTAACTATGTTCAATAAATTCTCGAACAGATGATGCGACATAGTCTACTTCTTTGTCTGATAGCATAGGTGACATTGGAAGGCTTAAGACCTCACTGGCAAGCTGTTCGGCGATAGGCAGACTTCCAGTATATTGTTCTTGATAGCATGCTTGTAAGTGTGGTGGTATTGGATAATGAATTACTGTGTCAATGCCAAGCTTGGCAAGATGTTCTTTAAGTGCATCACGTTGTTTTGTTCGGATAACATATAAATGCCAAACAGAATCACATCCGTCTTTTAACCGAGGGAGCACGATTTTAGTTTGGTCAACCAGTATCTCTGTGTATCTGTTTGCAACCACTTTACGCCGATTATTCCATTGCCCCAACACAGCCAACTTCACTCTGAGAAAAGCGGCCTGCATTTCGTCAAGTCGGCAGTTAAAACCAGCTATATCATGTTGATATTTTATTTTTGAACCGTAATTGCGAAGTTTTCGGACTTTCTCGGCAACAATGGCATCGTTGGTTAATACTGCGCCGCCATCTCCATATGCACCCAAATTCTTACCGGGATAAAAACTGGTGCCTGCAGCATGGCCGAGTGAACCAGCAGGCTGCCCTTTATACATTGCCCCCTGTGCCTGCGCTGCATCTTCAATAATTATCAATCCATATTTCTCTGCAATTTTATTGATCGGATCCATATCAGCTGGTTGGCCGTATAGGTGAACTGGCATAATGGCTCGAGTTCGGCTTGTTATGGCGGACTCAATCAAGGACGGATCGATATTGTGAGTAGTAGTGTCCGGTTCAACCGGAACGGGCTTTGCCCCAGTCTGACTAACGGCTAACCAAGTCGCAATAAAGGTGTTCGATGGAACAATGACTTCATCATTCGGACCTACTTCATAGGCCCTTAACAACAGCTGTAGTGCATCCAGTCCATTGCCGACCCCGATACAGAATTTAACATTGCTGAACGTTGCGAATTCCTGTTCAAATGCTTCGAGCTCACTACCCGTCACAAACCAGCCTGAATCCATTACCCTTTTATACGCTGCATCCAGTTCTTTACGAATCTGCTGATTCTGTTTATTCAGATCTAAAAAAGGCACTTGCATCAGATTAGAGCCTTCTTAACATCATGTACAAATTCATCATAGTCACGGTAGTAATCAAGTTCATCATAATAATTAGAGGCAAGCACCATACATACCGATCCGGATGAGAAATTATCTATTTCCCGCCACATCATCGGCGGGATATACAAGCCATAATAACTGCGATTTAGATGTACCGTTTTCTTTTCGACTCCATCATCCAGGTGAATATCGAAAGAGCCTGACATGGCTATTACCAACTGGTGAAGTTCCCTATGAGCGTGCCCACCTCTTTCAGCTCCCCCAGGCACATCGTATAAGTAATAGACTCTTTGAAACGAGAAAGGAATATGTTTTTCCGCTTCAATAAATGTGAGGCTCCCTCTTGGGTCGTCAATTTTTGGCAGCTCTACAATCTTACAATCTTTAATCATGTTTCAATTCAACTATTTTTTCCATTCACTAGTCACATCATCCGGATAGCCTCTTTCGAAGTGGCTAGTCCACGGATATGCAGGCTTGTTCGAACCATCCTTTAACTTTACCTCTGTGGTGTCTTTCAAAACTTTGGCTGGGTTCCCTGCGACCACTTTTCCTGCTGGCACATCTTTAGTCACACATGCAGCTGCGGCAACGAGCGAAGACTTGCCGATTCTGACACCAGGTAATATCAAAGAACCAGCACAAATACATGCAAACTCTTCGACATAGGCACCAAGCAGAGTATCACTTGGCGGTGTAGGGTCGTTTGTAAAAATGACATAAGGTAGAACCCAGGCAAAATCATTAATGGTAGTTTTCTTTCCGACAAACACATTTGACTGAAAACGTACATAATTGCCGATTTTACAGTCACCCTGTATTTCAGTATTTGTGCCTATTTGGAAATTACAACCTGCAACCGTATTCTCACGCACTATAACGTTATGACCAGTCACCAAGCCCGAGCCTATAGATGATGACTCATAAAAAATAGAGTGTGATCTGATGAGTGCGCCTTCGCCAATGACTAACGGTGACTTGTCCCCCAATGGTGTTGCTACACCTAGCTCGCAAAATGCCTCAACACGGCTATTTTTACCAATCACAACATTTGGATGGATTATTGTACTAGGCCCTATCAATACATTTTCACCGATATCGGCAAAAGGAGATACATTCGCTGTAGGGTGAATTTGTTGAGTTTTTATGTTTCTGTGGCCAAGAGTTTCAATATGTTCTTTCAAACCTGATATCTGTATATTGAAATCAGAATGTATGCTGAATAGATCCGAATTAATTGAATTGCCAATTATGTAGTTAACATTTAGTCCAAGTGGAGAGAGCATGTTGCTCCAGTAGTTATAGATCATCTCTCTATGATCTGACATTAAAACCGTAACTTCAGTCCCCGGCGAGCAAAATATACAATTAGCCAATGCTGCGCCGGAAGCTGAGATAATTGACTCAGCATTGCTAAAAAGCAAAAATTGTTCTTCGAAGGATAATTTCTCTGGCTCAAATATGGTGTAACCATAACTTACTAATATGCGCTCAATGTCAGTCGAATTAACAATATTCCGTAAACCAGAATTGCGCCTCAAATAGATTTTCTTGGGGGTGTGCGATAAAGATTTTTTTATAGTTTCTGAAAACTTTTTTTTCACTTTATTAAGTGCGGTCGGACAAAACTCACCATGATAACGAAACTTTTTTTTCCTGGGATGGAAAGGGACATAACCGCATGCCGTTGTATAAAACAACTTCGTAACAATCAATTCACGGCCGAGAGGTAAGAGATAAATTTTTCTATCTGGCACAATATATAAGAGAGATGCCATTAGATTTTGGTGCAAGTCTGAATCGATAATCAGAGGTATATTGGCAAACCTATCATTATCACAAAAAGCAACTATTCTTGGCAAAACCTCAGTAAACCAATGCGCATAATTATAAGATGTAGCATCAAGAAATACAGCGGCCTCTGGAATTATTGCAGGTGTCTCATCTAATTCCAGCCACATTGCCTTTTTCGCTCGCGGCTTTATGATTAGCCGAGCGTGTAACTCTTCTGAAGTGTAGTCAGTAGTATAGTCAGATAAATTATGGTGAATAATTGTTTCACTAACACTAACCAAGTTACTCCCTCCACGTACTTTTGCCTGTTTCAACTGATAAATAAATACGCCTGGGAAATGTTGTTGAGAAGCTGTATTACCTTTAATATATTCAAAGTCTACCGGTAGTACTTGTTTTACGGAAATATCGAATTGGCAGGGCTCAATTAATTGGTAGCCACTCAGCCTTTCTCTTGAAGCGTATTCATTGATACTCTCCAGCATTTTCCAGCTAGTTTTTTTCGTGACTATTAAACGTTGGATTATGGGGTAGAAGCACCTCCACCCTAAAGACACGGCAGCCCTAAGAAGGGGGCGTTTTTTAATATGAATTAAGTAAAATTTACCTAAATATGAAGTTTTTAACCTTTGATATAAACTTGTCGAAGAACTTTCATTTTTAGGTATTGCTATAAATTCTGACACTGATCTATTTCAACCTGATTCAACTTTAACTCAAGTGATACTCACTAAACTGATACTAAAAAACTCAGATTAATGTAGTCTAGCCTTGCTAGGCTCACTCAAAATAAATCATCCTTATCGAGCAGCTCGTCTAACTTTTTTGCCATTATATCTTTTGTAGATAACACAGGTTCTTTTAACCCATGCCAAACTATCCCGATCCTAAAATCATCCCAAGCAATGGCTCGTTCAGATTGAGGGCAGTAGTAGTCCGTTGTTTTGTATATAATCTCAGCACTCTTCGATAAAGTCAGAAAACCATGTGCAAACCCCTCTGGTATCCATAACTGCTTTTTATTCTTAGCAGACAGAATCTCACCAGCCCAATGTCCAAATGTTTGTGAATCCTTACGAATATCAACTACGACATCAAAGATCTTACCTCGGATCACTCTGATAAGTTTTGCTTGAGCATTTGGTGGGATCTGATAATGAAGTCCTCTGAGTACTTGTTCTATTGACAGTGAATGGTTGTCTTGGACAAAGTTAACTTTTCTGCCAATGGCTTGTTCAAATTTTAGTTGATTATAACTCTCAAAGAAAAAGCCACGCTCATCGTTGAAAACGTCTGGCTCGATGATGGCTACGTCAGGAATTTCTGTGCGTGTCACTTTCATAGTTTAATGGGCAGGGTGGGGCCGGTTAGTCATAAGCTAGTCAGTGACTGATTAGCTGCAACAGTGTTCAAGTGTTCACATTAGCATTTGGAGCAAATATTGACCAGAGCCGTTTCTGGGCGTGGGAGCTGGCAGGCTTTCCAGCTCTTCCACTGTGATTCATTGCTTGTAAAAGAAATTCTTTTCAGCTCAGGCGAATAAACCTTGCCATTTTCTATGGCATGCACAAATTGTGAGACACACAACACTGGCTCTGTATCGAACTACACAACTGGCTCAGAAAGCCTTTTTTAAGGTATGAGTGGTTATTTTAGGGCGAATGCTTGCTCCAAGCCAAGTGGCGTTTTTAAATAGGGCAGCATAAAATGGAAAATCTTATCCAAACTGTGCAACCAGTGGTGCTAATTTGGCGAGAAAATTAAGCAGCTTGAATTTTACATTAATGCTTCATGTGACGGCTTGTATCGTTCAAGCTGGTTGCAGTCTATTAACATCAGCGATATAGGGTGACCCATGGCAGATAGCTGCATAAGTTATTTGGTGCAGCTTATTATGGCACCTCACGTCGGGGGTTGGGCAACGCATAGCTCATGCCAAGTTTGTTAGCTTTGATCATGCTGTTGATCACCCATGTAGAGCCTAGAGAAGACGAGCTGACAGGGCCGCTAAACAGTATTCAAATAGTGTTATATGCCAACGGGGCGTCAGGTAAGTGAAGAAATTATTTATTCTTGGTATTCGAGGCGTACCTGCAAAGCACGGTGGTTTTGAAACCTTCGCAGATCGTCTGTGTCAGTATCTAGTAAAAAAAGACTGGGATGTGACTGTGTACTGCCAGGAGTTGGGCCGTGGACCTGACTACAGTTCCGTCTGGCACGGTGTGAATCGGGTTCATGTTCCGATCAATCGCGAGGGGGCATTGAGCACGGTGCTGTTTGATTTGAGGACCGTATGGCACGCACTGGATCAGGATGGATTGTTTCTGACGCTTGGCTACAACACAGCATTGTTTAATGTCCTGCAACGCTTGAAAGGGCAGGTGAATATCATCAATATGGATGGTATTGAGTGGAGCCGAAAAAAGTGGGGGCCGCTTGCCAGAGCATGGTTCTGGTTGAATGAGCGCATTGGCTGTTGGGTGGGTAATCATCTGATTGCCGATCATCCGAAAATCAAACAACACCTCGCCACCCGTGTTGGCGCTGATAAAATTACAATGATTTCCTACGGCGGCGATGAAGTGCTTGAAGCAGATGTGGCCGCCCTGGTTCCTTATGGCCTTGAGCCGGGTGGGTTCTCGATTATCATTGCCCGCCCGGAGCCGGAGAACTCGTTCCTGGAAATGGTGCGGGCTTTTAGTTATAGGCGCCGCAATCACAGGTTGGTAGTGCTCGGTAATTTTGACCCGGAGAAGAATCGCTATCACCGTCAGGTAATGGATGCCGCGAGTGGTGAAGTTCTGTTTCCCGGGGCCATTTATGAGGCGGCTGTAGTGCAAGCCTTGAGATATTTTAGCCGCTTTTACCTGCATGGTCACAGTGTTGGTGGTACCAACCCTTCATTGGTCGAAGCTTTGGGTGCGGGATGTGCGGTTATCGCTCATGACAATCAATTCAACAAATGGGTCGCCGGTCCTGATGCTGCCTATTTTAAAGATGAGTCAGCTTGTGCCGTATTGTTCGATCAATTATTGACCAATGATGTGGCCGTATCACGGATGAAATCGGCCAGCAGTAGGCGCTTTCGCGAGCGTTTTACCTGGCCTCAGGTGCTGCGTGAGTACGATGAGTTGCTGACTAGTTGGTATCCTGACAAATAGAATGAGTACTTTATGACCTCTCGCATTCTCGTCACTGGCGGTGCCGGCTTTATTGGTTCAGCGGTTATACGCGAGCTGTTGACCCAAACCTCCTGTGTTGTGGTCAACGTGGACAAGTTGACCTATGCCGGCAATCTGGAGTCTTTGGCTTCCGTGTCCGATTCACTGCGTTACCACTTTTATCAGGTGGATATCTGCGAGGGTGCGGCGTTGGATGCGCTGTTTGCCGAATTCAAACCGACGGCGGTGATGCATTTGGCTGCTGAGTCACACGTCGACCGTTCCATCGACGGCCCGGCAGATTTTATCCAGACCAATATCGTCGGTACTTATAGTCTGCTGGAAGCCACCCGCCGTTATTGGGGTGAGCTGCCGGAAGATAAGAGGGCGGCTTTCCGTTTCCATCATATTTCCACCGATGAGGTGTATGGCGACCTTGAGGGGGTGGAAGACCTGTTCACCGAAATCACACCTTATTCCCCGAGTTCACCGTATTCTGCATCCAAGGCTAGTGCAGACCATTTGGTTCGGGCATGGCATCGCACCTACGGCTTGCCCATTCTGGTGACCAACTGCTCCAATAATTACGGGCCGTACCATTTCCCGGAAAAACTGATTCCCCATGTGATTCTCAACGCCTTGTCCGGTAAGCCGTTACCCGTCTATGGTGACGGTTCACAGGTTCGGGACTGGCTCTATGTGGAAGACCATGCCCGTGCCCTGGTTGAGGTTTTAAACCGAGGAAGGGTAGGAGAAACTTATAATATTGGCGGTCACAACGAGCAACGCAATATTGAGGTTGTGAAAGCAATCTGTGAGCTGCTGGAGGAGCTGGCACCCGATAGACCTGAAGGGGTTGATGCCTATGGGGATTTAATTACCTATGTGGATGACCGGCCGGGCCATGACCGGCGTTATGCTATCGACGCGTCAAAAATTCAGCGAGAATTGGGCTGGGTGCCCGCAGAAACGTTCGAGAGCGGTCTGCGCAAGACCGTTCAATGGTATCTCGATCATCCGGAGTGGTGGCAGCGCACCCTCTCTGGTGCCTATAAGCTTGATCGTGCCGGCACGGTTAAATCGCAATAACTACCCAACTAATTTGTCACCTATGGTGATGTTGGTTTTGGAAAAGATATGAACAATTATAAAGGCATTATTCTGGCGGGTGGCTCGGGTACACGGTTGCATCCGATTACCCTTGGGGTCTCCAAGCAATTATTGCCGGTCTATGACAAGCCGATGATCTATTATCCGCTGTCGGTGTTGATGCTGGCAGGTATCCGTGAGGTTTTGATCATTTCAACACCGGAGGATTTGCCAGCCTTTCGGCGTTTGTTTGGCAACGGCGAGTCGTTTGGGCTGGAGATCAGCTATGCGGAGCAGCCCTCGCCTGACGGTCTGGCCCAGGCCTTTCTGATCGGAGAAGAATTTATTGGTGACAGCTATGTTTGCCTGATTCTTGGGGATAATGTGTTTCACGGTTTTGGCTTTAGTGCCATGCTCCGCGAGGCCGTTCAACGTGAGGAAGGTGCGACTATTTTTGGTTACCATGTCAACGATCCCCAGCGTTTTGGTGTCGTCTCGTTTGACCCCGATGGCAAGGCTGTTTCCATTGAAGAAAAGCCGTCAGAGCCCAAATCAAGCCATGCCGTGACAGGTCTGTATTTTTATGACAACAGTGTGGTGGATATCGCCAGAAAAATAACCCCGTCAGAACGCGGTGAACTGGAAATCACAGACGTGAATAATGCGTATCTGCAACGCGGAAAGCTGCATGTCAGTTTGCTGGGTCGGGGCTTCGCCTGGCTGGACACCGGCACCCACGACTCGTTGATGGAAGCTAGCCATTTCGTCCAGACAATTGAGGCGAGGCAGGGACTCAAGGTGGCCTGTCTTGAGGAGATCGCATATCGGCAGGGTTGGATTGACAATGACCAGCTTCGCCGTCGGGGTGAGACGCTGCAAAAGACTAATTACGGGCAATATCTGGTTCGGGTAGCCGAGGGTTATCAGTGAAAGTCATCGCATCGCCCCTCAAGGATTGTTTGATTATCGAGCCGCGCGTGTTCGGCGACGACCGTGGGTTTTTTCTGGAAACCTTTCACGTGGCGCGCTATGCAGAATTGGCGGGTATTGCGTTGCCCTTTGTTCAGGATAACCACTCGAGATCTGAAAAAGGTGTCCTGCGTGGCTTGCACTTCCAGATCAACAAGCCGCAAGGAAAATTGGTGAGGGTTTTGCGGGGCGAAGTATTTGATGTGGCAGTAGACTTGCGTCGGGACTCGCCCAGTTTCGGTAAGTGGCACGGCCTATTGTTGAATGAAAAAAACAAGCGCCAGTTATGGATGCCACCGGGCTTCGCCCACGGTTTTTTGGTGTTGAGTGACGTGGCAGATTTTGAGTATAAATGTACGGATTACTACGATCCGGATGACGAGGGCGCCATTCTCTGGAATGATCCCGAGCTGGCGATTGAGTGGCCCGAAGCATCGGCTATCAGGCTGTCGGACAAAGATGCCGGTGCCCCCACTTTTGCGGCCTATTGCCAGTCATGAAAATTCTGGTGACCGGGGCAGACGGGCAGCTAGGCCGTTGTTTGCAAGACAGGCTCCGCATGACGGCGCACGATGGGCTGGCTTTGAACCGTAATCAGCTGGATATTACCGACCGGCAGGCTGTAGAGGCTGCCGTTGTAGGATTTCGGCCCGACGTCATTGTCAATGCCGCAGCCTATACGGCCGTTGACCGTGCTGAGAGTGAACCCGAGATTGTTCGGCGGGTTAATGCGGAGGCCGTGGGCTATCTGGCTGAAGCGGCCAATAAAGTTGGCGCTCTGCTGGTGCAGGTGTCAACGGATTATGTATTTGATGGAAGAACCACCAGACCGTATCGCGAGTCTGACCCGGTAAACCCCCTGAATGTCTACGGCGCCAGCAAGCTGGTGGGAGAGCAGTACGCCGTCGGGGCAAACCGTTATTTTATTGTTCGCGCAGCCTGGCTGTTCAGTGAGTACGGCAATAATTTCCTCAAATCGATGCTGAAACTGGCAGATGGCCGCGAGACCATACAGGTAATTATAGATCAGACTGGGACCCCCACCTATGGGGGTGATCTGGCTGTCTCGATAATCAGGTTGGCTGAGGTGGAAGCTGCCTCCGGCATTTACCATTATTCCGGCGGGCGTGCCTGTAGCTGGTTTGAGTTCAGCCAGGCTATCTTTGCTTGTCTGGGTAAACTCAGACCAGAATGGCGGCTGCCCGAAGTCCTGCCCGTGACGGCCGCTGAATATTCCAGTGTGGCTAGTCGCCCAGCTTATACTGTACTCGATGATGCGAAACTGCGGGCCTGCCTTCCCCAGTCAACCGGTGATTGGGAGCTGGCCATTGAGTCGCTGATGCCGGTGTTGGCAGAATGAGTCCACAACAAATCCTTCCCCACATTGCTTCAGGTATCCCATGGTAAATCAGCTTGATCACCTGAAGCGATGGTTTGAGAGTAACCCCCACTTTCGTGAGGTGCTGTTCGGCAGCTCGCTCGGCCTGTTTGTCAAGGTGCTGACAGCTATTCTCGCTTTCATGATGAATATCGTGATTGCCCGCAAACTTGGCCCTGCCGAGGCGGGGCTGTTCTTTCTCGGCTTTACGCTGGTTGTTCTGCTGTCCTCTGTGGGCCGTATGGGTCTGGACAACAGTGTCATGCGGTTTGTGGCCCGTGCCCGCGTGGCGGGGGATACCGTAAAACTTCATGGGGTCTACCGCAAGGCACTCTTGTGGGGCGGTGGTCTCTGTTTGCTTTTTATGCTGGTACTGTTGGTGTCTAATCAGTTGCTGGTCAATTATGTCTTCGAACAGCCGGGGTTTGGTGCTGTATTGCCGATTATGGTTATGGCTTTGCCTTTAGTGGGGCTATATACCCTGCATGTTTTTGCCCTGTTGGGGATGAAAAAAATCATTGCCGGTGTGATGGTTTTAACCGGTATTGTGCCTTTGACCATGTTGGCTGGCCTGCTCATTTTTCCCGTTACCCGGGCGCAGGAGGTAGCATGGATCTACCTGATTGGCTGTACGCTGGCATTGGTCATCGGGATGTTTTTTTGGCACAGGGCGGTGCCCGGTACAGAACAGGGGGCGGACTTTCCCAGTGACCTGCTGTACGCCAGTTGTATGCCCTTGTGGGGTGTTGTAATTCTCGGGCAGGTTATTCAGTGGTCATCCCAACTGCTAATGGGTGTCTGGGGTTCGGTCGAGGATGTGGCGCTGTTTGCCGTTGCCCAACGGACTGCCATGTTGATTGGTTTTGCCCTGTTTGCTGTCAATGCCAGCGCCGGACCCAAATTTGCCGCCCTGTACAGTCAGGGTGATATGGCTGGTCTGGAGCGAGTTGCTTTGTGGTCAGTACGGTTGATTTTGCTGCTGGCGGTACCATCAGCAATCTTTATGATGGTTTTCCCCCAGTGGCTTATGGGGCTGTTTGGGCCGCAGTTTCAATCGGGAGCCGTTGCCTTGATGATTTTGGCGGTTGGCCAGTTTATTGGCACTGCCGTGGGTTCTGTGGGTTCTTTATTGAGTATGACCGGTCACGAGCCCCAGCTGCGTTGGAATGTCTTTATCGGTGCAGTCCTGGGCGTTGGCCTGGGGGTCTTGTTGATTCCCGATTATGGGCTGATCGGTGCAGCTATTGCGACTTCGGTTGCCGTTGCATCAAAAAACCTGCTGTGCGTATATCAGGTCAACAGGCTACTGGGTTTTAACACATTGGCCATCTGGCGAAAAATCTAGAACGGCCCGAGTTTCTTGTTTGAAGGGAGTATAAAGTGATGTCTCTTGTCCCCGTTGTGATGGCTGGTGGTTCAGGAACCCGGTTGTGGCCGCTCTCACGACAGTTGTATCCAAAACAGTTCCTGCCACTGTTGGGGGATGACACTATGCTGCAGGAAACCTACGGTCGTTTGCGAGCGTTAGACACACAACCTGCTTTGTTTGTTTGTGGTGAAAGCCACCGGTTTATTGTGGCAGAACAGCTCAGGTCGACAGGTTGTGATCCGGCCATGATTCTGCTTGAGCCAGAGGGCAGGAACACGGCACCTGCGGTGGCGCTGGCAGCTTGTTATGCTCTGGAGCATGCCGGGGAGGGTGATGACCCGGTGTTGCTGGTATTGGCGGCAGATCATGCAATACAGGATGTCGATGCATTTCAGGCGGCGGTGATCGCCGCCTTGCCCTTTGCCGAGCAAGGTAAGCTGGTGACTTTTGGTATCGTACCGAGCGCACCTGAAACCGGTTATGGCTATATAAAGTGTGGTGATTTGGTCGGTAGTGGTCCTGCAAAAATAGTATCGAGGTTTGTAGAAAAACCGGCCAAAGCCCTTGCCGAGCAATATCTGACCGAGGGCGGCTATCTCTGGAACAGTGGGATGTTTCTGTTCAGCGCGCGCCGTTATCTGGACGAGCTGCAGGCGCACAGTCCTGAAATTTTGTCGGTTTGCCAAAAAGCCATGTCATCGGCTTCGGTAGACAGCGATTTTCTCAGGCCCGATAGAGCTGTTTTTCTCGATTGCCCCGCGGATTCCATCGACTATGCCGTCATGGAAAAAACTCCCGATGCCGTGGTGGTACCAATGGACTGTGGCTGGAGTGATGTGGGCTCATGGTCGGCGCTTTGGGCTATATCTGAAAAAGATCAGTGCGGTAATACTCTGAAAGGTGATGTGATGGCACTGGATACCCATGACTCGTTTATCCAGGCTGATCAAAAATTGATTGCGACAATGGGGCTGCGGGACGTGGTGATCATCGAAAGTGACGATGCCATTCTGGTAGCTGACAAAAACCGCGTGCAAGAGGTCAAGAAGATTGTAGATCAGTTACGAGAGCAAAAGCGTTCCGAAGCAGAGGCCCATCGCAAGGTTTTTCGACCCTGGGGGTATTACGATGCCATTGAAAATGGTGAACGTTTCCAGGTAAAGCGGATTCTGGTCAAACCCAGTGGGCGGCTTTCCTTACAGATGCACCACCATCGCGCGGAACACTGGGTTGTGGTGAGTGGTACCGCATTGGTGACAAAGGGCGAAGAGACATTTCTGCTATCGGAAAATGAATCGACATTTATCCCTATTGGCGAAACACATCGCCTGGAGAACCCGGGGTCTATTCCATTGGAGATCATCGAAGTACAGTCTGGGGGATATCTGGGCGAGGACGATATCATCAGGTTTGAAGATATCTACAAGCGAAACTGATTAAAATAAGAGGCCCTAAGATTTCTGGTTCCCTACTTATTCCTTTGTCCGCCCTTTATAATATCCGCCTCTGATATCAACGCTGTCATTCCCATGAATCCACTGGAACGCAAAAGCCTGTTAGGTTTGGCCTCTCTCTATGCTTTTCGCATGGTGGGGTTATTCATGTTACTGCCAGTGCTGGCACTCTACGCTGGCGACTACAGTGGCAGCTCGGCCTTGTTGGCGGGTTTAGCCTTGGGTATCTACGGTCTTACCCAGGGATTATTCCAGATTCCCCTGGGATTTCTTTCCGATCGGGTAGGCCGAAAGCCGGTGATCGCTGGCGGGTTGTTGTTGTTTCTTGTGGGGAGTGTTATCGCTGCGTTGTCTGATTCCATGTGGGGCCTGATTGCAGGGCGTGCCTTGCAGGGCTCGGGTGCAGTGGCCAGTACGATCATGGCGTTATTATCTGATTTGACGACTGAACAGAATCGCACTAAAGCCATGGCGTTGGTTGGGGGCAGTATCGGGATTTCGTTTGCCCTGTCGATGGTGCTCGGACCGGTGCTGGCGAATCAATGGGGTCTGTCCGGGTTGTTTTGGCTGGCGGCCGGGATGTCGGTAGTGAGCCTTGGCGTGTTGGCCCTGGTGATCCCCACGCCGGTGACCTTGCTTCACAATGCGGAAGCAGAAGCGGTACCGGCAATGTTTGGCCGGTTGTTAAAAGACGCTGAGTTGTTGCGGCTCAATCTGGGGATTGGCACCCTGCATTTTGCCCAGATGGCCAGCTGGGTGGCAGTTCCGGTGCTTTTGGAGCAGAGCCTGGGTCTGGCCCGCAGTGATCACTGGATGATTTACCTCGGCACCATGGGGTTGTCGTTTCTCTGCATGCTGCCTTTTATTATCGTTGGGGAAAAGCGCCGTAAAATGAAACCGGTGTTTATTGGCGCGGTTACTCTGCTGGCTCTAGCCGAAATGGTTCTCGCCGCCAATACCAGTCACCGCTATGGGTTTATCGTGGGTTTATTCCTGTTTTTTATGGCCTTTAATCTGCTGGAAGCGTCGCTGCCGTCGCTGGTCAGCAAACTGGCGCCGGCCGGTGGCCGCGGCACAGCCATGGGTATCTACTCCACCAGCCAGTTTATGGGGGCCTTTTTTGGTGGGCTGGCAGGCGGTTATGTGGCCTGGCGATTTGGTTATGCCGAAGTTTTCTGGATGGTGGCGGTGTCGATTCTGGTCTGGCTGGCCGCTGCGGTGACGATGAAGAAACCGGCCCATTTGAAAAGCCTGGTAGTGTCATTGATGCCGGGCGAAGTGATTGCTGCCGAGCGTTTTGTCGGTCCAGTTCCCGGTGTTCAGGATGTGGTGATCATGCCGGAACACCGGCTTGCCTACTTTAAAGTGGATAAGGATTCTTTCTGTCAGTCTACGATGGAGTCAGCACTGGGGCGTCCCCTGGAGGCACCGGTTTAACGGCATAAAAAAGCCCGCTTTTACGCGGGCTTTTTTATTGGATTTGGTTGGTTTGTCAGAACGGGATGTCATCATCAAAACTGTCAAATCCGGGGTCTGTGCTGTTGTTGTTATTGCTAGACCCCGGTGGCTGTGGCTGTTGTTGCTGGGGTTTGCTGTAGCCTCCTTGACCGCTACCTGATGGGCCTTGCTGCTGCATGCCATCGTCGTAGCCTGATGAGCCCGAGCCTGCCCCGCCACGACTATCCAGCATCTGCATTTCATTCGCCACGATTTCAGTGGTGTATTTGTCCTGACCGCTCTGGTCTTGCCACTTGCGGGTTCTGAGCGAGCCCTCAATATATACCTTGCTGCCTTTTTTCAGGTATTCGGCAGCGATTTCTGCCAGACGATTAAAAAAAACAACCCGATGCCACTCGGTTCGTTCCTGCGGTTGGCCTGTCTGCTTGTCTTTCCAGGTTTCACTGGTGGCCAGTGTGAGGTTGGTCACTGCACCACCGCTGGGCATATACCGTGTTTCCGGGTCTTTCCCCAGATTGCCAATCAAAATAACCTTGTTGATACCCCGAGCCATGCCTTGCTCCACTGACTAAAATTAGGACGACAGTTTACCTCGGAAGCGCAGTCCTGTCATTGGCTCAGGTCTCGTACTTAGCTGTTGGCCACGACACTGGGACGCTGCGATATCTGCTGGTGCCATAAGTGAAGATGCTCGTGCCCCTCGGGCATGGCTACCCCTGCCCATTCGGCAAAGTCGATGGTCACCAGTGCGGTGATATCAGCCATGGAGAAATTGTTCCCGGCAAGGTAGGAACGGTGGGCTAAATGCTGGTTTAGGTCATCATAGAAATTCATGATGCGTTGGCGGCCTCGTTCCACCAGGGCCGGGATTTTGTCGTAATTGTGCGGTCCGACCAGAGCTCTTCCATCAAACCAGTCAGGCCCATTTCTGAACAGGTCTGCCACTGCCTGAAAGCCGTTGGTAAAACAAATCTGGTTCCACATTTCCACTAATCCGATTTCCTGGTCAGTGGCGCCAAACAGGGGTGGCTCCGGATGGCGGGCTTCCAGATAGCGGGCAATGGCGTTGGTCTGGGAGATACAGGTGCCATCATCAAGCTCCAGCACCGGCACATCGCAGTTGGGACTTTTCTCTCGGAAATCTTCTGTAAGTTGTTCACCTTTCAGCAAATCCACCGCAATGCGAGGAAAATCGATGCCCTTTTCGGCCATGAAGATATTCAGCCGTCGCGGGTTGGGTACACCGGGGTAGTCATAGAGTTTCATGGCATTTCCTTATTCTGGTTGTTAGTGAGCACGGTGCATGACTGGGCGTTGTTTGCTGATGCTAACGGTTGTGGGCAGGCAGGGAAAGCCCCCGGTTGATTGGCGTGGTTAGTGGGGAGCTGGTTCAGTAAGGTGGGTTAGTGGGCATTTTTGTTGTGAAAGAGGCTGAACACCGTGAGGGTAATGATTTTCAGGTCGAGCCACAGCGACCAGTTGTTGATGTATTCAAGATCACACTCGACCCGTCGCTCCATCTTTTCCAGTGTGTCGGTCAGGCCCCGATAACCGCGGATCTGGGCGAGTCCGGTAATCCCCGGTTTGACCTTGTGTCGCCACATATAGGATTCGATCAGATCCATGTAATACTCATTGTGGATCAGGGCGTGGGGTCTGGGACCAACGATGGACATGCGGCCCTGTACGACATTAAAAAACTGCGGTAATTCATCGAGACTGGTACGTCGCAGAAAAGCCCCCAGTCTGGTGAGCCTCGGGTCATCGGGTTTCGCCTGGGTTACCGTACCATTGGCTTCCTGGTGAACGGTCATGGATCTGAACTTGTAAACCTTGAAGCGTCTGCCATCCTGACCATTACGATACTGCTTGAACAATACGGGGCCGGGCGAACTGAATTTGATCAGTAGCGCAATTGCCAGGCAGACAGGTGTGACCAGTGCGCAGATCAGTATGCCCAGCACCAGGTCTTCACAGCGCTTGAGGGTACGATTAAAGCCTCGCATTGGAGAGCAGCTGATATCTATGGCGTAGTGACCGAGGATGCTCGATACCTTGTGGTTGAGGAGCTGGATATCTTCAAAGTCGGGGAAAAAGCGGATGTCCACCGTTACATGGCGGAGGGCATAGACAATGTCCTTAATAAACCTTCCCATGCTCAGCGGCAGGTCGAGCCACACTTCATCGACCGAATATTTACTGAGTTCCTCTATCACCTGACCGGAGTGAGCCCAGCGCTCTATTTCACTGGAATGCACATGATGTACCAGTCGGTAACCGGACTGCTGCATTTCCCGCTCGTCAAAGAGTACCTTGGCGTGGTGGTGATCGCTGGTAATGACCAGTACCGACCGCAGGTTCTTACCGGCACTTCGCAGGCGTTTCAGATAAAAGTGGTACCCGCAACGGTAGAGCGTGCCTCCCAACCAGGTTAATGCCACCAGGTAAATTAACCAGAGCCTGGAAAACTCGATTGCAGTCTTGGTAAAAACCAGAAAGGCCATGAGCACTGCCACAGTCAGCAGTAGCGAGAAAGTATAGCGTTTGAGGAGGGGAGGAAGTCGTCTGCCTCGCCATGAGTCGTAGACGCCGGTAATGGTGAGGACAAAAACCAGCAGGAGTGCTGTGCCACCGGTCAATACTTCAAATTTGGCGGACATGTCTGCGAAGCCAAAGCGGAGCCAGTGAGCCACTAAACTGGCTAAGATGACATTGAGGGCATCAACAATGGCAATGAGTGGCGCAAAGCTGGAAGTGGATGAGGGCTGTGAGCTGGTTGCCATCAATTGATCGTCTGGGTCGTATAACGGAAGAACCAAACCAGCTCTCCCGTGAAGAATAATTTCAATAGCAAATTAGGCGTTGTAGCGCTGAAAAACCAGCGTTGCATTGGTGCCACCAAAACCAAAGCTGTTGGACATGACACGCTGCAGGTTGGCCTTGTCTACCCGTTTGGTGACAATGGGTAGGTCTGCCGCTTCCGGATCCAGGTTGTCGATGTTGGCGGAGGCGCAGATAAAGTTGTGTTCCATCATCAACAGACTGAAAATCGCTTCCTGAACACCAGCGGCGCCGAGTCCGTGCCCGGATAGCGATTTGGTCGAGCTGATGGGTGGTACTTTTTCGCCAAAAGTCTCCCTGATGGCCTTCAGCTCCTGCAAATCACCGACGGGTGTGCTGGTGCCATGGGTGTTGATGTAGTCGATATCCCCCTGGGTGGTTTGCATCGCCATTTTCATGCAGCGCGCGGCGCCCTCTCCGGACGGCGCCACCATGTCATAGCCATCGGAGGTGGAGCCATAGCCCACCAGCTCGGCATAGATTGTGGCGCCCCGCGCCAGGGCGTGTTCCAGTTCTTCCACGACCAGACAGCCTGCACCGACTCCCGGTACAAAACCGTCCCTGTCAGCGTCATAAGCCCTGGAGGCCAGTTGAGGAGTATCGTTATATTTGGTCGACAGTGCTCCCATGGCATCGAACATGCCCGCCATTGACCAGTGCATATCCTCGGCGCCACCGGCAAAGACAATGTCCTGTTTGTTCATCTGAATCAGTTCCATTGCGTGACCAATGCTGTGGGCACTGGTGGCACAGGCGGAGGCGATGGAATAGTTGGTGCCCTTGATTTTGAATGGTGTCGCCAGGCAAGCGGAAACGGTGCTGGCCATGATCTGGGTTACCCGGTAGGGACCCGCTTTTTTGATGCCCTTGGCGCGCATGACATCAATGGTTTCGGTGAACATTTCACCGGATACGCCGCCGGACCCCATCACTAGGCCGGTGCGGATATTGGAGACCTGATCCTCGCTGAGGCCGGCATCGGCAATGGCACGCTCGGTGGCGATATAGCCGTATGCCGCAGAGGGGCCCATAAAACGGAGAATCTTGCGGTCAATCAGCTCCGCGAGATCAAGGTCGACCCGGGCAGCCACGTTGCAACGCAGGCCCATTTCTTCAAAATCTTCCCGGAATACGATGCCGGATTTCCCTTCCTTTAGCGCTGTGGTGACGGTTTCTCTGTCATTACCCAGGCAGGAAACTATCCCCATTCCGGTAATTACTACACGTTTCATCGTTTATACCTATGCCGACTGTCAGGTTCGGCTATTGTAGTAGAAAAAATCAGAAGTTGTCAGTTGACTCGAACAGTCCAACACGCAGATCCTTCGCCGTATAAATCTCGCGGCCGTCCACAAAAACACTGCCATCGGCGATAGCCATTTTCAGTTTTCTTTCGACAATTCTCGAAATATCAATCTGGTAGGTCACGGTGCTTGCTTCTGGTAGTACCTGGCCGAAAAACTTCACTTCGCCCGAGCCCAGCGCCCGTCCCTTGCCGGGATTGCCTTTCCAGGCCAGGAAAAAGCCGGTCAGCTGCCACATGGCATCAAGGCCAAGGCAGCCGGGCATAACCGGGTCGCCATGAAAGTGGCAACCAAAAAACCACAGGTCTTTATGGATATCCAGTTCTGCAGTTATCAAGCCCTTGCCAAATCGGCCTTCTTCGGCATGAATGCGGGTGATTCTATCCACCATCAGCATGTTGTCAGCGGGGAGTTTGGCGTTGCCTTCACCGAACAGGTCGCCGTGACTACAGGCGACGATTTCCTCGCGGGTATACGCGTTCTGTGATTGTGGAACGAATTTCGTCATTGAGTGGACTGTCCTGGTTGGTCGGTTTTACCCGGTGCTGGTTTGTCATCGAAGCGGTGAATTTTAGCGGATTTGCTCATTAAGTCCAGAAAAGAAGGGGGGAGCGTAGAGGGCATTATTGCCCTATGAATCCTCATCCATCAGATCAGAGCACACACTATATTGTATTGATGCTCGTGGCAGATATCCCTGTGCTGGATGTCAGCATTTTCGTTGGAGGGCAAACTCTGTGAGTTCTGCCAATGCCCGGTGTTCCGGTGAGTCTGTAAAATCTGCCAGGCAGGCTCTCGCCTGTTCTGCATGATGAGCTGCACAAGTGAGTGTATAGTCGAGTGCGCCAGTCGAATGGATGGCATCACTAATCTGGTCGAGCTGTTCCAGGGCACCTTTCTCAATGGCTGACCGAATCATCGCGGCCTGCGCTGGCGTCCCCCTCTGCATAGCGCAAATCAGAGGCAGTGTCGGTTTGCCCTCCGCGAGGTCATCACCGATATTTTTGCCAAGTTCGTCCGCCTGACCACTGTAGTCGAGCACGTCATCTACCAGCTGAAATGCCATTCCAAGATGATAACCGTAATGTTTTGCTGCTTCTTCCTGGGTGGCCGACGCCCCTGCCAGGATGGCGCCAGTTTGCGCCGCCGCCTCGAAGAGTTGAGCTGTTTTCTTGTGAATGACATTGAGGTAGGCCGCTTCGGATGTATCGGGGTTGCCAGCATTGATTAGTTGCTGCACTTCACCTTCGGAGATGATATTGGTGGTATCGGCGATGATTCGCATGATCGCCATGCTATCGATGGCAACCAGCATCTGGAACGCCCGGGAATAGAGGAAGTCTCCGACAAGCACACTGGGAGCATTGCCGAACCGCGCATTGGCTGTGGCTCTTCCACGTCGCAGGCTGGAGGTGTCCACCACATCGTCGTGCAGTAGCGTGGCGGTGTGAATGAACTCGATAATGGCGGCCAGTGAGATGTGTTGTGTCCCCCGGTAGCCAAAGCTCTTCGCAATGAGTAACACCAGTAGTGGGCGAAGTCGTTTGCCGCCCGCGTCGACGATGTATTGGCCAATATTTTCCACTAACCCGACGTCAGAGTGCAGCTGGCGAATGATCAGCTCATTCACCTGTTCAAATTCGGATTTAACTACCTTATGGAATGGCAACATGCCGTAACCCTGGCCAGCAACGATAGGTGTAAACAGCCAATGCACGCGGGACTTGTACGATAGGCGCGTCGCATCCTAGAGAGGGCCTCTGTCACTGTCAAGTTTCCGGTGCTGACATCACCTGTACAATGGAATATTTCCTTGCGGTAACAGGGTCTTTCCCTTAAAATCCTGCCCCTCGCAAAACCGGCCTTGAGGAAATCGTTCCTGCAGGCTTCGAACTGGCATGAGCGAATACGGAGCATATTATGTACGCAGTTATAAAGAGTGGTGGCAAACAGCACCGGGTGAAGGAAGGCGAATACCTGCGCCTCGAAAAGCTGGAAGTCCCCACCGGTGGCAATATTGACTTCAATGAAGTGCTGATGGTTGCCGATGGTGAAAATTTCAAGATTGGTGCGCCGTTGCTTGAAGGTGCCAAGGTGACCGGTGAAGTGCTTAGTCATGGTCGTGCGGACAAGGTGCAAATCATCAAGTTCCGCCGCCGCAAGCATCACCGGAAGCAAATGGGCCACCGTCAGTGGTACACCGAAGTGAAAATCACGGGCATCAGTGCCGGTTAAGATCAGATAGGAGAACGTCATGGCTCACAAAAAAGCTGGTGGTAGTACCCGTAACGGGCGCGATTCCGAAAGTAAACGACTGGGTGTCAAGCGTTTCGGTGGTGAACAGGTCACAGCGGGCAATATTATTATTCGTCAGCGCGGTACCCGGTTCCATGCGGGCAACAATGTTGGCATTGGTCGCGACCACACCATTTTTGCTACAGCAGACGGTGAAGTACAGTTCACAGTGAAAGGTCCCAATAATCGCAAGTATGTGAATATTCTAACCGCCTGAGGCTGGCTTTATCGCAAAGCCCCGCCCAGGCGGGGCTTTTTTGTGTTTGAATATTTGAATATCGAGTGGATTGTATGTGTTCGTGCTGCCGGTGGCGTACTATTTAATCCCAACCCCTCAGAGCGCGGTATACTCCCGTCATGAAATTTGTCGATGAAACAACGATTCACGTACATGCCGGTCGCGGTGGTAACGGTTGCCTGAGTTTTCGCCGTGAGAAATTCGTGGCCAAAGGTGGGCCCGATGGTGGCGATGGTGGTGACGGTGGCTCGGTTTATCTGGAAGGGGATATCAACCTCAACACCCTGGTGGATTATCGCTTTCAGCGGGATTATCGTGCCCAGAGTGGTCAATCTGGCAGCAGTCGCAACTGTACCGGTCGGGGTGGTGATGACCTGGTTCTCAAGGTGCCGGTGGGCACTACGGTAATTGATGAAGATACTGAGGAAGTGCTCGGCGATATCACCGATGATGGCCAGCGCCTGATGGTGGCTCATGGAGGCTTTCACGGCCTGGGAAATACCCGGTTCAAGTCGAGTGTCAATCGTGCGCCGCGCCAGACATCACCCGGCAAAGAGGGTGAGGAACGCAACCTGCGTTTGGAGCTGAAAGTACTGGCGGATGTGGGCCTGGTTGGTTTGCCCAATGCCGGTAAGTCGACATTTATTCGCGCTGTCTCGGCTGCGCGCCCCAAGGTTGCCGATTATCCTTTTACAACACTTGTTCCCAATCTCGGTGTCGTCAATCCCCACAAGTATCGCAGTTTTGTGATTGCTGATGTGCCCGGCCTGGTGGAGGGTGCTGCCGAAGGTGCCGGTCTTGGCATTCGTTTTCTGAAACACTTGACGCGAACCCGCTTGCTGTTACATCTGGTGGATATGATGCCGCCCGATGGAAAAAATCCAGCGGATAATATCGCCATTATTGAAGATGAACTGGATCAGTTCAGCCCGACTCTGTGGAGCAGGGATCGTTGGTTGGTGCTCAATAAAGTGGATTTATTGCCCGAGGCGGAGCGCCAGCAATATTGCAGCGACGTGGTCGCCCAACTGGGCTGGGAAGGGCCGGTGTATCAGGTGTCTGCCTTGTCCGCGGAAGGTACGGCCGAGCTGTGTGATGACATTCTCGAGTATCTGGAAGCCTGTTGGGAGGCTGAACGCAGTGACCCGGAGGTAGCCCGTCGGGAACTGGATGTTCAACACCAGATGCAGTATGAGGCACGTGACCGAATTGAATCCCTGCGCCGCAGTCGTAAATCTGATGACCAGGACGATGACTTTGACGATGATGATTATGACGTGGAAGTCGTTTATAGCCCCTGAATCGTTGTCGATTCAGTCCCGGAAATCAGCCACTCTCAACCAGGATTCGGACCACCAGACAGCAGACCAGCCATGAACGATAGAACAATTGTCCGCAATGCCCGCCGCTGGGTCGTAAAAATAGGCAGTGCCCTGTTGACTGCCGATGGTCGTGGTCTCGATCGGGAATCTATCGGTGCCTGGGTGGCCCAGGTGGCAGAATTACTCGAGCAGGACATTGAAGTGGTGATGGTCTCTTCCGGGGCTGTTGCCGAGGGTATGTCTCGACTTGGCTGGCGGAAGCGGCCATCGGCTGTTCACGAGTTGCAGGCAGCGGCAGCCGTAGGCCAGATGGGCCTGGTGCAGGCCTATGAATTCCAGTTTCAACAATTCAACCGCCACACTGCACAGGTGCTGCTCGATCACGATGATTTGTCGAACCGCGAGCGGTACCTCAATGCCCGCAATACATTACAGACATTGATCGGATTGGGGGTGGTGCCGATCATTAACGAAAACGATACGGTGGTTACCGATGAAATTCGTTTTGGTGACAATGACACGCTGGCGGCGGTGGTGGCCAACCTCATCGATGCGGATTTGCTGGTGATTCTCACTGATCAGCATGGACTTTATGATGCCGACCCGAGAACCTCTCCAAAGGCCCGGCTGGTTTCCTCGGGCCGGGCAGGTGATCCCGCACTGGACAAACTGGCCAGCGAAGGCGGTGCGTTGGGCCGGGGGGGCATGATTACCAAATTGCGTGCCGCCCGTCTGGCCGCCCGTTCGGGAGCGAGCACAGTGATTGTTGGTGGTCGCAACGAGCAGGTGCTCACCAGACTGGCAAAGGCGGAAGATCTTGGAACGCTGCTGTTGGCAGAACAGATGCCGATAGCTGCCCGCAAGCAGTGGTTGGCCGGCCGGCTGCAAGTGCGTGGGTCACTGACGCTGGACGAGGGTGCCTGCCGGGCGCTGCGCGAGCAGGGTAAGAGTCTATTGCCGGTCGGAGTGAAAGCGGTCGTTGGGGATTTCCATCGAGGTGATCTGGTACGCTGTGTTGACTTGGCCGGGAATGAGGTTGCCCGCGGTCTGGTCAACTACAGTGCTGCCGAGAGTCGTCTGATTATTGGCAAGAGCAGTGACAGAATTCTCGATATCCTCGGTTATTGTGATGATAAAGAAGTGATTCACCGGGACAATCTGGTTTTGATCTAGTCCGCCTTTCCCGTAGGGCTAGGCCGGGGGGTCGAGCCGATCATTGACAGATCCGTTGACCCTAAACCAACCAGCGATGCTGTAGCGGTGTCGGTTGGTGGGCAAAACTTCGTGGGGAAATACTTCACTCAGGAAGATGGCCAGCGTGCCGTAAGCCGGGGTTACCCGGAGGATTTCCGGTTCACCCATTTCACCGAACAGAATCAGTTCACCTCCATCGTCTGGCATCCAGCCGGGATTCAGGTAAGCCACGGTAGAGAGTCGACGATTGGTCTGACCCCGAAAGGCATCCAGATGTTTGCGATAAAAATCCCCTGGACGGTAATGTGAAAAATGGCTCTCGTAAGAGAATAAGCCAAGAAAAAGGTGCCGATTGAGATAAATCTGTAGTCGACCGCTCCACTCCAGCCAACGCTGCTCCGGTAGGGTTGCCCCTGCAATCCAGCGGATGGCATCCCGTCGGACAAATCGGTTCAGGGTTTGATCACAATTTCGGCCCACGCCTGCTTCGCTGAAGTCATCGCTGTGAAGCGATTGTATCTGGCCAAACAGTTCTTCCGACAATAGTCCGGGCAGTGCGTTGGGAATAACCGCGTAGCCTTTCCCTTTGAGATCACTGGCAATCTGTGAAAACAGAAGATTTTCGACTTCCTGTTCGTCAGAGGTGTCGAAAGAGATGGATGTCATGTTGGTGCTAACCGGATTGAGGTGTGCGATTATCGGATCTAAGGTGGATTGCTGTAAATGGGTTCGAGGTTTTCTTCACGCTGATTTTGCAGATATTGTGGCACTTGTGGGCAGGCAGTCGTGATAAATACCCCTTGTGGTTTTTTTGCAATCCTCTTAAATAGCGAAGTGAGTGTTGTTGGATAGAACGGTAGTCTGAAAGGTTTTTTCCATTGGATGTTGATGGTTAACAATTATTGCTATGAAAAGTGTTGTTCATGAGTTAGCTCGTATTGTCCAGACCGTGGCGACGGCTGATACACCTATTGATCAGGTTAACCTGATCGTTGAGTCTATCAGTCAGACCATGGCGGTGGATGTGTGCAGCCTCTACCTGGCGAATGATCAGCGAGAAATGCTGTTACTGGCGTCCCACGGTCTGGCCGCAAAAGCCGTACGCAACGTCAAGTTGCCGCCTGGCACAGGGCTGGTGGGGCTGGTCGCCACCAGTCGTCATCCGGTCAATCTGGCCGATGGCACAGTACACCCCTCATATTGTTATGTCGCAGAGACACGGGAAGAGCAGTTCCACAGTTTTTGTGGTGTGCCTATCGTGCATGCTGGCAAAGTCATTGGTGTTCTGGTGGTTCAGGGGCGTGAAATTCGCGAGCTATCTGAGGAAGAGCAGGGCTTTTTAGTGACGTTGGCAGCCCATTTGGCATTGTTGCTGGGTACCAGTCCGCTTGCTCAGGGCGATATGATTGGCCTCAACGAGCGGGTGTCTGGTGTCAAGGGTGCACCCGGTATCGGTATCGGTCATATCAAAATAAGCGATCACGGCGAACTGTACTCTGTGCTCGATGCGCCCTGTGAAGATATTCCCGGTGCCGTGGAGGACTGGCAGAAACTGCTTGCCGTGGTGCGGGCACAAATTGATCACGAGCAGACGTCCCTCGGCAAAGAGATATCCGGCAGTGTCGCCGGTATTTTCAGCGCCTACAACATGCTGCTGGAGGATCCGGCATTCTGCTCTTATGTAGAGAAGGGCATTCGTGGCGGCAACTGGTTGCCGGGATCGCTACGTAAGGCAGTGCAGCATTTTGCCGAATTGTTTCTGGAGATGGATGACCCTTATCTGAAAGCCCGTCACGAAGATATTCACCATCTGGGTAACAAGTTGTTCAACGCCTGGCGGGGGATCAAGCCTGTGGCCATTCCCCCCGATACGAACATCGTATTGGTGGGTTTTCAGGTAAGTGTTTCCGATATTGCCCTGATCCCCAGTGACAAATTGGTGGGGCTGGTCTGTTTTGACGGCTCAGGTCTGTCACATACAGCCGTGCTTGCCAATGCGCTCGGTATTCCTGCTGTCATGGGCACCGGCCGGTTGCGTCGGCTGGTTGATGACGCCCAAATTATTGTTGACGGGAACAATGGTCAGGTACTGCTCAATCCCGGTGATGCGGTTCTGGCAGAGTATCAGCGCTTGGTGAATGATCGCCGCGCCCTGATGAAACAGTTGGAAAAAATGCGCGATTTGCCCGCTGTGAGTCCGGATGGTATTGCCGTGACCCTTTATACCAATACCGGGCTGTTGGCAGATATCTCTCCGGGACTCTTGAGTGGCGCCCAGGGTGTGGGCCTGTACCGCACAGAAATCCCTTTCATGGTGCACGATAGCTTCCCCTCCGAGGAAGAGCAGATCGGAGTCTATCGGCAGGTCCTGGAAGCTTACAAAGGCAAACCGGTTCATATGCGGACCCTGGATGTTGGTGGAGACAAGCAATTGCCCTATTTCCCGGTCGACAACGAAAAAAATCCGGCTCTGGGCTGGCGTGGAGTACGCTTCACCCTGGATAACAGCCAGTTACTGATGACTCAGGTGCGTGCCATGATGCGCGCAGCAGAGGGCATGGACAATCTGCGAATTCTGTTACCAATGGTCAGCTCCACCAGTGAACTCGACGACTTTTCCGAGATTTTTCTTGATGCCATGGAACAGCTGACAGCGGAGGGCTACGCTGTTACCAGGCCCGATTTGGGCGTTATGGTGGAGGTCCCGGCGGCTATTTCCCAAATCCCGTTCTGGGCCGGAAAGATCGATTTTATTTCCATCGGTTCCAATGACCTCAGCCAGTATCTGCTGGCGCTGGATCGTGACAACCCCCGGGTGTCAGCCCGTTATGACCATGTGCACCCCGCTGTGCTGCTCGAGATTCAGCGCATTCTCAAGCTGGCCAAAGATGCTGGGATCCCGGTCAGTCTCTGTGGTGAGATGGCTTCGGATCCGGTGGCAGTGGTCCTGTTGCTCGGCCTCGGCATGCGTACGCTCAGTATGAGTGCCGCTAAATTACCCCAGATGAAGTGGTTGATTCGTACGCTGCCTATTGCTACCGCCGAGCGTCTGGCGCACGATTCGCTGATATGCCACTATCCCGCTGATATACGGAAATTGGTGCGCCTCGAACTCGATAACCTCGGTCTTGATGAGCTGTTTAAATAGCGGCGTGACAGTGGGTTTCTTCAGTTGGTTAACAGGGTAGATCTGATGAACCGGCAGGTTGCCGGGATCCGGTAGCCTGGGAACGTCTCTCTATATTTGCTGACAATACAGACAGAGTAAACAATTTATGTCCAATCTTTTGCTGGTGGTGGACGATCTCGAGGACATCAACGGCTTTGGCTTCGATGACCGGGCCATCAGTTTTGCACAATATCTGGAGGATCACCCGAAAAAAGGCGAGAAAAAGCTCAGCCTGATCAACCTGTGTGACAGTGGAAAGTATTTGAGTAGGGGATACTATTGTTCCCTGCTGGCGGAGGCCCGGGGGCATCGGGTGATGCCTTCTGTGAACACAATCAACGATCTGCGCAGTAAGTTGTTGTACATGTCGCGTATCACGGGTGAGCTGCTGTTATCCGGTTCCAATACGGGAGGAGAAGGGGAGAAAAAAACGTTTTATGTGAATTTTGGGGTTGCATCAGACCCCGGTTTTTCCCGCTTCGGACAGCGACTGTTTTCTGTGTATCCGGCCCCCATGCTGAAAGTTGTGTTGTTCTGGTCTGGTGGCTGGCAAGTAAAAAGTATTGTTGCCATCTCCTTGGGTAAATTGCCAAAAGCGGAGCGTCCGAAATTTTTGGAAGCGATGCTCAAATTTAACGAAAAACGCTGGCAGAGCCCGAAAAAGAAGAAATCCTATCGCTGGGAGCTGGGTGTGCTGGTGGATCCCAAGGAGATCATGCCTCCCAGTAACAAGGAAGCCCTGAGCCGTTTTATCAAGGCTGCCGCCAAGTGTAATATCAATGCGGAGTTAATCACTGCCAGGGATTACCCGCGCCTTGGCGAATATGACGGCCTGTTTATTCGTGAGACCACCGCTATCGACCATCATACCTTCCGCTTTGCCAGGAAGGCGGAGATAGAGGGGATGGTAGTAATCGATGATCCTACCTCCATTTTGCGTTGTTGTAACAAGGTGTTTTTACAGGATGCCTTTACCTACAATAGTGTCCCCGCCCTCAAAACCCAAGTGTTTTCCACGCACACCCCAGACGACCTGGATGCCATTGAAAAGGAATTTGGCTACCCCGTGGTGTTAAAAATACCCGAAGGTTCATTTTCCAAAGGCGTATTCAAAGCTGCTAACCGCGAGGAGTTGTCGGCGCATCTCGCTGAGTTGTTGAAAACCACTGCGTTGGTATTGGTCCAGGAGTATCTCTATACCGATTTTGATTGGCGCATCGGGGTATTCAACTATCGGCCTTTGTATGCTTGCCGTTACTACATGGCTCGCAATCACTGGCAAATCTACAATCATGGCAGCAAACGTTTTAATTCAGGTGGTTTTGAAACCCTGCCAACCTACGAAGTGCCGAGAGAGGTGCTGGATGCCGCATTGCGTGCAGCCAGGGTGATCGGTAGTGGTTTATATGGCGTCGATATCAAACATCAGGGCAAGCAGGCCTACGTAATTGAAATCAACGATAACCCCAACATTGACTACAAGGTAGAGGACGTCTATCTCGGGGATGAGCTTTATATGCTGGTAATGGCGGAAATGGCCCGGCGTCTGGAGCTGAAAGGTCGCTAGAAAATGATTAATTATTGATCGCCGATTAGCGGTCAGCCATAAAAAAACCGGCCATCGGCCGGTTTTTTTTGATGGCAACTGTAAACCTTTAGCTGGCAGCCATTGCCTTCAATTGGGCGTTCAGTCTGCTCTTGTGACGGGCAGCCTTGTTTTTGTGAATAATACCTTTGTCGGCCATCCGGTCAATGACGGGCACTGCAGAGTTGTAGGCGGCAGTCGCCGTGGTCACTTCGCCGGTTGCAATGGCGGCGTAGGTTTTCTTGATATAGGTGCGTACCATAGAACGCAGGCCGGCATTGTGCTGGCGACGCTGTTCATTCTGACGTGCGCGTTTGCGTGCTTGGGGTGTATTGGCCACCTGGGTGCTCCTCTCAATCGTGAGTCTTGATTCAAGGCGCGGAAATATACAGGTTTTGGGACGGCTTATCAACAGGCCAAAGCCCACAAAATCCGCAAATTGCGTTTAGTTTGGTTGCTGGGCATGTGTCGGCGTATTCAGGCGCGATACCCAGCAGTCGATCCCGGTTGTTGAAGCTGGTTGTCCGGGCCTTGCCAATCAGCAATGCCGCTATCATCCCGTCACCAAAATCACTATGATTTGCCCCTTGCGTTTAGCTATTGTCGGGACAATGCCGGTTTGCAACCACAGAATTCAGACGATTCAAATCCTTCCGAGCACAAAGCCGCCGAACCCCCCGTAGCGCCTGGCCTGCTGCGCTCCAGTAGTGTGGTCGGCAGTATGACGATGCTCTCCCGGGTGCTTGGCTTGCTGCGGGATATGGTGTTTGCCAGGGTCATCGGTGCCGATGCGCTGGCCGATGCCTTCTTTGTCGCCTTTAAAATTCCGAATTTCTTTCGACGACTGTTTGCCGAGGGAGCATTTGCCCAGGCATTTGTGCCAGTACTGGGTGAGTATCGCGAAAAAGGCACCCCGGCAGCGGTCAAGGCTTTACTGGATAGCGTGGCTGGCGTGCTGGGTTCATCGCTGATTGTGCTCACCATTCTGGTGGTCATTGCTTCGCCGTTAGTCACTGCACTGTTCGCCTTTGGTTTCTGGCTCGATTACCCGGACAAGTTTGACGCTGCCAGCAGTATGCTGCGGATCACTTTCCCCTACTTGATGTTGATATCCCTGACAGGCCTGGCCGGGGCAATTCTCAACAGTTACGACCGTTTTGCCGTGCCCGCTTTCACGCCGGTACTGTTAAATCTCACCCTGATAGCCGCGGCACTGGTGGCCGCCCCCTGGTTTGATGCGCCCGTCTATGCACTGGCCTGGGGCGTGCTGGTGGCCGGGGTTGTGCAACTGCTGTTTCAGTTACCATTTCTTGCTCAGATTCACCGGCTCCCGAACCCTAAAGTGGATTGGCGGGATGAAGGTGTGCGCAGAGTGCTTCGACTGATGGTGCCGGCAATCTTTGGCGTTTCTGTCAGCCAGATCAACCTGTTGCTGGATACTGTGATTGCCTCGTTTCTACCAACGGGCAGTATTTCCTGGCTGTATTACTCCGACCGGCTGTCTGAACTTCCGTTGGGTGTGTTTGGCATTGCGATCGCCACCGTGATTTTGCCCAGCCTGTCCCGGCAACATGCTGCCCGTACCGGGGAAGTATTCAGCCGCACTCTCGACTGGGCTCTGCGTATGGTGCTGCTGGTTGCCATTCCAGCGGCGGTGGCATTGATGATACTGGCCGAGCCGATTCTCACGACCCTGTTTTATTATGGTGATGTGATGACGCCGCGGGATATCGGAATGGCGGTCCTCAGCCTCCAGGCGTACGCGATTGGCCTGATTGCTTTCATGCTAATCAAGGTATTGGCTCCCGGTTATTTTGCCCGGCAGGATATGAAAACCCCAGTGCGTATTGGGGTGATTGCCCTGGTAACCAATATGGTGCTCAATTTGGCGTTTGCCCTGCCGCTGGACCACTATTTTGGCATCGGGCATGTCGGGTTGGCGCTGGCAACATCGTTGGCGGCCATGCTGAATGCCGGACTGCTGTTTAGGGGCCTGTATCGCTTCGGTATTTATCATCCTTCTCCCGGCTGGCGCCGCTTTTTGCTGACCTTGCTGGGTGCGAATCTGGTCATGGCGACGGTGCTGTTGGGGTTCACGGCTCACCTGAATCAGTGGCTCTTCTGGGGCGGTTGGCAGCGTGCTGGCTGGATGCTCTTGATTTGTCTCAGTGGCATGCTGGTATACACACTGTTTTTGCTGGTGGGTGGCATGCGACCTTCTCACCTCCGCCATCGCTAGGGCACTGTCACAAAAGTGTTGCTGTGGCGGCGCCGCGCCTGTTTTTCCCCCATTGGGCTGGGTTATACTGCTGCCTTTGTTTCGCGATGAAAGCCGCCAGTGACTCCAAACCAGTGACCGGAAAAAAGCATCAGTTTATCCGTGGGTTGCATAATCTGCGTCCGGGACATCGAGGTTGTGTCGCGACGATCGGTTCATTTGACGGCGTTCATCTCGGCCATCGGGCAATACTGCAACAGTTGCGTGAAAAGTCCGCAATATACGGGCTGCCTTCTGTGGTGATTATTTTTGAACCCCAGCCTCAGGAGTTTTTCTCGGGAGAGCAGGCTCCGGCCCGGCTGATGCGTTTACGCGAAAAGGTGGAGGCGCTGGTCAGCGAAGGTGTAGATAGGGTTCTCTGCCTTCAGTTCAATCCTTCGTTGCGCAGTTTGTCTGCCCGACAATTTATTGACAGAGTATTAATAGAAGGACTGGATGTTCGCTGTCTGGTGGTCGGAGACGATTTCCGCTTTGGGCATGATCGCAGCGGTAATGACCAACTGCTCAGACAGGTTGGGGAACAGCAGGGTTTTGACGTGATCGACACGCATACCTTGCAGTATGGCCGTGAGCGGATCAGCAGTACACGCATTCGCCAGGTGCTGGAAGTCGGCGATTTTGCGCTGGCAGAAACCTTGCTGGGACGACCCTATCATATTACCGGCAGGGTGGTTTATGGGCAGCAATTGGGTCAACAGTTGGGTATCCCCACTGCCAATGTGCAGCTCTATCGCTATCGCGCGCCATTGAGCGGCGTATATGTGGTGGAGGTGCTGCTGGAAGGCAAACGGTTGCCCGGAGTCGCGAATGTGGGCGTGCGGCCCACCGTGGGCGACTTGATAAAACCGGTGCTCGAAGTACATCTGCTGGATTTTGATCAGCTAATCTACGGTCAAAGAATTCATGTGGAATTCAAAAAGAAAATACGGGAAGAGCAGACGTTTGATTCTCTCGAAGCAATGGTAACGAAAATTCACAGTGATATTGCGCTGGCCCGGCAGTACTTTGCCGAGGTGTAACCCCGATGTTGGAAAACGATGACTGATTATAAAGCCACTCTCAATTTGCCGTTTACCGAGTTTCCCATGAAGGCCAACCTGGCTCAGCGGGAACCGACCATGCTGAGATCCTGGCAGAGCGACGGGCTTTACGAAAAAATTCGTGAGCAGCGTCACGGCAGAAAAAAATTCATTTTGCACGACGGTCCTCCCTACGCAAATGGCGATATTCATATCGGTCACTCGGTCAATAAAATCTTGAAGGATATCGTCGTCAAGTCCCGTACGCTGAGCGGTTATGACGCGCCCTATGTGCCCGGCTGGGATTGTCACGGACTGCCCATCGAACACCAGGTTGAAAAGAAAATCGGCAAAGCCGGCGTCAAGGTGGACACCAAGACATTTCGTCAGAAATGTCGGGAGTATGCGCGCCGTCAGGTGGATGGCCAGAAAAAGGATTTTATGCGTCTCGGCGTGCTGGGCGACTGGGAAAACCCTTATCTGACGATGGATTACCAGTTTGAGGCAAATATTATTCGGGCACTGGGCAAGATCATAGAAAATGGTCATCTGGTGCGTGGCTTCAAGCCGGTTTACTGGAGTGTGGTCGGTGCCTCAGCCCTGGCGGAAGCCGAGGTTGAATATCAGGACAAAATGTCTTTTTCCATCGATGTGGCGTTCCCGGTTGTGGATACCGAAGCCTTTTTGGCCCTCGTGGATAATGTGACCGGCGAAGGGCCGGTCGCAGTGGCCATCTGGACCACCACGCCCTGGACGCTGCCTTCCAACCAGGCGGTCAGTCTCAATCCTGAATTGAATTATGTGCTGGTGCAGTGTGATGCCGGTGAGGGTGTCAGTCGCTTTCTGTTGGCCGAAGAGCTAGTGCCTGCCGTGATGAAGCGCTGGGGTGTGGAAGACTACCAGGTTGTTGGCCGTGTCAAAGGACAGCGGCTCGAGAATCAGCTGCTACAGCACCCATTTTATGATCGCCAGGTGCCGATATTACTGGGTGAACATGTCACCACTGAGACCGGTACGGGCTGCGTCCATACAGCGCCGGATCACGGCATGGAAGACTTCGTGGTGGCCAATAAATACGGTATTGGCACACTCAATTATATTGATGATCATGGCCTTTTCCGCGATAGCGTGCCGCTGTTTGCTGGCGAGCATGTCTACAAGGCGGATGAAGCCGTTCTGGCGCAGCTGGAGCGGCGGGGCGTGCTGTTGGCCACCCATAAAATTACCCATAGCTACGCGCACTGCTGGCGGACCAAAACCCCGCTGATCTACCGCGCCACACCGCAATGGTTTATCGGCATGCAGCAGAACGGCCTGCTGGATAAAGCCCTCAAGGCGGTGAAGGACGTCACCTGGTATCCTTCCTGGGGGCAGGCCCGCATTGAGGGGATGCTGGAGAACAGCCCCGACTGGTGTATTTCACGTCAGCGCACCTGGGGTGTGCCGATAACCCTGTTTATTCACCGGGAAACCGGCGATTGGCACCCGCGCACTGCCGAGTTGATTGAGGTGGTTGCCCAGCGTGTTGAGCAGGCGGGCATTGATGCCTGGTTTGATCTCGATGCTACAGAGTTGCTGGGTGACGAAGCTGCAGACTATACCAAGGTTACGGATACTCTGGATGTCTGGTTCGACTCGGGGGTTACCCATGCCGCTGTACTGGATGCCCGCGACCAGCTCGCCTATCCGGCGGATCTCTACCTGGAGGGATCCGATCAGCACCGCGGCTGGTTCCAGTCTTCCCTGAAGACGGCCATTGCCATCAAGGGCAGTGCCCCATACCGGGCTGTTTTGACACACGGTTTCACGGTGGATGCCGATGGCCGAAAGATGTCCAAATCCCTGGGCAATGTGATGTCGCCCCAGCAGGTCGTCAACGATTTGGGAGCGGATGTCCTGCGCCTGTGGGTCGCAGCGACGGATTTCAGCGCGGAAATGAGCGTTTCCGAGGAGATTCTAAAGCGCACTGCGGACTCCTACCGGCGCATCCGCAATACGGCCCGATTCCTGCTTTCAAATCTCAACGGTTTCGATCCGGCTCGGGATTTGTTGCCGGTCGAGGATATGCTGGAGCTGGATCGCTGGGCTGTGGGGCGAGCTGCCAGTGCCCAGCGGGATATCCTCGCCGCCTATGACAGCTACCATTTTCATCCCATCTACCAGAAACTGCACAATTTTTGTGTCACCGATATGGGTGGTTTCTACCTGAATATCATCAAGGATCGGCAATATACCTGTCAGGAGAACTCTAGGGCCAGACGATCTGCGCAGTCGGCAATTTACCATATCGCCGAGGCTCTAGTTCGGTGGGTTGCCCCAGTGCTCAGTTTTACTGCGGATGAAATCTGGCGTGTCATGCCCGGAGAGCGTGGAGAGTCGGTATTTATGGCGGAGTGGTGGTCGCTGCCACCCGCTGCCCCAGATGCGATTCCCGACAGCGATTGGGTGCTGATTGCCAGGGCTCGAAATGCGGTCAACAAAGTACTGGAAGGCAAAAAAGAGACGGGTATCCAGAAGTCTCTGGAGGCGGAAGTAGTGCTGTACGCGGACGATGCGCTGGCCAGTGCGTTGGGTAAACTGAAAGATGAATTGCGTTTTGTGTTGATTACCTCTGAGGCCCGGCTGGCACCACTCAGTGATGCAAACGGTGCCGAACCTACGGAGCTTGAGGGTTTGTTTTTGCGTGTTGATCGCACGTCCCATGACAAATGTGTCCGCTGTTGGCATCACCGTGCCGATGTGGGTGCGGTGGCTGAACATCCGGAATTATGTGGCCGCTGTGTGGAAAATGTCACAGGTGCCGGCGAACGGCGTCTGTTTGCGTGACCAGATGCCAATGGTAAATACCATGCAATCCCGTGCTGGCTGGTATCTCCTGTCCGTACTGGTCATTCTGATCGACCAGTCCACCAAATACTGGGCCTCGGCGTCACTGGTCTATGGCCGGGCGGTGGAGTTGCTGCCTATGCTGAACCTGACGCTGCTCCACAACCGGGGTGCAGCCTTCAGCTTTCTCAGTGATGCAGGCGGGTGGCAGCGCTGGTTTTTTACCGGTATTGCGCTGGCGGTGAGTATTTTCATTGTGCTTTGGATGGCGCGTCTGACCACTGGGAAAACCCTGCTGGGTATTGCACTGGCGCTGGTGCTCGGTGGCGCGCTTGGTAATTTACTGGACCGGGTGTTTCTCGGTTATGTGGTTGATTTTATCGATGTCTATTATTTGAATTATCACTGGCCCGCGTTCAATGTGGCGGATTCTGCGATTACAGTGGGTGCTATCCTGTTAATCATTGAAAGTCTATGCCATCGCGACCAGTCACATGAGAGGAAAAATTGATGGTTGATACCCATGAAACGGCACCTGTCACCATTGGGCCGGATACGAAGGTGACGCTGCATTTTTCGCTGGCGCTGGAAGATGGTTCGGTGGTGGACTCCAACTTTTCAGGTAAACCGGCAACCTTTGTGGTGGGTGACGGAAGTCTGCTGAATGGTTTTGAGTCTGCATTGTTTGGTCTGAGTACCGGTGATGAGGCCGTACTGGAGATTGATCCTGAGCAGGGCTTTGGCCCTCACAATCCCAACAACATCCAGCGTTTTTCAAAAGGGGACTTTACCGATGATGTTCAGCTGGAGCCGGGGCTGATGCTGTCATTTGCAGATGCCAGCCAGGCCGAGTTGCCCGGAGTCGTGGTTGAAGTGGATGATGAGCATGTCATGGTGGATTTCAATCATCCTCTCGCAGGCCATCAAATTACCTTCGCCGTAAAAATTCTTGATGTCATACCGGCGGTGACCCACTAATGGAGGTCAAACTTGCCAATCCGCGTGGGTTTTGCGCTGGCGTTGATCGGGCCATTGATATTGTCAATCGTGCCCTGGATATCTTTGGTGCCCCTATCTATGTCCGCCACGAAGTGGTGCACAATAAATTCGTGGTGGATGCGCTCCGCGAGCGCGGTGCTTTCTTTGTCGAGGAACTCCATGAGGTGCCCGATAATGTGATTGTGGTTTTCAGTGCCCACGGTGTACCCCAGTCTGTCAGGCAGGAGGCTGAGCAGCGGCAGTTGCGGGTCTTTGATGCGACCTGTCCGCTGGTGACAAAAGTGCATATGGAGGTGGTGCGTTACAGTCGTGAGGGCCGGGAGTGCGTCCTGATTGGTCATCAGGGTCACCCTGAAGTGGAGGGGACCATGGGGCAATATGATGACGCCAATGGTGGGCATATCTACCTGGTGGAAAATGAGACAGATGTCAGTCAACTTGACGTCAAGGTACCGGGTAATCTGGCCTACGTTACCCAAACAACGTTGTCGGTTGATGATACCGCCAAGGTGATTGATGCGCTACGGAAGCGATTTCCCACCATTTCCGGTCCCAAAAAAGACGATATTTGCTATGCCACCCAGAACCGCCAGGATGCCGTAAAGCAGTTGGCGCTGGAGTGTGATCTGGTGCTGGTTGTCGGTTCGCCAAACAGTTCAAACTCCAATCGATTGCGAGAGCTTGCCGATCGATGTGGTGCCGATGCCTATTTGATTGATAGCGCGCTGGATATCAGGCCAAGCTGGCTGGTTGGCAAAAAAGCCATTGGTGTTACTGCCGGTGCTTCAGCTCCGGAAGTGCTGGTTCGCGATGTTGTGCACAAACTTGAAACATTGGGTGCGCGTCCACCGGAAGAGCTTCCCGGGGCCACTGAAAATATCAGTTTCTCGATGCCAAGAGAACTTCGCTAGTGAAATAGATAAGTTATGAGCTAAGAAAAAAACCGGACATTGTCCGGTTTTTTGTTTTGGAAAGGCTGTTTCAAGAACACAAAACCAGAGCTAGTCCTCCCAGTTGCCGGTTTTTTCCCCTCGGCTACTGAGTCCCAGGTTACCCTCCACAGCCTGGCTTCCCTGTGCCGTCGCCACGACGTTAATGCACTCATCTATTGGCAGTCCCCCTGCGCAAGCTGCGGCGCTGATCTGGTAATGCCCGTTTTCAGAGGGAAGGTTGGTTGCCACCGCCATGCCTAGATCGGTCAGATCCGTGGTATAGGTCAGGTTGTTGATAAAATGACGCTCCTGGGCCTGCATCACCTTGTTAATCAGGGCAATGCCCTCGGTGCGGCGAGTTTCCCTGACAGTCTCCATATAAGACGGGTACGCAACCATCGCCAGCAATGCGATGATTGCCACCACAATCATGAGCTCAATTAAACTGAATCCCTCGATACGCTGTTTCACTATTGATTTTCCCGCCAATAGGTTCTGTAGAGTCCGGGGGTCTTGTCCAGACAGTCTTCACCCTCACAGTCTGGATCGGTAACTTTTTCCGTTCCCACATAGTATTCTATTGAGGTTTTACCATCTTCATCTGGCACAAACAGTGCGACGACTTCCGGTGGGTTACCCGGTTGCTTCAGGTTGATGTACTGGCTGGACAGTACGGTTTTGCCCGTGACAAAGTTCATGGCATAGAGTCGTCCACCTCCGAGGTAACCGGCTCCACAGGTGGTGTCAACCTCTCCGGTGCCTTCCGGGAGATAAGAGGTGTATATAGATGTGCCATCGATCGTCAGTGCCGGTCGCATGAACTTCTCACCCGTGTCGATGGCATCTTTGTAGAACCCGTTGGGTGCATTTGTCTGGGGATCGGCAGGGTCACTGTCGGGGCTGGTCATGTCCAACAAATCATCGTTATCTATGCTGTTGTATACAACGTCGCCATCTTCGTCTTTGGGCGGCCCGTACACACTGTATTCAAAGAGTGAGTACAGTCTATCGTCTATCGCAGTATTTTTTGGGTGTGCCATATAGCCACTGCCAAAAGTCAGTACAAAGAAGGGTGCACGACCTTTTTTCTGCGACAGGGACACAGTGGGCCCAATGTAAAAACGGCGGAATTCTCCAGCTTCGGCAAGGTTGGCAATTTTGCCGCCCTGGGCGAGGTTGTTTGCCGAGGTGGTGGCGTTATTAAGATCAATACGCCATACACTGCCTTGTATATCAACGCCAAAGATGATGTCGTCAATGCCGTCGCCATTCATGTCAGCCATGGTCAGATCGCCGGGGATGCTGTTGCTCATCGGCAGATCCAGATTGTGAATATCCTCGCTGGTGTCGTTATTACCGGCGGACCAGAGTTTCTGGCCGGTCAGGGCATCTACCATATAAATAGCAGCTCCCATGTCCCCCGTTGTCGGGGTAGTTGCCACATCGTGTGCTGTGTCATAGCCGCCACCGAAAACAAGCACGTCTCTGGTGGTGCAATTTTCGCCGTCCCCGTCACAACTCCAGTTTATGCGGCCACGCACTGGTTTTGACCAGGTTTGTCCCAGATCGCGAAAACCGGCACTGCCACCAAAAATGGTCCACATGAGTTTCGGATTGTTGGTGTTGGTAACGTCCATGGCATAGTAGTTATCACCGCCGCGACGCATGCCAAAGTAGCTGTACACGTGGTCGCCATCTGAAGCATCAATGGTAATGTCATCGTCATCAGGGTTTTCTTCGCGCCAGATTGTCATGGGACCATCGAGGCCATAGATTTTCGAGGCGTCGGGATCGTTAATGTAAGTGGCATGCTGTGTCTGCAGTTGATCCTGGGGAACGAAGGCGAACAGTTCTTCACCATTGCTGGTGTCGATGGCACGGAATGTGCCATCGTTGGAGGTGAAAAACAGCACATCTTCCGTGGTGTTTTCTTCAGAGTTCCCGGAGTAGGTGACCACTACCGGGCGGTTGTGGAGAGCATCAGCCATAAAATGCGATGCATCTGATGTGTTGCCGTTGTCATTATCATCGTTGACATCGACGCCGAGTATCCATTTTATGAGCTTGTCGCGCGCAGCCTGACTGGCATCATCACTTAAACCATAGAGCTCATTGGTAATGGTATCGTTGTCGAGAGCGATAATATTTTCTGCACTGTTAAGAACAATATTGTTGGTGCTGGCATCTCCCGAGACGGTGTAAACAAGCCGGCTATTGGTGAGCTTGTTGGCGGCCCCACCTTTTTTAACTGCGTTGCCGTCGGTGTTCTGACTCCAGTAGCTGATCGCGTTGGAATGAAAGTAGCCAGTATCCGGGTTGATCGCAATGGCGTCGTCTGAGCCGACAATATCGCCGTCTGTGTTGATTCTGTATTTCTTGATATTGCCGTACCAACGAGGATAAATATTTGGCTCAAAAATGGCAAAATAGAGTGAATTCTGATGCTGGAGCCGGTTGAAGGCGTTCACTGACACTGCAGGTGCAGTGAAGGTCGTGGATGTTGAAAGAATATCCAGAATGATTTGGTTAAATGCCGTCTTTAGCTGCTCGGAAGAGCTGGCCGTCAGATACTGTCCTTGCCCTTTTTCCGCCGTTGTCTTGAGCAACTCCATTTCGTAGCCAAAATCGAAGGCGATGGTATAGGTTCTGACACTTTGTGTACCGTCCAGCGTCTCGTTGTAGTCATGGTTGGCCATATACTCGGCCATTTCATCGAGACAGGTGCGGTTCGATGTGGAGGCACCGTCCGAGTGGGAGCAGCTATTGCCGGTCATGTTCGAGATGGTGTTGTCCCTGCCATTGTCATAATAGGGTTCGCCGTCGGTGAGCAGCACCACATAGTTGCTCTGGCAGGAGCTTTCGCCGATGGGGGAGTTGTAATAGCCGCTGGTAACTGCAGCGGGGTCGCGGTTTGAGGCAGTCCCGTAATCGACCGAATCGCCCTTAAAGTACCGGTGGGCTTCCCACAGGGTTTCAGTCAATGGGGTCCAGTCAGAGGCGGGAATATTGTTGATTTTATTGATAATGGCGTCGCGGTCATCTTCAATATCTGAAAAATGATGCAGTACGTAACCGCCCTGGCTGTAATTAAAGCGCATCAGGCCAAAATTCAGACCGGTAAAGTTGCTGACCAGGTCGGTGCCCGCCTCTTTCATGATGTCGAGTTTCCTGCGATATTCAGAAGGGTTGGCTTGCAGGTACTCGTGATAATTGGCTGAGACGTAGAGTCTGCGATCGGTAATGCCGTTCTGGTTCCAGTTGATCTGGTTGCTGGTGGAGTAGGGGCCGTTATTGCCGTCTCTGGCATAGCGATCAGAGGAGCTGCTGTCGATGCCGTGTACCCCGGCATCATCCCGGCACTCTACGGTTTTGTTTGAATTGGTTACATCGCGCCAGTAGTTCACCGAAATGGTTTCACAGGTCCTCCACCACCACCACCCCGTACATTGTTCTACAGTGCTCTCGTGCCATTCGGCAACCCGTTTTCCCGCATAAACCGGAAGGTCGGGTGAATCCGCCATGTGGTCTGTCATGGCTTTACAGCTGTTTCTGGCGGGGTCTATGCTGACGTTGCGGTAGCTATAGTCTTCGTTATGCACGTATATCGTGCCGTCACCCAGACCGCCGTAGTCATGGTCGGGATCGTAGGGTGGTTGGGTGAGAATTTCGTCATCCATACTGCCGGAGGAGTCAAAAATAAACAGCACGTTGGGCTGGAATTCTTCGGTCTCGGATAAAATTTCTTCGCTGAAGAATATTTCTATATCGTCTGCCAGCAGTTGGTTGGAAACAGAGATACCGGCAAGTAGCGGCAGGCCAAAGAGAATAAATTTGGTAAGTTTCATTCTGCTATCCTCTCTCTGGGAATAATTTTGATTTTTACCACCTGGTTGTCTTCTTTGCGGTAGGTGAAACTGGCGTGGTAGCCGCTCCAGGTCTGTAGTTCACTAATGGGGCGCTCTGCACCAAACGCGTTAATGAAGGTTGTTGTGCTGTCGAATGTGTATGGTTGCGGCTCGCAATCGATTGAGCATTGGACCGGTGAAGCTATCACTGTGCCCATCCCCTGAACGCCGTCAGTGGTTTTGATCTCAATTTTGGCTATCTCGATAGTACGAACGATCTCCACCATGATTGGCCCGAAGGCCAGTGCCGTGTTGGCGGTAAGCAGCATGCCAAAGACTGCACCGATCAAGGGTAAAAAATAGTTTTTAATGTCCATAGCGATAGACCTTTTTTCGGGTTATTTGGGCACAAGTCGCTTGATGCCGCTCGTCTGACTGGAGCCAACACCGGTGTTATCAAGTTCGACAATGCTGTTAAGTTCAAAACAAAATTCTTGAAAGGGACTACCACTACCAATCATGGAGCCGGTAGCTTGTCCCGACCCACAGGGAGCCAGATAAACAACGGTTACCTCTTGAGAAAAAGGGTTATTGGCCGATGTCTGGGTTAAATCAGCCGCAGGGATTGTTACCGGTCCAGAGAACTGGGCCTCATTGAGAATGTCCTCTCTGTTTTCATCAACCATTTTTCGATATTGACCATTCAGTTCACTCAGTGCTGTGTTGAAGGCGTTTAAACGTAACTGGCTGTTGCGAACCATGTTCGATTGAAAGCTGATATCGGTGGTGGTTCCTATACCAATAATCGTCAATATAGTGAGCATCACCAGACAGACGATCAGTACTGCGCCGCCCTGTTTGCGATCGGGAGCAGGGGTGTTACTTTTTATAGTCGCTGCATTATTTTTCTGCATTATTTCTCTGCTTTATTTGCCTGGATCGGCGTAGATCACGTTGTTTAAAGTGATGGTGGTGCTGTATACCTGCCGCTCGTGTTTGTCGGTCAGGGAGAAAGGGCCGGCATCCAGCAGTGTAAAGGTGCGTGTTTCGAGGTTTCCGGAACCGATTTCCTGGCCATTGTTAACCAGCACGGCAACACGAACAGCAGTCACGTCTGCCCAGTCAGTGACATCGTCGGCGGAAACGTAGGAAAAGCTGTCGCCAACGGGTAATTCCACGCGGTAGAGAATCTGTAGACTCTCTACGCCATCGACCAGGGGTTGGCCAACGCCAATCCAGCTGTTGCTCTCGAGGTTAAATCCGCGACAGTTGAGAGCACTGATCCCGTCGACGGTATCCACGTAAAAGACATTGGCGATTATGTCATCCGGACCGACAGTGTTGTCAGCGCAGTCGCGGTCATTCTCCGGGTTGAAAACAGCCGCAATCTGGTCGCCGGCAAGCCCGGTGGTGTCTTCAGTGCAGGCGTCTGCGCAGATTTCGGTGAGAAACGTCCGGTTTTCCACGTCTACATCGTTGGTCTGATAAGAGGCTTTGCTGATTTCGCGGCTCAGGAAATCCAGCGCAAACCGGCCATTTTCCTGAATTCTGGACTGGCTATCGGTGGTGTCGTAGAGCTGCTGGGAGGCGAGCATCATCTGCAGGGCTCCAACCGTAAGCAGCAGGCCCAGCGCCATGGCTACCAGCAGCTCTACCATGGAAAGGCCGTATTGTCGGGTTCTATCAGCGCTCATGGTCTGAATACCTGAATAAACTGCTGCCTGATTAAAGCCTCTCGAGCATCCTCGTCATCGGTCATATCCTGCGTGTCATCCGCCACGGCTTTTGAGCTCCATTGCAGTGTTAATTGATAGTCGGATTCTGGGGGACAACCGGCATCTACACAGGATATGGACGCAGTAAGATTCAATGGTGAACTGCCACTGCTGCAAAAGGTTTCCCATATATCAAATGTGGCCATTTGCGTGGCGTCACAGCCCTCGGCGTCCGAGTCGGTATCGGCACAATAGGGGTCTGGCTCACTGTCGCAGTCGGCAGTGAAGTCAGTGATCGAGTAATCGTCGTCTTCCCTGCCTGCTTTATTGGCTTGAATGCGGGCGACAAGTTCCTGTGCGGCCCATACGGCCTGGCTGCGTTGTGAGGAGTCAAAATTTTCTTTAATTGCCTGATATTGTAACGATGCAATACCCTGCAGGCCGATACTGAATACCAATAATGCTATAAGCACCTCGATGAGGGAGGCACCGGAGTGGGATTTATTGTCATTAGGCCTTTTTTTCATAATGTGCACGATGGTAACGGGTTGGTTTTGGTTCCCTTCAAAATACTCGTTCTTCCTACCAGATTGACAGTAATAGAGCTGCCGCCTTCCTCCTCCGTGCTGTCACAGAGGACTATTTCCACAGGATTATTGCCTTCGTTGAGCAGTCCACCACTGGTGAAACTTATGTAAGCAGCGGCATTGGTGCTGGTGCTGGCTGTGATTCCACCCATGGAGAATTCCAGGTCTTTGATCAGGGTGTCATTTGCTGCCGAGTAGGCCGTGTTGCCACCAACGTCGGTATCGGTATACATCGTCAGTCCTTCAGTCCAGCCCCCGGCTTTGGGGGCGAGGGTGATGACACTCTGGCGGCTGACGGCCTCATTCCGAGCCTGTTTCAATATTCCCGCCAAATTCATGGTAGCTGTGTCCATGCGTGTACTGATGACCCAATTGTTAAAACTGGGAATGCCTACCCCAAGAAGCACTACCAGAACCACCAATGTGACCATTAGCTCTATCAGTGTAAATCCTCTTTGGTCCCGAGCATTTTTCACGTACACGTCGCCTTCATCGTTTGCCATATGGCTGTTATAGAAAACACTGACACCCATCATCAATATGATTGTGTTGTTGACAGTAGGTCAATGCCTTGCTGACAAGCGGTTTTATCAGTTAGATCGACGGTTGAGCGGGGCGATTTTTTAGAAATAACCGGTTATTCAGCAATCGGGTTGTCTTATTCGGACTCTGCCTGTTTTCGCCACAGAAGCTGCAAATTGATAGGGGTTTTCTGTCTTATCCGGGCAGTAATGAAATGTACCATTCAGCGAGTTAGTGAGCCCCAAAGGGTTAAACTGGAGATACGATTTTTTTCTGAATGAGCGCCAGCTTAAAAATCGGGCAGCGTCATCCAGCACAATATATTTCACAATTTGGTCCTCACTGTCCACTGAGCCATTGCGGTTATTGTCGACAAAAACCAACAAGTTCGGGCCCCATTCTGTTGTGCAGTTGTCGAGACCCGGGCAGAGCGTGATGGTTTTCTGCATACTGACCGATTGGGCGCGAGAAAACTGAATGCTATGAATAAGTGAGTACTGCAGGGTGGTTGATTGTTGATACTGTATCCAGAGGGACATCGCCGGGATGCCCGCTATCAGTAATACACTTAATAAAGCGGAGATGATCAATAACTCCAATAGAGTAAATCCATTTACCCGTGACATTTGAAAATCCTTTTCCTGTATCGCCTTCACTCATTCCTTTGAGTGCCAAAACTTACACTGGACTATAGTGGCAAAATGGATTTTTATGCAATGCTCTCCTCTGTTTGAAATTGAACCCTTTCTGATGTTGCTTTGTTCGGTTTTAGTCGAGGTCAAATTTCTGCAACTTATAGCGCATCTGGCGGAAACTGATACCCAGCTCACGAGCGGTGGCCGTCTTGTTCCAGCGATTTTTTTCGAGGGCTTTCAGTAGCAGTTCTTTCTCAATGGAACCCAGGTAGTCATCGATTGAACCAAAACTGCTGACATCTGACTCGGAACCCTTTCCGGGAGCGAAAGCAACGGTTGAATGGTTGGGGAGCTGCAGGTCTCTGGCGGTAATCGTTGAACCATTGCAGAGCGTGAATGCTCTTTCGAGGATATTTTCCAGTTCCCTTACATTGCCTGGAAACGTATGTTGCCTGATCGCCGCCATCGCATCGTCTGACAGGATTGGAGGTTTTGTCCCGGCTTCCCGGGAAAAGCATTGCAGAAAGTGTTCTGACAGCTGCGGAATATCTTCCGGGCGGTCCCTTAGCGGTGGGACTTGCAGCTCAATAACATTGATGCGGTAATACAGATCCTGGCGGAAGCGGTTGTTCTGTACCTCCCGCCCCAGGTCTTTGTGAGTGGCGCTGAGTATGCGGACATCCACTGCCACTTCCTCTTCTGCGCCTACCGGGCGAATACTTTTTTCCTGGATTGCCCTCAGCAGTTTGACCTGCATTGGCAGCGGCAGATCGGCCACTTCATCCAATAACAACGTACCGCCATTGGCTGCTTGAAACAGTCCCTGTTTGTCCTGATGAGCACCAGTGAAGCTGCCTTTTTTATGACCGAAGAATTCACTTTCCATCAATTCAGAGGGAATGGCGCCGCAGTTCACCGGAATAAACGGGCCATTGGCCCTTGCACCGAGAAAATGAATTGCTCTGGCCACCAATTCTTTCCCGCTGCCGGATTCACCACTGATAAAGATGGGAGCCTGGCTGCGTGCTACACGTCGAATCTGTTGTTTAAGTATTTCTATAGCGGACGATTCACCGAGCAATACGGTTTCAGGTATGGCCGGATTTGGAACCTCCTTTTTTAATTGCAGTGCAGATTGGACAAGGTTGCGCAACCGCATCAATTGCAACGGCTTGGAGATAAAATCAAAGGCTCCCTTTTTCAGGGCATCGACAGCGATTTCCATATTGCCATAGGCGGTGATCATGGCAACTGGCAAATGTGGCACCGTGGCCTGTATATGGTCGACAAGTTCGAGTCCGTTGCCATCGGGCATTTTCATGTCTGTGAGGCAGAGGTCAAACTCTTCACTCTCGAGCAGTTTTCTCGCTTTGGTCAGCTTGGCTGCAGTGACGACTTCCAGACCCATTTGCTCAAGTGTAATGGTCAGAAGCTCTCTGATGTCAGGTTCGTCATCTACCACCAGTACGCGTTTTTTCATCATGATTGAGGTCTCGGTAATACCCGGTCTGGATGCGAAAACCCAATCCGGAAGTGTCTGTCTTCTGACTCCTCTCCAAAATAATTGAGTGAAGCATAATTGACGCAGCAAAGCTCTTTGGCCAGATAGAGCCCCAAGCCCGAACCTTCATGGGATGTCGTGAAAAATGGCTCAAAAATGGCGTTTTGATCTTCGAAGGGAACGCCTGGGCCGCGATCAAATACGTCTAAAAAGGGCAATTCTGAACCCGTATCCCTGCAAACCACGAGTCTGACCCAGCGCTCTCCTGTGGCCTGTTCACTATAACGCAGGCCATTATCCACGAGGTTGGTCAGTATTTGAGACAGGTGGCCCGGGTCAAAGAAAATCTGGATATCCTTGTTCAGGGTCTCGATTTCTATGATGCAGGGAGTTCTCTGAGTGTCCATGTATTCGTTACGGAATTTTTTTAGCCATTGCCGGAGCCAGATTTTTTGAAATGCCGGGATTTTTTGTCGCGATAGTTGCAGTACGTTTTCAACAATCTGGTTTACCCGGAGACAATGACGCTGAACGATATCCAGTAGCTTGGCCTGGCTGTTGTCGGTGGCCTGCTCTGCGAGCAGTTGCGAGGCGTGGCTGATGGCCCCGAGCGGGTTACGAATTTCGTGAGCAATACTGCCGGTCAATCGACCGAGGGAAGCGAGTTTCAATTGCTGGGCATGTTGTGAGAGGGAGCGTGTATCCTCGAGAAAAATAAGGGTTTGCTTATCTTCTCCCTGGTGGAGAGAGGTGAAGTTAGCCTGGATTTCTATCGACGAGGTAGATGTTTTAAAGGTGGGAGTTCGAAGCCAACGATAGGTCTTCCAGCGATCAAGCTGCTGGTAGAGAGGCATGACCAGGCTGAGTGGCTGGCCAGCACCCAGTGGCTTTCCTGGCTGTTGTCCGCCAAGCAGTTGAATGGCGGCACTGTTGATCAGTGTGATGTTGTCCTGCCTGTCGACCACCACGATGCCGGTCCGCATCCGTTTGACAATGGATTCATTGAGTTGCTGCAGCTGTTCGCTTTCAATGGCTTTCTCCGCCGCGATTGTCTGGGCGAGGCGGATTCTCTGGGTTAATACCTGGAACAGCAGAGCCGTGGCAAACAACAGTATGCCGAGAATGCCTGCAGGGAAAATGGATTCTTTGCTTTGGCCAAGAATCATGCTCGTCGAAAGCGTTTCCAGCATCACGCAGATACTGGCCGTTGCCGCCAGTAGTAACGCCAGTTGGCCGGCGACCAGAATACTGCCTGCCGCAACGGTGGCGAGCATCAGAAAACCCAGACCGCTTTCCAGTCCGCCACTGGCATGCATCATCAGCGTGATCGCCACCATGTCGGTCAACAGCATGAAAAACAACATCTGGATGCCGGGTGTGGCTCGATAAACCTTCAGCGAGATCAGTGACAGCAGGCACAGCACGGTATAGATGCTGACTGTCCCCAAAAAGAGCTGTGGCATCTCTGCGCCCAGGATTCGGGTCGCGACGCCTGTCAGGTACATCGTGAGTAAGGCGCTGGACAAAATGACCCGGTAATAACCGTATACCTTGAGCAGGCTGTCCGGTGCCGGTGGGGCAGTCACTTTGCCGATATTGAGTTGCATAAGGATCGGGGGCCTGGTCGGATTGAGTCAGAGTCTATCTGAAAAAGGGGTATCGATTCATGAACAGTACCGCTATTTTCCAATCAGGTGGTTGTGTTGTCAGGACCGTGCGGGCAAAAGCTACTGGTCGTAGATAGTTGGAATGGGATCTCGCTTGTGCCGGGTATTGTGATAGATCTCGATAATGCAGTTGGCCACCTCGTCGCTGACAGGCTTGGCTTCCAGAAAATCATCCAGCTCATCGTAGCTAATGCCGAGTGCGTGCTCGTCGGCTCTCTGTGGAGCGAGGCATTCCAGATCAGCTGTGGGTGTTTTTTCAATGAGGCGTTCAGGCGCGCCGAGAAAAGCAGCGATTTGTTTGACCTGCCGTTTGCTTAGGCCGAACAGTGGTGCCAGGTCACAGGCACCATCCCCCCATTTGGTATAAAAGCCTGTGACGTTCTCAGCCGAGTGGTCTGTGCCGAGCACCAGCCCACCCAGCAAGCCTGCGACCTGATATTGGACGATCATACGTGTGCGAGCTTTGGTGTTGCCTTTGGTAAAGTCGGTCTGGCCCGGAGAGGCGGTCAGAAGCTGCCCGTTGTTCAGCGCAGCAAGCACTGCTTCATGGATGGCTTCCACGCCGGGCTTGATATTGACGACCAGGCACTCACTGGGCTGAATGAACTCAATAGCCTGTTGGGCCTCATGTTCATCAGCCTGAATGCCGAAGGGCAATCGAACAGCAACAAAGCGATAAAGCGGCTCGCCCTGTTCCTGATTCAGTTGTTCAACGGCCAGCTGTGCCAGCCGCCCGCAGGTTGTTGAATCAATGCCACCACTGATGCCCAGCACCAGGTTGTGCAAGTTAGCACTGGTCAGGATCGACTTGATAAAATCAACACGCCTGGTGATCTCGTAGGCCGGATCAATGCTGGGCAGGACTTTCATTTCCTGCAAAATATGTTTTGCGTCTGGTGTTTGCATCGTTATTTTCTCCGAATAAGGTTGGCTATTTCTGAGCGAACTCTACAAGCATAGACGGGTAATAAAGAATAACGGATTTTCGAAACAGGTTGGAATACGATATTTTGATTATCCTGGTTGAAAAGCCTGTCGGTAAAAAACAGATATAGGAGCTGTTGCTCCTTATCCGGTTGAAATTTTCTTATCGCTGGTTGCTATCAGTCGAGTACACCCAGTGTCAGCCAACTGAGCCAGGATCGTTTCTCTTCGCCCCGATTGTTGCCGCCCGACACATTGCGATAACGCTCATTGAAGACATGGCGGGAATCAAATCTGGGCGGATCCGGGTGGTCGTAGAGGCCGAGGGTCATTTTATTCAACCAGGTTGGTTCCATAAAATGGGGGTCGTCCTGGTACTGGAACTGGCCGCTGGCATCCAGAGCGGGATGCTGGGGGTAGTTGGCTGCCAGGAGGGCCGCTGCATCTGCTGCCAGGTCCTGCATCTGCATGAAATGATAGGCCTGCGCCATGACCGCCAGTCCGTCAGGTACTGCGGGCGTTTTCTGGAAATTTTCAACCACATAACGGCCGCGGTTGGCGGCAGCCAGATAGGCACCCCGTAGAAAATAGTAGTTGGCGACATGAATTTCATGCCGGGCGAGGATGTTGCGGAGGTAGACCATCCGCTTGCGGGCATCGGGCGCATAGGCGCTTTCCGGGAAGCGGTTGAGCAATTCATTGAACGTGACAAACGAGTTGCGCGCCGAACCTGGATCACGCTTGGTTTCATCGGTGGGAAGAAATTGTTCAAAAAACCCCTTGCTCTGAACAAAAGAGGCCAGACCTTTCAGGTAATAGGCATAATCCACGTTGGGGTGTTGGGGGTGCAGGCGGATAAAGCGGTCGGCGGAGGCGATGGTCGCCTCATAATCCTGAGACCTGAAGTAGGCATAAATCAGTTCCAGCTGGGCCTGTTCAGCGTAATCCCCGAATGGATACTGGGCTTCCAGGGCCTCCAGGTTTTCAATCGCCTGAAACCAGTAGCCTGACGCCAGTTCTTTCTGGATTTTTTCAAAAAAATCGGCCTCGGTATAACCGGAGGTATCTGTCTTATTGGAATCCTTGTCATCACCGCTTCCAAGCCAGGCACAGCCACTGGTCAGAAAAATCGAGCAAACAAACAATAGAGCGGGAAATCGCATGGAATGATTGAATCCTGGTGGGTCAACGGTGAAAGTGTTTTTATCGGCCGAAGTAAAGCCTGTAAGATGGCCTATTTAACCACAGCCCCGAGCGGATTCAAAACTTCAATGACTGAACCTGTTGTTCTTAATGCGACTGTTCCGGAGACCGTTGGCGGTGCCCGGCTCGACCAGATAGCTGCCGAATTGTTCAAGGGATTTTCCCGCTCCCGTCTACAGCGGTGGATCAAGGAGGGCGACCTGCTGGTTGATGGCAAGTCCTGCCGTTCCCGGGACAAGCTGTTTGGCGGCGAGCAGCTGACAGTCAAGGCAACATTGGAGCCGGAGGGTGAGTGGTCGGCGGAACCCATGACCCTGGACATCATTTATGAGGATGAGCATCTGCTGGTGATCAATAAACCGGCCGGGCTGGTTGTGCATCCCGCCGCCGGCAACTATCAGGGCACTCTGTTGAACGGGCTGATTCACCATCTGCCAGGCAATGAAAATATTCCTCGAGCCGGTATCGTGCATCGGTTGGATAAAGATACCACCGGTCTTATGGTAGTCGCGAAGACGCTTGCTGCACATCAATCGCTGATTCGACAGTTGCAGGATAGATCGGTGAGTCGTGAATATGAGGCGGTTGTGCCGGGTGTCATGACGGGCGGCGGAATGGTCAACAAGCCATTGGGTCGGCATCCACAGGTGAGAACCAGAATGGCTGTACTGGATCATGGCGGCAAAGAGGCCATTACCCATTACCGGGTGATTGAGCGCTTTGCCGGTCATACCCATATTCGCTTAAAGCTGGAAACCGGGCGGACGCATCAGATTCGGGTGCACATGGCCTCAATTGGTTATCCCCTGGTTGGCGATGCCACTTACGGTGGGCGTCTAAAGCTGCCGAAAGGGGCCTCCGACGAACTTCAGGATACATTGCGGACCTTCAAGCGGCAGGCATTACATGCGGCCAGGTTGGCCCTGATTCATCCGCAGACGGAAGCGTTGGTCGAATGGCAGGTAGAGGCTCCGGAAGACTTTATGCATCTGCTGGATGCACTTCGTTCCGATCATGAATCAGCCTGATTGATGCAATGTCCATCATCCTTCCCGATTGGCCCGCACCCCACTCTGTCAAGGCTGCTGTCAGCACGCGTCGAGGCGGTCTGTCTGCGGCTGCCTGGCGAAGCCTGAACCTGGCCTACCACGTGGGAGATAATGCCCAGTCTGTGGAGCAAAACTGGCAATTGCTGGGTTCGTTACTGCGGCTTCCGGTTGCGCCGCAATTGCTGGAACAGGTTCATGGTACCGATGTGGTCCATGCTCAGAGTGACGGCATTATTCGGCGCGCAGATGCCTGCTACAGTGACCAGCAGGCTGTGGTTTGTACCGTGATGACGGCTGATTGCTTGCCGATTCTGATCTGTGACAGGGCGGGTGGAGAGGTGGCCGCTGTTCATGCGGGTTGGCGCGGATTGGCTGGCGGTGTGGTAGCCAATGCCATTAGTCAATTTAAAAACCGTCCAGATCAGTTGCTGGCCTGGTTGGGTCCGGCCATCAGTCAACCCCACTTTGAAGTGGGCGAAGATGTCTATCGGGCTTTTCTGGCCAATACGCCAGGGTGGGGGCCTAGGCAACAGCTTGATGCCTGCTTTCTCCGAACCCGGACTGACCGCTGGCAGGCGGACATTTTTTCACTTGCCCGACTGGCGCTGTCGGCATCCGGTATCACGGCCATTTTTGGAGGCGGGCACTGCACCTTTGCCAACCCCGAGTTGTTCTATTCCTATCGCCGCGATGGACAGACCGGACGAATGGCCAGCCTGATCTGGATCAGTTAAACACCAACCTCTTCTTGAATTCCTCCTCCCAGCCCCAACTATATGTTCTGACAAACATTATTGAGGTTGATTATGCGATTTGACCGTTTTACCAGTCACTTGCAAAGTGCGATATCCGATGCGCAATCGATGGCCGTTGGCCGCGACAACACCGCGCTTGAGCCTGTTCATCTGGTGCTGGCGATGTTGAGCCAGCAGGGTGGTGCCATCGGGCCCATGCTCAGTCAGGCGGGCTTTGATCTCGCCGGGCTGAAAGCTGCGCTCACGCAGCAACTGGATCAGTTGCCCCGGGTCCAGACCCCGACGGGCGATATCGCTATTTCTCCTGAGCTGGGACGATTGTTCAACCTGGCGGATAAGCAGGCCCAGCAACAGGGCGATCAATATATTTCCAGCGAGGCAGTGCTGTTGGCGGCCTTCGAGGACAAAGGAGATTTGGGCAAGTCTCTGGCCAAATTTGGTGACAAGAACAAACTGCAAGCTGTGGTGGAAAAAATTCGTGGAGGTGAAGCAGTGACAGACCCGGAAGCTGAAGGCAGCCGTCAGGCATTGGAAAAATATACCATCGATCTGACTGCCCGTGCCGAGCAGGGCAAGCTGGACCCCGTAATTGGCCGGGATGACGAAATTCGCCGTACCATTCAGGTATTGCAGCGCCGTACCAAGAATAATCCGGTGCTGATCGGTGAGCCCGGTGTGGGTAAAACCGCCATTATTGAAGGTCTGGCGCAGCGGGTCGTGAATGGTGAAGTCCCTGAAGGGCTGAAGGACAAGCGCGTGCTGTCACTCGATCTGGGTGCACTGCTGGCTGGTGCCAAATTTCGCGGTGATTTTGAAGAGCGCCTCAAGGCGGTACTCAATGAACTTGGCAAGCAGGAGGGTCGGATCATCCTGTTTATCGATGAGTTGCACACCATGGTGGGTGCGGGTAAAGCCGAGGGTGCCATGGATGCCGGCAATATGCTCAAGCCCGCTCTGGCGCGGGGCGAACTGCACTGCGTCGGTGCCACCACGCTGGATGAGTATCGCAAGTACATTGAAAAAGATGCGGCGCTGGAACGGCGTTTTCAGAAAATTCAGGTGGATGAGCCCAATGAAGAGGACACCATTGCCATTCTCCGTGGCCTGAAAGAGCGCTATGAAGTCCACCACGGGGTGGATATCACCGACTCTGCGATTGTCGCCGCCGCCAAATTGTCGCAACGCTACATCACCGATCGCCAGCTACCGGACAAGGCCATCGATCTGGTTGATGAGGCCGCCAGCCGAATTCGCATGGAGATTGACTCCAAGCCAGAGGAAATGGATCGCCTCGAGCGCCGCCTGATTCAGCTGAAAATGGAGCGCGAGGCAGTCAAGAAGGAAGAGGATGAAGCATCCCGCAAGCGGCTGGAAAAAATCCAGAAGGATATTGAGTCAATCGGTAAGGAATATGCTGATCTCGACGAGATCTGGAAGGCCGAAAAAGCAGCTGTGCAGGGTTCCGCACAGATCAAGAGCGATCTCGAGCAGGCGCGCATTGATATGGATGCCGCACGGCGTGCCGGTGACCTGACCAAAATGTCAGAACTGCAATATGGCCGGATTCCGGAACTGGAAAAGCAGTTGGCTGCGGCCAGTGAAGCGGAGACCCGCGAAACCCATTTATTGCGCAACAAGGTGACCGAGGAGGAAATTGCCGAGGTGGTTTCCAAATGGACCGGTATCCCGGTATCGAAAATGCTGGAAGGGGAGAGGGACAAGCTGTTGCGTATGGAAGATGCGCTGCACAAACGGGTGATCGGTCAGCAGGAAGCCGTGGTGGCGGTGTCCAATGCGGTGCGCCGCAGTCGGGCCGGGTTGTCAGACCCCAATCGGCCCAACGGTTCGTTCCTGTTTCTTGGCCCCACCGGGGTGGGCAAAACCGAGCTTTGCAAGGCGTTGGCCGAATTCCTGTTCGACAGTGTCGATGCCATGGTGCGCATTGATATGTCGGAGTTTATGGAGAAGCATTCGGTAGCAAGACTGGTGGGTGCTCCCCCCGGTTATGTGGGTTACGAAGAAGGTGGTTACCTGACCGAGGCGGTCAGGCGTCGTCCCTATTCGGTGCTGCTACTGGATGAGGTTGAAAAAGCACACCCCGACGTATTCAATATTTTGTTACAGGTGTTGGATGACGGTCGACTGACCGATGGTCAGGGACGCACGGTGGATTTTCGCAACACCGTGATTGTAATGACTTCCAACTTGGGGTCTGACCGGATTCAGGCGGTGGTGGAAGATCGCTCTTTCGATACCATCAGCTTTGATGAAGGTGCTGGCACGGATCTGTCGGACGACTCCACCACCAATGAAAACCGCTATCAGGCGATGAAAAATGCAGTGATGGATGTGGTGGAAGGCCATTTTAGGCCAGAATTTATCAACCGGATTGATGAAGTGGTGGTGTTTCACCCGCTGGGCAAAGGGCAGATTCGGGGTATTGCCGAAATTCAGCTCGGCCTCCTTAGAAAACGCCTACAGGATCGTGAGCTGTCGCTGGTTTTGTCGGATGAGGTGATGGACAAGATCTGTGAGGCGGGTTTTGACCCGGTCTACGGGGCCAGACCATTGAAAAGGGCGATACAACAATTACTGGAAAATCCTTTGGCGCAATCAGTACTGAGTGGCCAGTTTTCACCAGGGGATGAGATTACTGGGGACCTTGATGGGAGCGATGTCAGGTTTCACCGGACTCAGGGCCGTTCATCCGACTGAGGGTTTCCTGTTGTCTACAGGTCATCATGGATAATCTGCAACCAGCCCGAATCCGGGCTGGTTGCCACACCCAAACTCAAATCGGTTACTGGCAGTTATCCTGAATCATTGTTCGGGACTTTTCTATCCATTCATTTTGCTCTTCTGTACTGAGATAACGAACTTGATCAGTGTCCGGGTCTTTTACTCTCAGCCTGCTGCCCCTTTGCAGGTTTTCAAGGTTTTCTCTGGCTTTAATACAGTTTTCTCTGGCAAGGGCCACATCTTCGGCGGTTACCTCTTCAGATTTTTTGGTTTTCAGATCCGGGCTCTTCTCTTCTGATCCGTTGCTTTCAGGTATTTGGTCAGGAGTTGTTGCAGTAACTTCTTTACCTTTGCCGGGTGTGGGTATTTTTATTATTTCAGCAGGTTGCTCTACGGGCGGTTTTTCAGAAAAGTGCCATGCTCCATCGGCATCCTGCCACTTGTAAACTTTTGCCGCGTGCAAAGGAAGACACAACGCCATTGTCAGCAGAGTGAGTACGAGGTTGTTGATACCTATCATGTCCGTGAACCTTTCATAAACCGTTTGAATCGGATAAACCCGTATTGATTTTTGTTTATCATAGCGGATTTGGCGGTCGCGTGTTGAGTACAAGCTAGCAGAACGGGGGCTATTTATGGGCGCGGATCACAACAACTGCTTGACGGGCTGGATCGGAGTAAATAAAGTACCGCTTCTGCGGGCATGCTAATTGTCCGCCAACTGGTTCCATACCAATCTGCCAAGTGAGCGTAAACAGCGTTCGCCAGGCGTCCAGACAGGTTTGTTTACCCACAGGCCTGACGCATCGAGTATCACGACCTTAGTCGTCGTCGGTAGCGTAATTGCACTTGCAGATCTGTGATGTCACAGCGTTTTGTTTGTTTCACCCTGGCGGAGGAACCGACTTTGTGGCTTGTTGATTTTGAGGATTTGCACAGTGGAACTACTTTCTGGCGGTGAAATAGTCATCCGCGCACTGAAAGATGCCGGCGTTAAATACATCTGGGGTTACCCCGGCGGCGCTGCGCTCCATATCTACGACGCCCTGTTCCAACAAACGGATGTACAGCATATCCTGGTTCGCCATGAGCAGGCCGCTGTTCATGCGGCGGACGGTCACTCCCGTTCTACCGGGGAGGTAGGTGCCGTGCTGGTCACCTCCGGTCCGGGTGCTACCAATGCCATTACCGGGATCGCTACCGCCTACATGGATTCCATACCTCTGGTGGTTATCTCCGGTCAGGTCCCGAGAGAGAAAATAGGTGAAGATGCCTTCCAGGAAACGGATATGGTGGGGATTTCCCGCCCTATCGTAAAGCACAGCTTTTTGGTCAAGGATGCCACCGAGATTGCCGGTGTCATTGCCAAGGCCTTCTATATCGCTGGCTCGGGCCGACCGGGCCCGGTTGTTGTCGATATCCCGAAGGATGTGACAGACCCCAATCACCGGGTGCCTTACGAATACCCTGAAAAAGTCAAAATCCGCTCTTACCAGCCCACCAGTAAGGGGCACTCCGGTCAGATCAAGCGGGCCATTAAAACACTGCTGGGGGCCAAGCGTCCGATTATCTACAGCGGTGGCGGGGTGATTCTGGGCGAGGCCTCCTCCCAATTAACGGAATTGGCACGGCTGATCAATGCGCCGGTTACCAATACTCTGATGGGCCTGGGTGCTTTCCCGGGCTCAGATCCCCAGTTTGTTGGCATGCTCGGTATGCACGGCACTTTTGAAGCCAATACGGCAATGCATCACGCCGATGTGATTCTGGCCGTCGGTGCTCGTTTTGATGATCGGGTAACCAACACAACCGGCAAGTTCTGCCCCTCTGCAACAATCATCCATATCGATGTGGATCCCACATCGATCGCCAAAACCATCAAGGCGGATATTCCGATTGTCGGTGCCTGCGATGTGGTGCTGCGGGAAATGGTTGATCAGCTGCAGGACAGTGGCAAGCGGCTGGATGATGAAGCGATGGCAGACTGGTGGAAGCAGATCAATGAATGGCGCGACCGTCACGGTATTTATACCCAGTCCCGCTATGAAGCCAGTGGCGGCAATATTATCAAGCCGCAGGACGTTATCAAGTCGTTGTATCGGGCCACCGGCGGCGACGCCTTTGTCACATCCGATGTGGGACAACACCAGATGTTCGCAGCCCAGTATTACCTGTTTGACCAGCCGCGCCGCTGGATCAACTCCGGTGGGCTTGGCACCATGGGTTTCGGGTTGCCTGCCGCCATGGGGGTGCAGCTGGCTCACCCCGATGCCATGGTGGCCTGCGTCACCGGAGAGGGCAGCATCCAGATGTGCATTCAGGAGTTGTCCACCTGTACCCAGTACGGGTTGCCGATCAAGATTATCAATCTGAACAACCAGGCGCTGGGCATGGTGCGTCAGTGGCAGGATATGCAGTACAGCAGTCGTTACTCCTCCAGCCTCTACGAAGATTCACTGCCGGATTTTATCAAGCTGGCTGAGGCCTATGGCCACGTGGGTATCAAGGTTACCCGGTTCGATGAGCTGGACCAGAAAATGGAAGAGTGTTTCAGCCTCAAGGACCGTGTTGTGTTTATGGACATTTACGTCGACCGTTCTGAACATGTGTATCCCATGCTGGTGGCACCGAACGGTTCCATGCGTGATATGTGGCTGAGCAAGACGGAGCGCACCTGATGAGACGCATAATTTCAGTTTTGATGGAGAACGAACCGGGAGCGCTGTCGCGGGTGGTGGGCCTGTTTTCCCAGCGCGGTTATAATATTGATACATTGACGGTGGCCCCCACTGACGACCAGACGTTGTCGCGTCTGACGTTGACGACCCACGGCAATGATCAGGTAATTGAGCAGATTACCAAGCATCTCCACAAGTTGATTGATGTAGTCAAGGTGGTGGATCTCACCGAAGGCCCGCATATCGAACGCGAGTTGATGCTTCTCAAGGTTAAGGCTTCCGGTCCGCAACGCGCCGAAATCAAGCGCTGCGTGGACATTTTTCGCGGGCAGATTATCGACGTGAGTGCCAATGCTTATACGGTACAGATTGTCGGCAACAGTGATAAACTCGACGCCTTCATTCAGGCGGTTGCGGGTGCCGAGATACTTGAGGTCGTGCGCTCCGGCGTATCCGGGTTGGCCCGGGGGGAAAAAGCACTGCGACTTTAAGCCCTTTTGCGCAGAATGTCAGGGTGGCTAAAAACGACCATTCCGAGTTCCGTATTCTTTCAGATTAATAAATTAGACAGGTGAAAAAATGCAAGTTTATTACGATAAAGACTGTGATTTATCCATCATTCAGGGCATGAAAGTGGCCGTGATCGGTTATGGCTCCCAGGGACACGCCCACGCTCTGAATCTGAAGGACTCAGGGGTGGATGTCACGGTGGGTCTGCGCCCCGGTTCACCCACTGCGGCCAAAGCGGAAAATGCCGGCCTGGCCGTCAAGAGTGTTCCCGATGCTGTCGCAGCGGCAGACCTGGTGATGATCCTGACACCCGACGAATTCCAGTCCCAGCTTTACAAAAATGAGATCGAGCCAAATTTGAAGAAAGGCAGTACGCTGGCATTCGCGCACGGTTTCGCTATCCATTACAACCAGGTAGTTCCTCGTGCGGACCTAGACGTGATCATGATCGCACCCAAGGCGCCCGGCCACACTGTACGCAACGAGTTCACCAAAGGTGGTGGTATCCCCGATCTGGTGGCAATTTTCCAGGATGCGTCCGGTAAGGCCAAATCCGTGGCATTGTCCTATGCCTGCGGGGTTGGTGGTGGGCGCACCGGTATTATTGAAACAACGTTCAAGGACGAAACAGAAACGGACCTGTTCGGTGAGCAAGCGGTTCTCTGTGGCGGTTGCGTCGAACTGGTCAAGGCGGGCTTTGAAACACTGGTGGAAGCCGGGTATGAGCCTGAGATGGCCTATTTCGAATGTCTGCATGAGCTGAAGCTGATTGTCGATCTCATGTACGAAGGCGGTATTGCCAATATGAACTACTCGATTTCCAACAACGCTGAATACGGTGAGTACGTGACCGGCCCGGAAATTATCAATGAGCAGTCCCGTGCGGCCATGCGCAACGCCCTGAAGCGTATCCAGAATGGAGAATATGCCAAGATGTTTGTTGCGGAGGGCGCTACCAATTATCCTTCCATGACGGCCTACCGTCGCAATAACGCAGCCCATCAGATTGAGCAGGTTGGTGCCGGTCTGCGTGCGATGATGCCCTGGATTGCCGCCAACAAGCTGGTGGACAAAGAGAAAAACTAACGGGCCTGTTTTAGCCGAGAAAACCGCGCCCTGGCGCGGTTTTTTTGTTGTAGCCGTCGATTTTTAATAAGATGGTTTTTTCTGTAAAAACAACACACCATACACCACTGACAGTCAATGCTGAGGCGAAACGATGACGGACAACGAAAAACAGGAAGCGGTCCCTGATAATACCGCCTCCGGGCAGGAAATGCCGGTCGGGGGCCCAGAGCCCGCACGCCATAGAGGCATCTATTTGCTGCCAAACCTGTTTACTACCGGCGCACTGTTCAGTGGCTTCTATGCGATTTTGGCAGGGATGGACGGCAAGTTTCAGGCGGCCGCCATCGCCATTTTTGTGGCGATGATTTTTGATGGCCTGGATGGTCTTATCGCCAGGATGACCAATACGTCCAGCGAATTTGGTGTTCAGTACGACAGTCTGTCCGATATGGTGTCATTTGGTGTGGCGCCCGCCATTGTCGTGTTTAGCTGGATGCTTGATGAAGTGGGTAGAATCGGCTGGGCTGCCGCCTTTATTTACGCGTCCTGTGCGGCGTTTCGTCTGGCGCGCTTCAATACCCAGGTAGACTTGGTGGACAAGCGTTACTTTATTGGCATTGCCAGCCCGACAGGGGCAGCTCTGGTGGCAGCCATGGTGTGGAGCGGCTTTGATGCTGAGCCATCCACCGAGTTGGCACTATTGGCCGCGTTGGTCACCGCAGTGGCGGGCCTGTTGATGGTATCAAATCTTCGCTACCGTAGCCTCAAGGGCCTGGACCTGAAGGGCAAGGTACCCTTTGTGGTGATTTTCGGCATCGCCATGGCGCTGGTCATTATTCTGATTGATCCACCCCGAATCCTGTTTCTGCTTGCTGTGGCGTATTCGCTGTCCGGGCCACTCGAGTGGCTATGGCATAAAAAAAGAGGGGATAAGGTTGTCTCTGGTTGAGAGGCTTGGGGGGAAGCAGTGGTTGGCAAAAAATGGAAAACCTGATTGAATAAACACAGGGTTTCCAGGCCAGTCTTTAATGTGATCAAGAACGTGTATCACACAAGAACAGCGCAACCACAGCAGGGTATCTTGTCCCACTGTGCTGTTATGACTGTGCTGCTCCTGCCCTGAGGGGCAACGATTTTTTTCCGATTTTACTCATTCCTGTTTGCAAATATCTCCCTCCGTGCGGAGAATTCGCGTAATTATTTTGTCCTGTCCCGAAGGATGGGGCGGATTATCTGGAGCAGCAAGTCATGGATAAACAACAGTTGGTGATTTTCGATACGACCTTGCGCGATGGCGAGCAAAGTCCTGGCGCTTCCATGACCAGGGAGGAGAAACTCCGAGTCGCCAAGGCGCTGGAGAAACTTCGAGTGGATGTTATTGAGGCGGGTTTTGCCGTATCGAGTCAGGGAGATTTTGAAGCCGTCAAATCCATAGCCGACACCATCAGGGATTCGACGGTGTGCAGCTTGGCGCGGACTACCCACGTGGATATTGAGCGCGCGGCAGAGGCGTTAAAAAATGCTCGCTCGGCACGCATTCACACCTTTATCGCCACGTCCCCGATCCATATGAAATATAAATTGCAGATGACCCCTGATCAGGTGGTTGAGCAGGCAGTCTCCGCTGTGAAACTCGCCCGCAACAAGGTCGGTGATGTGGAATTTTCACTGGAGGATGCCAGTCGTTCTGAATTTGATTTCATGTGCCGTATCATCGAACAGGTGATCAATGCCGGTGCCCGCACGATCAACCTCCCCGATACGGTGGGTTACGGTTTTCCTGCGGAATATGCCGATACTATTGGCCGCCTGATTGCCGCAGTGCCGAATGCAGACAAGGCGATTTTTTCTGTGCATTGCCACAATGACCTGGGTCTGGCGGTTGCCAACTCCCTCGCTGCCGTCATGCAAGGCGCAAGGCAGATCGAGTGCACCATTAATGGTTTGGGTGAGCGCGCCGGCAACGCTGCGCTGGAAGAAATTGTCATGGCAGTGCGCACCCGCAAGGATATCTTTCCGGTGGAGACTCACATTGATACTACGCAGATCGTCGCTACCTCACGCCTGGTATCTAGTATCACCGGATTCCCTGTTCAGCCGAACAAAGCCATCGTTGGTGCGAATGCATTTGCACACGAGTCGGGCATTCATCAGGACGGTGTGCTGAAATACCGTGAAACCTACGAAATTATGAAGGCACAGGATGTGGGCTGGAGTACCAACAAGATTGTACTGGGCAAGTTGTCCGGGCGAGCTGCGTTCTCTTCAAGGCTTGACGCGCTCGGTATTCAGTTCGACAGCAAGACAGTGATGAATGAAGCCTTTCTGCGATTTAAGGAATTGGCGGACAAGAAGCGTGAAATTTACGACGAGGATCTGCAGGCACTGGTTTCCGAAATACAGGTCAAGGAAGATGGTATTGAGCATATTATCCTGGGTGATCTGGCGGTAACGACCAAGACCGGGCAGCTGCCCAACGCGGCGTTAAGTCTGACCTACAAGGGTGAGCATTATCGCACGTCAGCGGATGGCGATGGCCCGGTGGATGCCGTGTTCAAGGCGATCGAAAAGCTGATCAATAGCCAGGCCGAACTCAAATTGTATCTGGTGAACGCTGTTACCGAGGGAACCGACTCTCAGGGCGAAGTCACTGTGAGGCTCGAAAAGGGGGGGCGTATCGTCAATGGACAGGGGGCCGATACCGATATTCTGGTGGCCAGTGCCAGAGCTTACCTGAATGCACTCAGTGTGCTGGAGAATCCCGACCGACTGCACCCGCAGTTGGGCGGGGTATAGCGTTGATGCCTGTATCCCGGGAGCTGCGTGACTGGTATCTCAGTACCCTGGGTGTTGTACAGTATCGGCCCAGAGATACTGAGCCCGTTGCGCTGGATCTTCATTTGGAAACCGTCACAGAAGTGGCAAATACCGTCCCGCCTGAAGTTATCGTTGCCCTGCCAGAGAACCCCGAATTGCCGGGGGCCGAAAACGAACTGACGGATTTGCAAGAGGAGCAGATCGGCAGTTTCCGGCTGGCTTGCTGGCAACCCAGCGATGACTTACTGGTTATCAACGGGTTGGCGCCGGGCAGCGTACCCCTTCAGGAGGAATCCGGTCTGCTTGCCAATATAATCCGGGCAATTGGTCGTCTCGGTGATGTACTTACATCGCCCCAATTGATTGACTGGCCCCCTTCTACGGCAGATCAAACCGACAGATCAGGCGCAGAAGAGATGCTGTCAGTGTTCGTGGAAGCCCGTGTCAAAAAGCAGGGTGTGCTTTGGGTTTTGTTGATGGGTGAATTGCCTTCAGCGCTGCTGCTGCCCTCAAGGTCAGTCTGCTCACTATCTGTGGGTCAGATGGAAGAATTACCCGGAGGTGCCCGGGCTATCGTCACCCCAAGTCTACAGGAGTTACTAAATACTCCCGAGCTTAAAAGCGAAACCTGGCGAGCCATTCGGGTGATGAGCCATCAACCATGATCCCTCTGATTCGCAACATGCTGGCCGCTGACCTGCCGTTGATCGCAGCCATTGAGCAACAGGTGACGCCCCATCCCTGGCGTGAATCCCAGTTCAGGGAGAGCCTCGATAAACACCAGTGCCTGACCATGGTCCTGCAGAACCAGTTGGTGGGTTATGCCGTTTATACGATTGTGCTCGGCGAAGCAGAGATTCTGAATATTGCGATAGGGCGGGATTACCAGGGGCGGGGTTACGGCCGACGATTTCTCAATCACCTGATTGACCTGATGACTGACCGGGCTGAACGATTGTTTCTCGAGGTTCGTGTCACGAATGAGCCGGCTGTGGCGCTGTATCAGGACGTGGGTCTGGTGGAAATCTGCCTGCGCAGAAACTATTACCAGAACGATACCGGACAGGAAGATGCCATTGTTATGGCAATGGATTTCACTGGTTTTCAGTGAGTGCCAGTCTCGTTGAATGTCTAATCTGTTACTTGGTTCCCTTCAAAAATGTGAACTGGTTCACATAATCGGTATTATCAGTGCCGTTTTATGCCCGTTCGTCGCCAATTTTCATACTTGCGACCCTCTCTCAGCTGCAGACTCCATAAAATAATCATGTCGATTGATAAGGAAGTAGCCTGTTATGGAAACGATGCCAGATGAGGCGGTACAAGCTGCCAAATTTGAAGTGGCAAAGCTGCTGTTGGAAAGACTCCCATTCTTTCTGATAGTCACCTCTGGATTTTGTCTGATACAGATTTTTACCTGGGGCGGGATTTCAACCTATTGGCCGGCCGGATTGTGGATCCTTTACAGTCTGGGAGTCATTGTGCCCGGTTGGCTGCTCATCCGAAGATTGTCTGTGACGTATGCGGTAGTTGGGATTAACCAGAAACTGGTTGAAGACATTAATAATCTGGCTATTGTCCTGGCTTTCATGACGGGACTGATATGGGCCTTCGACAGTTTTGTTCAGTTTTATCTCAGGGAACCAAATCAATGGCTTTATGTGTCCGCGTTAGCGGCTATTGCCGTGATCAGCGCAGGACTGCTCAGCTATAACCTCAAAGCTGCCCTGCTCGGGGCGGTGGTTATATTGCTGCCCTTGCTGATCGAGGTCTCAATCGCGGGCAGTGGGGCCAATCTGTACTTTATGTGTTTTGTAGCAGGTACCGTTGCCGTATTGTACTTCGGTTTGCGCCAACAACAGCGGACCCTGGAAAAAAACATCGCGCTTCGAAGCGAGGCTGAGGCGCTGCTTAAACAGCAGGAAGCGACCAGCTACCTGCTTGAGCAGCACTGGCAAAATGCCCCGCTACCGGCCATTCAGTGGGATCGTCAGCAGCGGATAACTGGCTGGAATATCAGTGCTGAAGAGCTGTTCGGTTATCCTGTAGCAGAGGTGTCGGGTCGTCAGGGAGATTTTCTGGTACCACCGGGATCGCGGGAATCGTTTCGCGATATGTGGCAGGCCCTGATACAAAAGGAAGAGCAGGGTTATTACGCTGTGCGGGAAGTTGTCGACAGAAACGGACAGATAAAAATATGCGAGTGGCATAACACGCCGCTGACAAAAGACGGCAAGCTTATCGGTGTTGCCTCCTTCATCAAGGACGTGACCTCCCAGATTGAGGATCGGGAGACCATCAAACGGCAGGCGAACTACGATAACCTGACCGCGCTGCCGAACCGCAGCTGCATGATGAGTGAACTGGATGCTGCAATCTCACGGTCTAAGCGAAACAATCAATTCGGCGCTGTTATTTTCCTCGATCTCGATAATTTTAAAGATATCAATGACACCCAGGGGCATCATGTGGGTGACATGGTGTTGCAGTTTTTTGCCGAGTTATTGCGGCAGGCCGTTCGTAAGGAAGACGTGGTCGCCCGCTTTGGTGGTGATGAGTTTGTAGTGCTGATACAGGATCTTGGCACAAAGGCGACCAAAGCACGGGCCAGAGTGCTTTCTATTGCAGATAAAATCATGGAGCTGGGTAAAACAGTCTGCAAGCAGCGGGGGCTGGAATACGAGATTGACGTCAGTGGCGGTATCGTGCTGTTTCAGGGTGATCGCTATTCACCAAATGACCTTTTAAAGCAGGCCGATCTGGCAATGTATCGGGTGAAAAACTTTGGGCGAAAAGGGTTCAGTTTCTATGATGAATCTCTCGCGGTCGAGGCGGAATACCGGGTTAGCCTGATTCGCGAGCTGCGTCAGGGTGTCGAAAACAAGGAATTTGATTTGCACTTTCAGCCTATCGTCAACACCGGTGGCGATATTGTATTTGCTGAATCACTGCTTCGCTGGAACCGCCCCTCAGAGCGTATTGTGGCAGCCAGCGAATTTATCGAGTTCATGGCAACGTTGCCGATGATGAACGAAGTAGGCCTGTGGATTTTCGAAAGTGCATGCGCCAATCTTCGCCAATGGATTGATGAAGAGCTTTGGTCAAAAGACGGGGTACTATTCGTGAACATCAGTCCGAAGCAGTTGGAAAATGAGCATTTCGCAGCCGATATACGGAAGCTGATCAGTCGATATGCCATTGACCCCCATCAACTGGTGCTGGAGATTACCGAGGAAAGCCTGATTCATAATCTTGATGAGGTCGAGGGCCAGCTCCAGGATTTACTGGACCTTGGTCTGCGGATTGCACTGGATGATTTTGGCACCGGCTATTCCTCGCTGGCGATGTTACAGAAGTTACCGGTGCACTTTGTCAAACTGGACCGGAGTTTTATTAACGATCTGGCTTCTTCGGAGAATACCTATTCCATTGTCAAAGCGGTCATCAAGCTCTGCCAAATTATGTCCCTCGACGTGATCGCCGAGGGCGTTGAGACAGAAGAACAATACCGTATTCTCGCCGATCTGGGCTGTGAGTACTTCCAAGGTTACTATTTCAGCAAACCTGTTGATCCCGGGCAATTCAGGTCGTTGGTCCGGTCTGCATCTGAGGATGCCCTGTTGCGTCTGGTTAACTAGATTGACTGGCGCATCAACTGTAGCGGTAAAACGTGCACTGAATGACCGGGAACCGGTATAGTCACGGAGCATTTTTTACGAGGTGAACTGTGGACAAAATTCCGGTGGGGATCAGTGCCTGCCTGATGGGCGATGAGGTGCGCTATAACGGTGGTCATAAGCGGGATGCCTATATCAATGGGACTCTGGCGGGCCACTTCAGTTTTTATCGATTCTGTCCGGAAGTCGGTATTGGTCTCGGCGTTCCCAGGCCCACTCTCAGACTGATTGCCACAGATGATGATACCAGGGCGGTGCGCACAGAGGATCAGGCGTTCGATGTCACCGAGCAGCTGGTGAGCTACAGTCGGGAACAGTTTGCCGAAATCAGTCAACTATCCGGACTGATTTTAAAGCGGGATTCACCCAGTTGCGGCATGGCGAGAGTCAAGGTGTATGGCGCGGCCGGGGCCAGGCCAGAGGGGCGGGGCGTGTTTGCCCGCACGGTGATGGATCAATTTCCCTGTCTGCCGGTAGAGGAAGAGGGCCGGCTGGGGGATCCCGGGTTGCGGGAGAATTTTATTCAGCGGGTGTTTATCTATCATCGCTGGCGATCTGACTACTTCCCGGCGCTCAGTGTACAGAAACTCACGGATTTTCATGCCCGACACAAACTGATCTTCATGAGTCATGACCAGAATCAGTGTCGGGAACTGGGTCGTATTGCAGCGCTTGCCCGTCCTGATAATCTGGGTATGGTTGCCTCGGATTACCTGTCACTGGCCATGACCAATCTGAAAAAAATTGCCACGCGTAAAAATCATTTGAATGTCCTGCAGCATATTCAGGGGTATCTGAAAAGGCAGCTCGATGCCGCAGACAAACAGGAACTGATTGAAATATTTGAACGCTTCGAACGAGGGGAGTTGCCATTGATCGTGCCTGTCACACTCCTGCAGCACCACTTTCGTAAAGCTCCGGACGAGTATATCAATCGGTCCTGGTACCTGAACCCCTACCCGGCAGAATTGCGCCTGATGAATCTGCTATAAAATCGGGAAGTATGATCATGAGCAACAGTAAACCATTGAAAGTTCCCTATCGCCTGATTCTGCTGGATCTGGTGGGTGCCGTGCTGGCGGCAATGGGCATCCTGCAGCTGATTGACGGTGGCAGTGTTGCCGCCTGGGTCATGACAGTTGTGGGTTTTTTGTTGATGATGCCTCTGGTGCTGGCGATTTTTCGTTTACTGGCATCCCCCGGGTCCAAGCAGAATGATCATCGAGGAGATCGTTAATGGAGATTGTCTACTGGCACTGGCTGGTGTTGGGTATTCTGCTGGTGATACTGGAGATCGTCGTGCCCAGTTTTACCATCCTCTGGTTTGGTCTCGGTGCGGTTGTGGTGGGCGTATTGTTATGGCTGGTGCCGCAGTTGCCGATCGTGGGTCAGCTGTTGGTCTGGATGCTTGCTTCCGGCGGGTTCGCGCTGTTCTGGTTTAAATACCTGAAACCGCGAATGGTGGATAAAACCCTGGCTGGACTTTCCAGGGAGGCCGCCATTGGCGAATCGGGCCGTGTCATAAAACTGCCGGTTGAACACGGCCGGGGGGTAGTGCGTTTTACCACGCCACTGCTCGGTGCTGATGAATGGGAGTTCATCTGTGACCAGACGTTATCACTGGGTGACCGGGTATTCGTCAAGGAGTTTTCCGGTAATACCCTGGTGGTGGTGAAGCTCGATTGAGTAACTGACCGGAATCGACCGGTTTTTGGAACGTTAACTTTTTTCCGGAGTGGGTGGTATGGGCGGCACAGTCGTTGTTTTGGCAGTTTTGGTACTGCTGGTTATTACCGTTGGGTTGGGTGTCCGGATTGTGCCCCAGGGGAGCAAACATGTGGTGCAACGGCTGGGCAAGTTTCACAAAATACTGCCGCCGGGGCTGAATATCATTATTCCCTATATCGATACCGTGGCCTACCGGGTTTCCACCAAAGATATCGTACTGGATATTCCCTCACAGGAGGTTATTACCAGGGATAACGTGGTTATCGTTGCCAATGCCGTGGCCTATATCAATATCGTGGCGCCGGAAAAGGCCGTCTACGGGGTCGAGGACTATGAACTGGCGATTCGCAACCTGGTTCAGACATCACTGCGTTCCATTGTCGGCGAGATGGATCTGGATGATGCCCTTTCTTCCAGAGACCAGATCAAAGCCAAGTTAAAAACCTCTATATCTGACGATATTTCTGACTGGGGTATTGTGATGAAAACGGTGGAAATTCAGGATATCAATCCCTCCGGAACCATGCAGCAGGCCATGGAAGAGCAGGCCGCTGCCGAGCGCCAGCGCCGTGCCACAGTGACCCGCGCCGACGGCGAGAAAACCGCGGCCATTCTCGAAGCCGAGGGCCGGCTGGAAGCGTCTCGACGGGATGCCGAGGCCAAGGTGGTACTGGCAACGGCCACCCAGGAAGCGATCGAAAAAGTGACCGCAGGTATTCAGGACAAGGAGTTGCCAGCGGTATATTTGCTGGGTGAAAAATACGTTGAAGCGATGCGTGAACTGGCCGTCTCAGAGAATGCCAAGCTGGTACTGTTGCCGGGTGATATTCCCGCTGCGGTCAGGGGACTGATGAGTACGGCGAAATAATCCCGTTGAGTTAATGGGGAACGGGTTTCTGTCAACCGATTCTGCGCAAAAACGTTTTGTACGGGTAAGGTTCGAACCTCTGCCATAGGAGCTGACGGGAGAAATGACTTTGGAGAGCAGGACATTGATGTTGCGACTACCACTCATTTTACTGTTGTCCGTCATGGCAGCGGGTTGTAGCAGTCAGCGCCAATCCGGTTACGGTGCAACGGACGGTATTATTATCGATACTCAGGGCGTAGACATGTCCTATTACCGCGCGGACCTTGCCGATTGCCAGCGCTACGCTTCTGAGGTGCCTGTGGCGGAGCGAACGGCAACCTCCGCAGCGGGTGGTGCGGTGGTCGGCGGTGTTGTCGGGGCCATCGTCGGTGATTCCGGCACAGCCAAGAAAGGGGCTGGTGTCGGGGCCGTCACCGGTGCTATCAAGGGCGTGTCATCCGGTAGCGCTGAACGCAAACGCGTGGTCAAGAACTGCCTGAGGGGCCGCGGTTATCGGGTGCTGAATTAGCTGGTAGAACTTTCTTTTTGATGGGTTGGACCCGTCAAGCAATCAGCATCAAGGGGTAAGGCAGTAAATCGGGCAGGTCGGCCAACTCCGTGGCCGACAGCTTTTCGAAGTTCATTTTTGACATCATGATCAGTGAACCTGCCGGTAGCCTCAGGCACGTTAAATCTCCTGGATGAATGGATTCGACCCGCTGAAAGTGCACTCTAATGCCATCAACCGGCAGTTGGTCAGCAATCTCATGGGGCAGTGCTGTCTCGCTCAACAGGGTGACATCCGATACCATTCCGTTGGCTGCTAGCCGTCTCACTACCTCCAGCGCCCGATGAAATTGTGGGGAGGCATCGTAAACCAACACCAGTGGTTTGCTGGGTCGTGAGGATAGTCCTGGTGGGCGAGGTCTGGCCGAAGTGCGGATTCGTCCCGGAAAAAAAATATCGTACCCCTCGTGGGATAATGCACAGGGCGCCAGCATCCCGCTCTCAGTATGGAAGGTACAGGTCACTTTCTGCTGTGAAGATAACTGTTCCAGTAGCTGCTGTGCTCTGGATGACGCCATGCGGCTGGATCTGATCATGGCATCTCGACCGAACAACCGCTCTTCGCCCGAGAGGCTGGAAATTTCTCGGGCAAAGGGCAACCCCGCCGCAGCCAGCAAGCGGCTGTCCTCGATATACAGGCCGGCGAGCGATGCGTTCAGCCATCTCGCCATCGTTACCAGTGACAACAGGCTGGCTTCGGTGATACTCAGTGCATCCAGCGCGATTAAAATTCTGCGTTCAGTCTGCACGGTCGCCACCCTGCGTATTATCGACAGCAAATTTTCGGGCGACTTTGATCCACGCTTCAATCTTTGCCATCACCTTGCCGTTCACGGAATCAGCCGGGTACTCATCCTTATCATCGGGTTCACCCGCAGGCAGTCCCGTGAGTAACGTCAGGGCCTCATCAATCGTGGAAATGGCATAGATATGAAAAGCGCCCCGTTTAACGGCATCGATCACACGTTCCTCCAGCATCAGGTGCTGGGTATTGGCAGCGGGCATCACCACCCCCTGGTCATCGGTCAGCCCGCGGGCATTGCAAATATCGTAAAAGCCCTCGATTTTCTGGTTGATCCCGCCAATGGCCTGAACCTGCCCATGTTGATTAGTCGACCCGGTCACCGCGAGAGATTGCCTGATCGGGATGTCGGCTATTGCCGAGAGCAATACAGCAATTTCCGCCACAGAGGCGCTGTCGCCTTCGATCCCGCCATAAGATTGTTCAAAGACCAGACTGGCGGAGACTGGTAGCGGTCGGTCTCTGGCATAGCGATTGGCGATAAAGGCAGAGAGAATTAACACGGCTTTCGAGTGAATATTACCGCCCAGTTTTACCTCGCGCTCGATATCCAGAACTTTGCCGTGTCCGAGCCGCGCCTGGGCAGTAATGCGGGTAGGGCGGCCAAATGTGTACTCACCGAGCTGGTAGACGGAGAGCCCGTTGATCTGGGCCACGTGTTCGCCGCGGGTGTCCACTAACTGTATTTCCCTGAGGATGCTCTCGTGGACCCGCTCTCTGAATTGGTCCATTCGTCTGGAGGCTGCCTCTATTGCAGCCTGAACGTGCACGATGCCAATCTGTTCTGCATTGGCCTGCCCGGCAAAATAGTCACTTTCACAGAGCAGGTCCGTGAGGAGGTTGAGGTGCAGGGGCAGTTTCTGGGCGTCCTCAAGCAGACGGGAGCCCTGCTCAACCACCCGTGCCACGGCGCTCTGGTCGAGTGGCCGAATTCCCTTGCGGTGTTGCAGTGAGGCGATCAATCGGGCGTAACCCAGCGTATTGGCATCGGTGCGAGGTAGCTCCTCGGACAGGTCGGCGGGGACTTTGAAGAGCAGGTTGAAATCCGGGTCGTAGGCCTGCAACAGGTAGTAGACGGTTCTATCACCCAGCAGGATAACCTTGATGTCCAGCGGTACCGGTTCTGGCTCGAGTGATTTGGTGCTCACCAGGCTGAGCAACTGGTCGATCGACTCGATCCGCGCTTCCCTGGACTGTAGTGCGCGTTTGAGCGCATCCCAGGCAAAGGGGTTGGTGAGGACCTTAATGGCATCCAGTAGCAGATAGCCCCCGTTGGCGCGGTGTAGTGCACCGCCTTTTATCAGGGTGAAGTCGGTGGTCAGAGTACCGTATTGCGCTTCGTGTTCGACCCGGCCCAGCAGGTTGCTCAGGGACGGGTTGTTTTCATAGACGATGGGCGCCGTGCAGGCCCCACCGTTATCCACCAATACATTGACCCTGTACATCGGGAATTCGTGTATCCGGTTTTTCAGGTTTTCGGGGACACTGGAACGTTCTTCCTCTTCACGGAATGCATCCACATTTTCAATCACATCCTGTTTCACCAGAGCGAGAAACTCGACCACATCAGGGTAATCGGCGTAACGGTTTTGCAGTTCTCTGAATATCTGGCCCACTGCATGCTGGACGATGGACTGGTTCAGTTTTTTGAATTGTTCCCGGCTTGCTTTCACCCACATAGGCATTTTTTGCACAAGCCCTTTCAGTTCTTCCTTAAGCTCGTTAATTTTCTGCTCAATGGCAGTTTTTTCGTCGTCGCTCAGGGCTTCAAATTCTTCCGAGGTAATGATTTTGTCATTGACCAGTGGCGCGAGTGTGTAGCCAGAAGGTGTTTCGAGCATTGAGATATTTCGTGCTTTCGCTTTTTCTTTTAATTCTGAAAATGCCTGTCGTTCCTGATCGTTGAAGGCATCGCTAATGTCGTTAAGTCTTGCCTTGTATTCTGCACTTTGAAACACGCCGGGAATGGTGACCAGCAAATCTTCAATGCACTGCTCCATATCCTTGCGCAACTGTTGTGCCAGGCCACAGGGCAGCCTTAACACTTTGGGTTGATGGGGTGCGCTGAAGTTATTGACGTAGCACCAATCGCTCGGTTTCGGCCGGTCAAATGTCTGTTGGTGCAAAAAATCCTGCAACATTTCGTGTTTGCCCATGCCGGAAGAGCCCAGCACGTAGATGTTGTAACCCTCGTGTCGGATTCCCAGCCCGAAGCGCAGGGCGTCAAGGGCGCGATCTTGGCCATAGTAATTGTCGAGGTGCTCGAGTTCAGTGGTATCACCGAAGGGCAGGGTGGCTGGATCACAATGCCGGTAGAGACTGTCGGCGGGTAAAGGCAATGGCTGTTTGTTATTCACTGATTACTCTCTGATGCGTCAAATCGGGTGTGAAAAAAAGTGGCTTTATGTTGGACGAGCCGGGTGTATTCTCAGTTTAGTGTCCGGATACACGGTTGACCATATTGCGTATGCCACAGCAGTTAAAGCACCCTTATACAGGCTTTATTGGCTCAGGGATGGGTGGTACCCAGATAGTCAGAAACAGGCGGCCGGGTAAGGCTATTGTTTTACCGGCCGTTTTTGCAGTTTGCGCTGCAGGGTTCGACGGTGCATGCCCAAGCGACGAGCTGTGGCGGAGATATTGCCGTCATTTTCTGCCAGAACCCGCTGAATATGTTCCCACTCAAGACGCTCCACCGAGGGCGGACCTTCGCTGATCCCGGTTGTCTCGGGGGTGGCATCGGTATCGAACGTCGCGAGGATATCCTCCACTGAGGCGGGTTTGCAAAGATAGTTCAGGGCGCCCAGTTTGATGGCCTCCACCGCCGTGGAGATACTGGAATAACCGGTGAGGATCAGCACCTCGAGTTTGGGATTGATCCGGATCAGCTGTGGTAGCAGATGAAGTCCTGACTCGGATTCCAGTTTAAGGTCCACCACAGCCCGGCGGGGATTGTGTTGCCGACACAGGTTCAGGGCCTCGGTGACGGTGCTGGCGGTGAGTACCTGATAGCCGCGGCGGGTCATGGCGCGCCCAAGAATACGGGTGAACGTGGCATCATCATCCACGATAAGCAGATAGCGGTTATCGGGCATGGACATCCTGTATTGGCAGAATCACTTTGGTCTCGCTGCCGGATTCCCGACCGGGTTTGATGTCAACAGTGCCGCCGTAGCGTTGCAGTGTGGCCTGGGTCAGAAACAGCCCAAGCCCCATTCCCTCTGGTTTGCTGGAGGTAAAGGCGGTACCGAGTCTGCCCCGCAATTGTGGCGAAACACCGTCACCATAATCCTTGATACAGAGTTCAATGTGTTGCCGATCCCAGCGTACCTGTATATCAACCCGATCAGGGCTGGCATCGGCCGCATTGTTGAGCAGGCTGGTCAGTGACTGGGCGATGGTCGGGTGCAGGCGAGTGTGAATATCCGGCAGGTTATCCGGATAACGGATGTTGGCCTGTACGCCGGGACGCATCAGCTGCCAGCGTTCGAATAACCTATCAAAGTAATGGCGCAGGGCAATGTCTTCGCCGCCGTCGGCACTGCCTTCCGCAGTGGCCACCAGCTGCTTCAGGGTAAGTCGACATTGTTCAATCTGTTGCTGCAAGATGTTCAGATCGTCGTTTGAACCGGACTGGTCTGCCACCATTTCGTCCACCAGAATTTTCATGGTGTTGAGTGGAGTCCCCAGTTCATGGGCAGTACCCGCAGCCAGTGAACCGATGGCCAGCAGCTGTTCATCCCGCAGCTGATTTTCCCGTTGTATGGTCAGCTGTTCCTCCTGCTGTTTCAGGGTGCGGGCCATGCGGGTCACAAAATAGGTAATCAGCCCAGCGCTGACCGCGAAGTTAAGCCACATGCCAAGAATATGCAGATTGCTGACGCCGTCGTGATGATGGCCCGGTGCCAGGGCAGGAATGGGTAGGTAAAAGTTCAGCAGCCAGCTGTAGGCCGCCAGTGAAAGTATCGTGATGGCCCAGGTATAGCGCAGGGGCAATGTGGTTGCCGCAATGCTGATAGGCACCAGATAGTAGGAAATAAACGGGTTTGAGGCGCCGCCGCTGAAAAACAGCAGAGCAGTAAAAAACAGGATATCCACCAGCAAATGGCAGAAAAATTCCAGTTCGGTAATGACCGGGTAACGGAAGGTGCGCCACCATGTGGTGGTAATGACAATGGCGTAGAGGGCGAGAATGGCTCCCAGTACCAGTATAGGTAAACCGATATCCCGTATCTGACTAAAAAAAATGAGGGCCAGAATCTGGCCCCCAAGAGCGATGTTGCGGATGACACTCAGCTGGCGCAGGTTTTGCCGCGCTGCCGAGTGTATGAATGAATCAAGGGTGGGAGCCATGACCGGATATTACCAGAATGGTCAGGTTACCAGTGCAGGGTTGCTGACAGATAAATATTCCGGCCTGCCCCTGGCAACCGCTCTCCCAGGGCTATATCGCTGTCGCCATTGCGGTTGTAACCGGCCAGGTGATCCTCATAGCGGTTATCGAACAGGTTTTCCACGCCGCCGGACAGGATCAGTTGCGGTGTAAGCCGGTAACTGCCGGACAGGTTAAGTATCCCGTAGCCGGAAGTTTTTTCTTCCTGGTTAAAGTCGGACACCTTGTTCTGACTGGCGTAGAGCACCGATTCTAGGGCCAGCATGACGGCGCGCTGTTCATAAATCAGAGACAGGCGGTTGTTGAGGGGTGCCACCCGGTATAGGTCGTCGTCCTCGTCCCGGCGCTTGCCGCGCACGTAGCTGAGGTTGCCCTCCAGGCGCAGGGTGGTGGAGATCATGTAACCGTAGCCCATGTCCGCGCCGTACATCTTGGCATCCACGTTGTCGAACATCAGTGCCGCCTCACCACTCATCATGGTGCTGAGCATATTGGCGGTAGCGTTGTCGGACGGCACGCCCTGGATATAGTCATCGATGCGGCGGTAGAACAGTTGTGGTGTTGCCCAGGCCTTCGCAGTTTGCCAATCGATACCGACGGTGACCTCGTGGGCGGTTTCCTCGTCCAGGTCGAGATTGCCGATATAGTTGCGACCGTCCGCCAGGCCGCCGGTAGCCGCCAGGGGCAACCAGAGGTAGCGTTCCTGGTAGGAGGGCGCGCGGTTTTTACGCCCCAGACCCAGGTTCAGTGTGGTGTTATTGGTGAGGGGGCGGCTCAGGTTAAGAACCAGGTCAAGGTAGGTAAAATCTTCGTTCAGATCGCCGTTGTTGAAGGTCGTCGCTAGCATATTGGCATTCATTGCCATCATCCCCATCATACCGCTGGCGCCGACGGGGTCGCTGTCCATTTTTACACGGTTGACTCGCGCACCGGTCTTTACATGCCACTCGCCGATACTGCCTTCCCACTCGGTGAAAATACCGTAGGTATCCCGTTCCGCATCGTTGAAGTTGGCCAATTCAAACATCGCGTTGTTGGGGTTGGAAATGGTGGCAGTGTGCACCGTTTCGTTGCCGTCCGAGCCCACGGTTAGAAAGCCGCTGGCCATCGGCCAGCGGGCCTGCAGGGACCATGCAGTGTTGTGGGCGGTGGCATTGTTGGCACGATAACTCATCGGCGATGCCGGTGCTTCTCGCTGGGAGAAGTTATCCATCAGGTGGTCGACATGGTTGTAGGAGAGGTGACCGCTGATCACTATCTCACCGAGGGTGGTGCTGACATTGGCGCCCGCGGTGTCCCCGTCGATGTAATTGATATCCATGGGCAGGGCGGGTGTGCCTGTGTCCCGGGTGTCCAGCTCGCCGATGTAGATTTCGAGGCTGCTGTTGTCGTTGCGCCAGCCATAGCTGAGGTCGTATCGGCCCCGTCGGTACTGGCTGCCACCGATCTTGTCGTCGTCACCGACGCGAGTATCGTCGCCTTCGTCGTGGCTGAAAAGTGCTGACAGTTTGTGGTGATTGTTGGACAGTGTGGATTTCAGGGCGGTGTTGGAACCATCGCTGTTGCCGTTGAAGCGACTGGCAATGGAGCCGGAGAAAATAAAGTCGTCACTCTCGCCGAATTCGCCGCGGTCCAAAGTCGCGGTGATGTGCCCGCCGATGCTCTCTTGGGCGGCGCTAACCGGGGCGATGCCGCGATCCACCACAAGGGACTTCAACAGCAGTGGCGGCGTGTAGGTGAGCGGTGCATCCATAGCGTTGGGGCCGCCGGTGAGAGTCGGTGCGTGGTCGATGTGGATGCTGACACGATCGCCGTAGAGTCCACGGTATTGCGCGATTCCGGTTACCGGACCGTTGCTGTTGACGTTGGCGCCGGGTACCCGTTTTAGCAGTGCTGAAGTGTCCACCAGTGGCAACTCTCCAGGTTCTGTGTCCAGTGTCAGTCGGGTCGTGGGCTGTACGCCGGTCACTTCGATTTCTTCGGGGGTGGCGTGATCCGCCAGCGTCGGGGCGGTTAGGGTGCTCAGCAATAGCGTGGCTATAACGGGAATGTCGCGCTTCACGGGGCCTTTCTCCTGGGTCAAGTCGAATGGCCGGCATCTTACTGTGGAAGCAACCCTTTGGGGATGTGACAAATTGTCGCACTTGCTGGTCCGTAGCCTTCAATGGCGGGGGGTATTGAACCGGAAGTGATGGTGGATTGGAAATTCGCCATCACAGGTGACCGCTGCAGGCTACAGAAAGCTGCCAGTAATGAATGCCTTTGCCGACTTCTTCGGCGAGACCGGCGATTAGATTATCCACCTGTTGTTCAGGCAACAGGATTTCAAACTGCACCCGCTTCCGACGTCCACTGACCTGTTCGGCAATGGAGAGGCGGCCCTGTTCACCGTGGCCGTGCACTGGGTAGGAAGTAAAGCCGCCGACCTTTTCACAGGACAACAGGTAGTCCACCAGCTCCTCTTCCAGTTCGGGGGTGATATTGAGTACCAGCAGGACGTTCATACAAGGTCTCCTGACAGATTGTGGTCAGTGCTGTGAAAAAAATAGCGATAGATCACCGGTAGCAGGAACAGGGTCAACAGGGTGGAGCTGATCAGCCCTCCAATCACCACGATGGCCAGGGGCTTTTGTAATTCAGAACCGGGGCCGCTGGCTGCCAATAGAGGCAACAGACCAAAAGCACAGGTGCTGGCAGTCATCATGACCGGGCGCAGGCGTCGCAGTGCGCCCTGTTTCACTACCTCGGCCATGGGCAGCCCCTTCGCTTGCAGGTAATTAAAGTGAGACATCATCACCACGCCGTTCATCACCGCGATACCGAGCAGGGCAATAAAACCCACCGAGGCGGGAACCGACAGGAATTCGCCGGTGAGCCACAGGGCCAGCAGGCCGCCGGTGAGGGCGAAGGGGATGTTGGAGAGGATGATGGCGGTTTGTTTCAGGGAGCCGAAGGTAATGAACAGCAGCAGGGTGATCAGACCCAGCGCCACCGGCACCACCAGCGTCAGCCGGGCAGCGGCTCGCTGCTGGTTCTCGAACTGGCCGCCCCAGGCCAGGGAGTAGCTCTGGGGCAGGTCGATATCTGCGGCGATGGCGGCCTTGGCCTCATCGACGAAGCCCACCAGATCGCGTCCCTCCACATTGGTGCGCACCACTGCAAAGCGCTGACCGGACTCGCGGGAAACCCCAACCGGTCCTTCGATACGGCGGATATCTGCCAGCTCTGCAAGGGGAATGGTGCCGCCGTCAACCAGGTTGATGCGGCTCCGTTGAAGTTGCATCACGCCGTCCCCTTGGGGTTTGTGATAGCGCAGCATCAATGGCACCCGGGCGGTGTGTTCAATAATGTTGCCCAGGGGCAGTCCCTCTATTTCCGCCCGCAGGCGATTCTGCAGGGCTTCCACGTCAATGCCCAGCATGCCGGCCCGCTGGCGGTTCACGCTCACCTGCAGGTACTGGGCTCCCTCGTTAATCGTGGCAGTGGTATCCACGGCGCCGTCGATGGTCTCCACCCGCGCGGAAATAGCTTGGGTCAATTGGTTTAAAGTGGCCAGATCCGGGCCGAACACCTTGATGGCGATGTCGCCCCGGGAGCCGGTGAGCATCTCCGAGACGCGCATGTTGATGGGCTGGGTGAAGCCGTAGTTGATGCCGGGAAAGCGCTCCAGTACCGCGCGCAGTTTCTGCTCGATTTCCGCCTTGCTGTCGGCCTGCCATTCCGCCATCGGTTTCAGTTGCAGGAACACGTCGGTTTCGTTGAGGCCCATGGGGTCCATGCCAATTTCATCAGAGCCGCTGCGGGAGACGATGCGCTGAATTTCCGGCACATTACTCAGCAGTTCCTTTTCCACCTGTTTGACGATGCGGGTATTGTTTTCCAGATTGATGGAGGGAATCGATTCCAACTGCACGATGATGTCGCCCTCATCCATGGTGGGCATGAAGGTTTTGCCCACCAGCGGGAACACCAGCACCGATACCACCAGCAGTGCCGCGGAACCGCCCACCAGCCAGCGCGGTTTGGCAAGCGCCTTGTCCAGCAGTGGTTCATAGGCTCGCAGTAACTGACGGCTGAGCCAGGGTTCGCGTTCACCGCCCTTGTTGATCATGAAGGATGCCAGCACCGGGATGGCGGTGAGAGACAGCGCCAGGGATCCCACCAGAGCGAACACGATGGTCAGGGTCACCGGGCCGAACAGTTTGCCCTCCAGCCCCTGCAGGGTCAGCAGTGGCAGAAACACGATGACGATGATGGCGACACCGGAGGTGACCGGCACCGCCACGTCCTTTACTGCCCGGAAAATGATGTGCAGGCGGGGCAGGGGCGTGCCGCCGTTTTTCTGTCGCGCCTGCTGTTGGCCCTCTTGTCGGGATAGTGCCGAGACAATGTTCTCGACAATAACGATGGCGGAGTCCACCAGCATGCCGATGGCAATCACCAGGCCGCCGAGGCTCATCAGGTTGGCGGACATGCCCATGCGGTCCATCATGAAAAAGGTGAACAGCGCTGACAGGGGCAGGATCATTGAGACAGTTACCGCGGCGCGCCAGTTGCCGAGGAAGAGCACCAACAGAATCACTACCAGCACCACCGCTTCCAACAGTGCCAGGCTCACTGTGCCCACCGCTCGCTCAATCAACACGCTGCGGTCGTAGAATACATTGATGGCAGTGCCTTCCGGCAGGCTGGCTTGCAGTTCTGCCAGTTTGTCCTGTACGCCGGCCACTACGTTTCTGGCGTTGGCCCCGCTCAGGCCGATCACGAGTCCCTGTACCACTTCTTCCTCGCCATTGGCGGTGACCGAGCCGTAGCGCTCCAGGCTGCCGAGGGAAATGTCGGCAATCTGGCTGAGGGGAATGGACTGGCCGAGGGCGTTGTCGAGGCGAATGGCGGCCAGATCGTCCAGGGACGTGAGGGCGCCCGCTACCCGCACCAGGATGGCTTCCTCTCCCTGATCCAGTCGGCCAGCCCCGTCGTTGCGGTTGTTGGCCCGCAGGGCGACGACGATATCGGCGCTGGTTACCTGCATTTGAGCCATCGCTGCCCGGCGCGGCGCCACCTCATAGGTTTTGACAAAACCACCCAGCGCGTTCACGTCCGCCACGCCGGGCACCGTGCGCAGAGCGGGACGGATGGTCCAGTCCAGCAGGTAGCGACGCTGTTGCAGGGAGAGATTGTCGTTGTCCACGGTGAACATGAACATGTCACTGAGCGGTGTGCTCATGGGGGCCAGTCCCCCGCTGATATTGCCGGGCAGATCGCTCCAGATATTGTTCAACCGCTCGGTAACCTGCTGGCGGGCCCAGTAGATGTCGGTTCCCTCGGCGAAGTCCAGGGTGATGGCGCTGAGGGCGTATTTGGAAATGGAGCGCAGCACTGTCTGGTCGGGGATGCCGAGCAGTTCCACTTCGATGGGCTGGGTTATCAGTGATTCCACTTCTTCCGGGGTCATGCCCGGCGATTTGATAATCAGTTTTACCTGGGTGGGAGAGATATCCGGAAAAGCATCGATGGGCAGGTTCAGCATGGCTCTGCTACCGAAACCGATCAGCAACAGGGACAGCAGACTGATCAGCAGTCGCTGGCTGAGGGAAAACTGAATCAGGCGACTCAACATTATTCGGTGCCCCCGAGTCCCAGTTGGATACCTTTCAGCAGGGCGGCGCCCTCTACCACCAGTTCTTCGCCGGGGGAAATGCCTCCAGTGGCCAGGTAGTTATTGCCCATGGGTAACAGAGCGACAGCTCGGGCTTCAATGCCATTTTCACTGCGCACATAAATAGTGGTGGCATTGCCTGAATGGGTTACCGCTGCTGCGGGGACCAACACACCCCGGGCCAGGGGCGGCAGGGTAAGCATCAGGGTCTGGCCCGGCAGAGCGGTCTGTGATTGCTCCAGGGCCGCCATGATATCTACCATCTGGGTGGTGGGGTTTACGGCGGCATTCTTGTATTTGAGGATCGCCGTTCTGTCTGTGTCCGTCAGTTGCAGACGGTCACCCACTTCCAGGCTTGCTGCCAGCACTGCGGGTACAGCGGCTTCGAGCCATAGCTCGGAGTCCGCCTGCAGGGTGGCGACCGGGGTGTTGGCGGGCACCGCCTGTCCGGCATTGAACAGGCGTTCACTGAGTTTTCCTGCAGCCGGAGACTTGATCGGGTATTCACCGGGTTGCCGTTTGCCGCTGGGCAGCTGGGCCAGGTCTGTGTCAGTAAACCCGGCCCTGGTGAGTTGTTGCCGGTGGGATGCCAGGGTGAATTCCACCTGCTGTAGACGGCGTCGGGTTTGTTGTAGCCGCTGTCTGGCGATGATGCCTTCCTTGAACAGTTCGTTATCACGGTCGAATTCATAGCGGGCCTGTTCCAGGTCGTGGTGGGCTTTCAGCCAGGATTCCTCCACGGCCATCAGGCCCGGACTACTCAGGGTGACGATGGGTTGTCCGGCGCTGACAGCATCTCCCGGAACCCGGTGCCAGCGAGTCAGGGTGCCGCTGTAGAGAGCAATGGCCTGGGCGCTGTGTTCGGGGGAGTTGATGACCGTCGCGGGTATGCTGTTGCCGTCGCGCAAGTCGGCGCTGCGGGCGGGTTGGAAAACCAGCTTCATGCGGACCGCTTCATCCCGGCTCAGGGGGATGGCCTCTGCTTCTTCTGCGTTCACTTTGCCGCCGGTCATCAGTGCCAGAGACAGGGCCAGTGGCAGGGCGAAAGAGAACCGATTAGTGGTCAGTTCCGACGGTTCCTTGGGGGCTTTCATGGCAGTACTCCAACGGTTTGATTGAATTCGGAGGCCAGTCGCTGTTGATCCAGCTCCGTCAGTTGGTATTGCAGGCGACTCTCCCGGTACCGCCGCAGGGCTTGAATGGCGGGCAAAATGTCGGTTTCACCCAGGGAGAAGGCTTTCTTTGCCATCTGCCAGTGCTGCCGATGCAGCGCCTGCCGCTCCTTGCCCAGTTCAAGGGAGCGGCGGGTGGATTCCAGCTGGTGCTCCACCTCGTGCAGTTGTTGTTGCAACTCTCGGTGGGTCTGCATGACACGGACTTCCGCTTCCGTGGCGGCGAGGCGCGCGGCACTGCTTTTTGCGGAAATATAGTTGCCGCCGCCAAAGGGTACGGTGATGGCGATGCCGAGACTGTCGATATCCTCCTCGCCACTGCTACCGCGTTCCCGGCGCATGCCCATGAACAGGGTGGGGTTGCCGGCGCTATCGTGTCGCGCCAGTTGTGCCTGCAGTTGTCGGCTTTTCGCTTGATCCTGCAAGAAGCCCAGCAGAGGGTGCCCGGAGTCGATGACCTGTCGTTGGCTACGTTCTTCCGAGAAGGCCACTGACGGGCGCCGATGGAGACCGGTGACTATCTGGTAATTGCGTTGGGCATCCACCAGCGCCGCCTCACTGTCCAGCAACCGCTGCTCAGCCTCCAGCACCAGTCCCCGGCTTTGCATCAGCGCGGAATGGCGAACAGCGGTAGTTCAGGTCCTCGCCTACAAGGGAGATGAGCTCTATAACCAGGGCTCTGGCGTGGTGGTTGCTGATGGCGGCGTGATTATCACCAGTGCACACCTTCTTGAGCATGCTGACAAATATGTTGTCCTTGATAGTCAAGGGCAGAAACTGCAGGCCGTGATGGTCAAGGCGGACGCCGCCAGTGATATGGCAGTCCTGCGAGCGGCTTCTCTGACGTCTTCTCCTCTGATTTTTTCCCAAGATACAGCCTCGGACAAAGGCACGCTGGAGGTGGCTGGGTATTGGCACAAAACCGAAGAAACGCCACGTAGTACCTTTTTTGGATTTTCGAACAAGCCCAAGTTTGTTGCAGTGATTGTCCCAGAGCTGAAATGGACCAAAGCGCTGTTCGATACATCCCAAGAGGAAACTGGTTATGTGAAGTTGGTGACAGCTATGGGTCGCGGTGGCTATGGTGCCCCCCTGGTGAATCGCTGTGGTCAACTGTCTGGGGTGATCAGGAGCAAGCCAGGGGCAACTCTCAAAGAGCTTTGGCGAGCTCACACCCCTGTGGGTGCTACTGCTGTGCCACTCTCCCGTCTTGAAAGTTTTTTGGCCTCGCTATCTATTTCTCCACTTAAAGCGGATTCCCCTTGCCTAAGTGTCGTGGAGCAGCAGAAACTTGCTGAAGCCGCCAAACAGCAGGAAGTCGAAGCGGCTAAAAAACAGGCGAAGGAAGCGGAAGACGCAGCAAAAAAAGCCAAGGCTGATGCGGATAAAGCCAAGGAGGATACGCAACAAGAACGCCAAGCCCGCGAAGATGCGGAAAAAGAGCGAGAGGAGATCACGACCATTGTTGCTGATATCAACAGCAATGCAGAATTGATCGATTCGGAAAATGCCCATATCAAGAAGCAGAACCAAACATTGTTCTGGGGCGCTGTGGCTGCGATTGTGATCGGGGTGCTAATTGCGGTATTACTGTTAATCAAGCGCCGCAAGGACTTGTCTGTTGCTAGCAAAGCCCTGTTGGCGGCATCCGCCAGTTTTGGTGACTGCCGTTTTGAAGGCCGTGACTCTTCTAACGCGCCCATTGCTTTTCTGGTGCTGGGTAAAGATCTGATGCAGCGTCAGAATGGCCTAGTCGTGGGGCGGAATCCTGAGCTAGCGCAAGTAGTGATTGCCGATGACACGGTGAGTCGACAGCACGCCCAACTTTATATTAAAGAAAATTATTTGCATATCAAAGACTTGGGATCAACAGGTGGTACCCGGGTCAACGGTGTGGCTGTGTCGGAGGAAGGCGCGGCACTGATTACCGGAGATAAAGTCGATTTTGGTCAGGTGCAGTGCACATTGACAGTTTTGGAGCGCACGAAGTCGTGATGCTAATCAACGAGCGCAATAAAGTAGCTACCGTATTCAGTGTTGCCTGTCTTATTGGTGTCGTTCTGTTCTTGGCCGGAGGGCGTTTGGCTTTTGCAGGTAAGACCTACGAAAATCATGTGGTCAAGGTTAATGTTCTCACCGTGGACCGCAAAGGTAATGTCGGTATGGGACATGGTACGGGTTTTGTGATCAACGATGAGGGACATATAGTTACCAACTGGCATGTGGTGAACAATGCAGCTGCTATTTTTGTCTTACGGGATGGTCAGCGTATTGATGCCATGCAGGGATTTGATGTGGCGAATAAATTTGTCGGAACCAATGTGGAAGACAATCCCTGGACATCGAAAGACCTCGACTTGGCTATCCTCAAAGTCAAGCCAGAATACTGGAACCAATTAAATTTGGAGCCAGTGACTCTAGCCAATCAACGACCGCTACAGGGCAGTATAGTGGCAACCCAGGGCTATCCGGGTATTGCCGATCAGACGGCGGTAAAATCTCAGGACATTACCGCCTATTCAACCTATGCCGCGCACAATCTTGCCCGGATTATCGAGGGTGGTCGGTGGTCTGGTACCGAACAAAACATTGTGCAGTTGCTGCACACTATTCCGACCTCTGGGGGAAACAGTGGTGGCCCCGTTTTTGACGAGTGCGGGAGGGTGGTCGGTGTACACAGCGCATCTCCTACGGAGACTGCACGCCTGTTTGACTCGAAGGGCCGTCAATTGGACGCGATGGGTGTGGTTTCCAACGCTGCCTATGGGCTGGCCTCAGATATTTCAGAGTTGATCCGGGTTTTGGACAGTAAGGGCATAAAATATTTTCTTGATGAAAGTGTCTGTTACTCCAAACAGGATCTGTACGAAGAAGAAAATAGAAAACTTTCCAAAATACTACAATTTTCTCTCTATTTTGGTGGTGCGGCACTGGTCATCATTGGCATTATTCTGGTTCATCTGTTGCGAAGCCCGGCTGCGCGGCAACAGATTAGTCATGCGGTGGAAAGCTATTCTCGCTCACTTCGTGCCTCTCGTCCCCAGTCGAAGTCTCCTTCTGCCGGTGCAGTGCGCTCTTCCCAACCGGCGGCGACTGTGCTGGATGCTCCCAAGATAAACCTGATTCTGGATGGGTATGGAGCAAACCGGCAACGTTACCGCTTGGTGATAAGCGGAGATCAGTTATATCGAGGTGATGTGGTGGTGGGCCGCAGCCCTGATGATTCTGCCTATGCCGTTAACGAAGACAGTATTTCCCGTCGGCACTGTGCTTTCTATGCACAAGGTAATAATCTCTATGTCCGGGACATCAATTCCACCAATGGTACATTCGTAAATGGCAGGCAGCTTTCATCAGGTGAAAGTGTACCGTTGGAAAATGGCGCGGAAGTCAGGTTGGGTGGTGTGAAATTTAAGGTGATTTCCGGTTAATTTTGATGATGAGTGGAGATGGAGAAAAGACATGAAACTGAAAAGGAAAGCCTTGGTCAGTGGCGTTGTAGCAGTATCCTTGACTCTGGGGGGGTGTGCTTCTATGACGGAAGAACAAAAGGCTTCCTGGGGCAAGGTAGCCGGTGCAGTGGGTGGCGGTGTGATTGCGGAAAAGCTCTCAGAGGATATGGATAACGATGCCCTTCGCGCGGCAGCCATCCTCGCTGGTGCGGCGGCAGGTGCTTATATTGGTGACCAGTTTGCCAAAGTGTTGAGCCGGCGTGACCAGGAAAAGTTGTTTGCTGCTCAGCAACAAGCGGCTGGAACTGGTCAGAGAGTCACTTTTTCCGGTGATGATGGAGTCACCGGTCAGGTCAGTGTGCTTGACGACCAGCCTGTGAGCCGAGAAGAAAAAACGGTTAAGCTTAAAGTGTTGAAGCAGAAAGTAGAGCAGACTCCACCGCTGAGCTTGATCGGTGCACCCTACAGTCCGAAGAGTGTTACTAATGTGCGCAGTGGCCCCGGGACGGACTATAAAATAGTTTCCCAGTTGGCCGGGAACCAATCGGTTCAAGTGATTGGTGAGGCCCTGCCGGATAAAAAGTGGTACCTCATTTCCCAGCTCCCTGATGGCACTGCTGGAGGTTATGTGTACCGTCCATTGATGTCCCCATCGAACCAGCCGGTAAGTTATGCCCAGGCTTCCACGGAATCTGTATCCGAGGTAAAAGTACAGGCCAGCAGTGTTTGTAAAACAGTCAGACAGGAAGTGACCACAGCAGATGGAACTATTACAGAAGATTTGCGGGTCTGTCAGCAGGGCGATGGTACCTGGAAGCTGGTTTAGGCTATTAACTGAAGAATGCGTATGAGCTTGATAGGAATCTTTCTTCGTAACCCCGTTATCCACTGGCAAGTCACTGCATTTTTTTCAACGCTTCTGCTTTTATTGACAGTTAGCCCGGTACAGGCCTCGGAGCGTCTACTGATGTCTCACGCAGGAATGGAGGCTTTCATGCTTACACTTGATTGTCGCTCAAAAAATGAGGCGACCCTGGAAATTCGTTCATCGACTCCGGACGTTTTTGATGGTGAGCGGATCGAGCTACAGCGCTTAATCGGGCAAGTCAGGGCTGTGGTTAGCATAGAGTGCCCTTCCATTCAGCGTATAACAGCCAAAGGAACAGTACGTCGACAACTATACTTTGCCGGTGCTACCGAGAAGGCTTGGGGCTGGCGAATTATCGGCCTTTTTGCACCATTAAACGAAGGTTAGGATCTTTCGGAAAACGTGATGGAGAATAGCAATTTCACTACTGATCAGTCATCCTCCCAAGTCCTGCCGGCGGGATACGAACTTGATGAATATGTGATCGAGCAAGAAATTGGTGCTGGTGGTTTTGGTATTACCTACAAGGCCTATGACAAGCAGCTTGATCGTTATGTGGCCATCAAAGAGTATTTTCCTTTTAACCTTGCTTCCCGTGATGAGGGAATGCATGTCTCTCCGAAGACTCGGGTCGCTCAGGATGTGGATGAATATCAATGGGGGTTGAGCCGTTTTATTCAGGAAGCGCGGACACTGGCGCTTTTCGAACACCCCAGCATCATCCGGGTGATCCGTTATATCGAACGCAACAGTACTGCCTACATCATCATGGATTTTGCCGTGGGGCGCGATGTTTCGGAAGTTTTAAGAAGGGACGGCCTGTTGTCGGTGGAGCAGTTGAAAGACATTTTACTACCGATTGCTGAAGGTTTGGCGGCGGTACATTCTGCTGATATGTTGCACCGGGATATCAAGCCGGGCAATATTCGTTTGCGGGATAACGGTACGGCAGTGTTGATTGATTTCGGGGCTGCCCGGCAGGCCATCGGGGTTCGCTCCCAGTCCATCTCAACCATTCTGACTCCGGGTTATGCGCCGATTGAACAGTATTCAACTCGGGGAAATCAGGGCCCCTGGACGGATATTTATGCACTGGCTGCCGTAGGCTACGTTTGCCTTACCGGAGAAAACCTATCCCATTATGAGGCAACTGAACGAATCCGAAATGACCAGCTCCCCAAGTTGGTAGACCGTATAAAGAGCATTGATACGGCTTTTTTGCATGCGCTGGATTGGGCCCTGAGTCCTGAGGAAAGTGATCGGCCACAGACAGTCAGTGAATGGCTCGAGGTCATAAGAGGTGGGGTCCTCCCCACTCTGGATTCATCGTCAGTGGATGATCAGGCAACAGTCCGGTTATCTTCTCCCGCGGTGGATGAGTCGGTTGACAAGCGTGGGAAAAACTCCAAAAACACGAATAATCAAGGAGAAAAAAAATCCTTCCACTGGGGTATGGTGGCTGTGACGTTTGGAGTTGTGGTTGGTTTTGTCATGTTTTTCATGGCATCGGGACTGGATAAGTCGGAGTCCGATCATCGGATTGTGAAGAATGCACCAGATAGTACGGTAAGTCATGATGAGGGAGTAGCTGAAAACCGCACTGAACCATCTGAGCCGGATCCGTCAGCGGTGAGAGCACGGGTGGTGGACAGTAAGCCCAGAGCACCTGCCGCTGCTTCTAAAGATTCTGTTCAGGATGATCGTGATTTTGAAATTGCCAAGCAGATCAATACAACAGAGGCATTTGAGATTTATTTGCGGTTACATCCCGATGGCCGTCATCGGGAAAAAATTAGCGCTACCCGACAATAAACTTTTTCAGGAGAATCAGCATGTCAAATGATGATGGAAATGACCGAGGTTTTTTTAATAACCCGACTAGACGGGTAGGAGGGGCAACGGATGTGACTGTGAAAAAGAACCCAGCCGATTCCTCACCCTCTTCTCCAGCTGCGGAAGCCACTATTTCCGGTGGGTTGGCGGGTGATCTGAATCCGGTAACGCGCCGGGTTCGACCGGGTGCCGGTGGTGAAGAGGTCTCGTCCACTCCTGTTTCCAGCGGTACTGCCTATCACCCTGAATTTGTGGTGGGGTGGTTGGTGGTGGTCGATGGTCCGGGGCGGGGTATGAGCCGCCCTCTTGGTTATGGGATGAATCCGGTTGGTAGAGAGGAAAGTAATGGCGTAGAACTGAACTTTGGCGATGAAGAGGTTTCTCGCAAGGCTCATTGTCTGATCGCCTATGATCACAAGAACAAAAAGTTCTATATCCAGCATGGAGGTGGTCAGAATCTCACCTATGTTGGTAACGAACCGGTGCTGTCCTCCTGTGAGTTAAACAAAGATGCCATGATTTCTCTGGGGAATACCACATTAAAGTTTATAAAGCTCTGTGGTGATGGCTTTGATTGGGAGTAACCCTCCATTGATGATGGGCTATTGCTCATGAAGCTTGATATCCACGGAGAGGCTATTCAGGGCGCTCGTCACTACCAAGAAGACTGCTTTGAAATCTGCGTAGAGGAGGTGTCTGATCCTGAGGGATGTCTGGTAGTGTTGTGCGATGGTATGGGGGGGCACAAGGGCGGAGCTGTAGCCAGCTCAGTTGCCGCCACCGCATTTATCAATCATTTTTTGACTCTGTCAGGACTCCCTCCCACCGAGGCGTTACAGTTATCACTAGATGCAGCGCACCAGGCCATACGAAATGAAATCGCTGAGCAGGGTGCACCGCCCGAGATGGGAACCACTCTGGTTGCAGTCTATGTCGTTGGTAACGATGTTCATTGGGTGAGTGCCGGGGATTCCCACCTTTACTATTATCGCAAAGGCAGGCTCGAGAAACTCAACCAGGATCATTCCATGGCTGCAGTACTTGATGAGTTGGCCGAGATTGGTCGTATCAGTCCTGAGGAAGCAAGAATGGATCCTCAGCGTAATGCCTTGAGAAGTTGCCTGTCTGCTGATGATATTTCGTTGATGGATTTGCAAAGCCGGGAGGGGCTGTTGAGGCCAAGTGATAAACTATTCTTGGCCTCCGATGGGCTGGATACCCTTGAGGGCCATGAGATCGAAAAGTTGGTGACCAAATACAAGCGTAAAACCTCGTCTCTGCTGGTATCCAAGCTCCTGAAAACAGTGGAGCAGGTCAACAAGCCAAACCAGGATAACACGACAATTGTTATCATCTCCGCCAAAGGTAATTCCTGGTTTTGACATTGTCGCTCAGGAATTGGTTTTGATCGTTTAAGGCCGAGTACGTCCTTAGGGGAGAACTCGCAGTCATATTCAACAACACACAGCTTTTGGAGACATTGTGGCTGGTTTTTTTGCGAGTGTGCCTGCTGTTGAGTAGCATTAGTCAGTAGGGGACTAATATCGGGCTTTTCTTCTATTCCCTTGTAGGTGGTTTACATTGCTATCTTCCAATAGCGCTCGACTATATACCTGAATTATTCCTATTAGCCGTATCAACGCAGCAACAACAGCGGAATTTTTGAATTGATCAGCATCCGCTGGGTCACACTGCCAAACAGCAGTTCACGTATACGGCTCTGGCCGAAGGCACCCATGACAATCAATTCGATGTTGTTTTCCCGGCAATATTGTTCGAGTTGTGGCTGAACATTGCCATGCAAACTGGTGGAAACCACGTCCAGTCCGGCATCTTGCAAGGTGGCGGCAGCTTCTTCCAGTTGTGCCGAGGGAATATCCGCTGAGTCGCTGACATGTACGATGTGGCAGGTCAGTCCCCGGTAAAGGGGGCTGAGGCTCACCATATCCAGTGCCTTGCGGGAGGCCTCGTTGCCGTCATAGGCAATCATGATACGCTGTGGTGGCTGCTCGAACGGCCGGTTAACCACCAGTACGGGACGGTGCATGGCACGAATCAGACTTTCCAGGTGCGCACCCAATTGTTTTTCCTGATGTTCGTGCTCCTCGCCGCGAACGCCCACCACCAGTACCCGGATTTCTTCTTCCATTTCCACCAGAGTTTCTTCCAGGCTGCCGTGGCGCTGCAGGGTCTCCGGCGTGCTGCTGCCCATCGATATTGCGCGTTGGTGGGCACTTTGCAACATCAGCTTGCCCTGCTCCAGCAAGATCTTGCTGCGGCGTTCTTCCATGCTGGTGAGTTCTTCCAGCAATTCTTCCCGGCTGCCGAGGCCGATACTGCCGCTGAGATCCATCAGCGGCGGGGTCTCGCGGTGTTCAATATTGTGCAGCAGCTTTAGCGGTGCACTGAGCTTTTGGGCCACCCAACTGGCGTAATCCGTGACCGATTCCCGGTAGGTGGAGCCATCAATACAGGCCAGAATGGTCCGTCTGTGATTATTGTTATTCATTAATGTCCCCCGAGTACCTTGTCGATTTCTTCCGGCTTGTCAAACACACCAAAGCGGTCGACGATGGTGGATGTAGCGTCATTGAGACCAATTAACTGCACATCGGCACCATCGCGACGGAATTTGATCACCACTTTGTCCAGAGCGGACACTGCCGAAATATCCCAGAAATGGGCGCGGCTCAGATCAATGATGACCTTGTCCAGCGCTTCCCTGAAATCGAAACAGGCATTGAATTTATCGGCCGAGTTGAAAAACACCTGACCCACCACCCGATAGGTGCGAGTGTTGGCCTGATCATCCAGTGTCGAAGTCACATACATAAAATGACTGACCTTGTTGGCGAAAAACAGTGATGCCAGCAAAACCCCGACCAGCACACCATAGGCGAGATTATGGGTGGCCACAACTACCACGACAGTAGCCATCATCACGATATTGGTGGAGATCGGATGCTTCTTCAGGTCGGTAATTGACTGCCAACTGAAAGTGCCGATAGACACCATAATCATCACGGCTACCAGTGCCGCCATGGGAATAAGGGACAGCCATGGGCCGAGAAACACCACCATGATAATCAGAAGCGCCCCTGCAGTGAGTGTGGACAGACGGCCGCGGCCACCGGATTTTATATTGATTACCGACTGGCCAATCATTGCGCAGCCCGCCATGCCCCCCAGTAGGCCCGCACCGATATTGGCGATGCCCTGGCCCTTACACTCGCGGTTTTTGTCACTCGGGGTATCAGTGAGATCGTCCACAATAGTGGCAGTCATCATCGATTCCAGCAGGCCCACAACCGCCAATGAAACAGAGTAGGGCAGGACAATCATCAGGGTGTCGAGATTGAGTGGTACCTCTGGCCAGAGAAAGATCGGCAGCGTATCGGGTAATTGACCCATATCGCCCACCGTGCGGATATCCAGACCAATCAGCAGGGCGACTCCCGTCAGCACCACTATGCAGATCAGGGGTGAGGGGATCGCTTTGCCGATCACCGGCAGCAGCGGGAACAGGTAGATAATACCCAGACCGGCAGCAGTCATCGCATAAACGTGCCAGGTGACGTTGGTCAGCTCCGGCAATTGCGCCATAAAAATCAAAATAGCCAGCGCATTCACGAATCCCGTCACTACCGAACGTGAGACAAAACTCATCAGGTTGCCGAGTTTCAGGTAACCGGCTGCAATTTGCAGTACCCCGGTCAACAGCGTTGCCGCCAAAAGATATTGCAGGCCGTGTTCCTTCACCAGTGTCACCATCAGCAGCGCCATGGCCCCGGTGGCGGCTGAGATCATGCCGGGTCGACCGCCGACAATCGAAATGATCACAGCGATACAGAATGAGGCGTAGAGGCCAACCTTGGGATCAACCCCGGCAATAATGGAAAACGCGATGGCTTCGGGAATCAGAGCCAGAGCAACAACTATCCCGGCCAGTACATCAGCGCGGATGTTGCCCAGCCATTGTTGGCGGGTGGAATGAAATAACATAACAATAATTCCTGGTACTTTTTTTGGGCAGCCCTTTTCCGGAACAGCTCACTCCCGAGAGAGGCAAAATGGCTCTGCCCGCTATTCGGGATGAAAATTTTCAATAAACCCAGAAGCGGTGGCTGTTCGCCAACCACTTGGAAAACGCAGTGCTTGGTGTTTCTTTGAACGGAATGGCTGGGCTAAGCGTGTGTAGAGGACCGATAGCGTTATGTCAGGGTGGCGTGGGTATCTGATTAAAACGCATTGGCTGGCCTGATTCGAAGCGGGCGCGAATTATAGCTTTCTGTCAGGCATTGGCAATGTCTGTGTTGCCTGCTAGCGGTATCAGCTGGTTTTACCTGGGGTATGGGGCACGGTGGAGTATTTCCTCGTGAAAGCGGATCATTCGCCATTCCAGAGAGGCAGTTGTCCACCGTAGCCCCCGACAGGTTTGTCATCCCATCACATGAAAGCTGCCGGCATTCAGCCACATGTGGGTGGCAATGCTGGCAAAGTAGCCGAGCAGAATTACCGGTGCCCATTTCAGGTGGCCCATGAACGTATAGTAGCCCCTGGCCTGGCCCATTAACGCGACTCCAGCCGCCGAACCAATCGACAGCACACTACCCCCGACGCCGGCAGTGAGCGTGATCAGCAGCCAGTGCCCATGACTCATTTCAGGTTCCATGGTCAGTACGGCAAACATCACTGGAATGTTATCGATAACGGCGGAGGCCAGCCCGAGAAAGATGTTTGCGTAGGTTGCGCCCAGGTCAGTATAGAGCGTCGTGGATAGCATATGCAGGTAGCCCATATAGCCGAGTCCACCGACACAGACCACGACGCCATAGAAAAACAACAGTGTGTCCCACTCTGCACGGGCGACCCGGTTGAATACGTCAAACGGAACGATGCCGCCGAGGCGATTGAGTGCCTCCTCATCGCCTTTCTGCAGGGCTATTGCTCTCTTGCGTTCCAGGGACTTGGGCAGTGTGCGGCGCAGAAAATAACCGAAAAATTGTAGATAGCCCAGGCCGGTCATCATGCCGAGTACCGGCGGCAAATGCAGCAAACTGTGGCAGGCCACGGCAGAGGCTATGGTGAGCAGGAACAGGACGATAATACGGCGTGCACCGCGTTTCATCTCCACTGCTTCATAGACGGTGTCGGGTTTGTGCTGTTGCACAAAAAAACTCATGATGATTGCGGGAATCAGATAGTTCACCAGGGACGGGACTGCCAGGGTAAAGAACTCATTGAATTTGACAATGCCCGCCTGCCAGACCATCAGGGTGGTAATGTCCCCAAAGGGGCTGAAGGCCCCGCCGGCGTTGGCGGCAATCACGATATTAATGCAGCACAAATTGATGAAGCGGCCGTGACCCTCGGCGACTTTCATGACCACCGCACACATCAGCAGGGCCGTTGTGAGGTTGTCGGCAATCGGAGAAATAACAAAAGCGAGGCCGCCGGTTATCCAGAACAGGGACCTGTAACTGAAGCCTTTGCGTACCAACCAGGCACGCAGTGCATCAAAGACGCGGCGCTCCTCCAGGGCATTGATATAGGTCATTGCCACCAGCAGGAACAGCATCAGTTCACTGAATTCCAGCAGGGTATGACGAAATGCACCCTCGGCCTCATCTGGCATGCCGTTGGCGACATAACTGGTGCCGATCAGTACCCAAATAATGCCTGCGGCAACCAGCACGGGTTTCGACTTGCGCAAATGCAGTTTTTCTTCACCCATCACCAGAATGTAAGCCAGCGTAAAAACCACCAGAGCCACCAGACCAGTTGTTGTGCTGGTCAGGTCGATAGGGCCCGCTGCCGCAAAGGCGGCGGTGGGAAGAAAGAAGAGTAACAGGCTGAATAGCAGTGATTTGACGCAAGCGGTCCGTGTCATGTTCAGGAATACCTCGGCATGTGTGGCAGTAATGATTGGGGTCGTGAGGAGCTCTTCCAGGGTACGCCGCTGGCGCGTGCGATCCGGCGGGCGACTTTACCAGAAATGATTGATTGATTCATCGTCCGAAGCGGCGTTTTTTTGCGCGCAGGTAGCCATCAGGCTTATTCGTTGTGGCTGTTTAACAAACTGTTGATGCAGATCAGGATCCCCTGATAAGTAAAGTTGATGTCTTTTGTCGGTGTTTTGAATTTCTCCGGGAATGACCGGGTGCGAAGTGTTGCTGTTGTTGTCTGAAAACTGTAGCGGTTGGGTTCTTGCCCTCTCTCAGAGTATGAAGACATTCAAAGTGCGCAGAAATTGCGTGCTTTATCGAAGAGCACGGCGAAATAACAGGAGAGTTGATAAGCCATTTTTCGACGATTGACGAAGTCCAGAAAGCCATGAAAGAAAACTATGCAGGTTGTCATGAGGGTGTGGCCGACTTTGCCGAGGAGCTGACAACGGACACAATAGAGATTCCCGAAAGCCTCGCGTTCTATATCGACTATGAAAAGATGGGGCGTGATATGGAGCTTGGCGGTGTATGATGCGGCAAAGCCGCCCGAAGTTTAAAATATCCATTATTTCGGTACTTGAAGTACCGAAAGAAAGAAAAATATAAACTTCTCGGTTGAGGCAGTTTAAAAAATATAATATATTGGTACTATGAGTACCGAAAACGAGTCAAAATTGAACCATTTGCTCAGCACTCAGCCACTAGGCGTCGTGCTTTCTTCGGCATGGCTTGCTAAACAAGGTTACAGTCTTGATTTACAGAAGCGCTATAAGCGAAGTCATTGGTTTAATTCTATCGGTACAGGGGCGCTAATACGCCATAGCGATCAGGTGGACTATTTGGGCGGCATCTATGCCTTACAAACCCAGCTAGGGCTATCTGTGCATCCAGCAGCTAAAACAGCTCTGTCGATGCAGGGTAAAGCCCATTATCTGGAGCTGGCTACCAAGTCAGTGCAGCTTTTTGGTGGGAAAGAAGACAGTTTGCCCCTTTGGTTTAAAAAGCGGGATTGGGGTGTCAGTGTGAATTGTAAGCTGACATCGTTTTTACCCGCTGATCTTGGATTGGTAGAGGTTGGGCATAAGAGCTTTAAGGTTAAAGTATCTAGCTCAGCTAGGGCGGTTATGGAGTGCTTGTATTTGGCTCCCAAGTCGCAGCCGCTCATGGAAGTCTATGAACTGATGGAGGGTTTGAATAACTTGCGCCCAGCCACGGTTCAAAAGCTGTTGGAGGCTTGTACTTCGGTGAAGGTTAAACGCCTATTCCTATATTTGGCGGATAGAGCAGGGCATGAATGGCTTAACTATCTCAAGCTGGATAAGGTCGATTTGGGCTCAGGCAAGCGCGCCATCGTCAGTGATGGTGTATACGTGCCGAAGTATCAGATAACTGTGCCGAAAGAGTTGGAGGCTCTCCACGAATGAAGCTTATAAAAAGCCGGTGGGGCTTCTTTTGGATGTGTTGCCCGAAGTGGCCAAAGAAAAATGCTTTGCCATGCATGGTGGCACGGCGATCAATCTCTTTGTGCGGGATATGCCAAGGCTATCGGTGGACATCGATTTAACGTATGTCGAGATTGCCGAGCGTAAAGAGACGCTAGACGGAATTAATGCGGCACTTAACCGCATTAAAGGGCGTATCGAAGCACTGCGTCCATCGATACGAGCGCAGCACAAAGATAAGGTTTGTAAATTACAGCTTGGTGAGCAGTAATCGCCCGACCCATGAAATGCTTGATCCACATTTACTGGATCAGCGCACAGCGTTTGAAAATCAGTTCGAAGGCATGAGCGCGATTGAGTTTAGTTACGATGATTATGAGGCCACAAGGCTTCAGCTTATCGAAACGGCCCGAACCAGCCTGAATCATGACGACAAAGCCTTTTTGCTGAGCTTGAATCGTCTAGCGCCAGATTGGTCGATTTACGACTATCAGAGCTTTCCATCGGTGAAGTGGAAGCTTCTGAACTTAGAGAAATTCAAGAAGGACAGGCCGGATGTTTATGAGCAGCAATTAACCGAGCTGGAAAACATTCTGGAGCGGTAATTTATAGCGCGGTTGTTTATTGGTAAAATAACGCGTTTTTTCGCCCCGAAAGGGTAATGTGACGAACAAGTACAAATTTAAGTACAAACTAGGGTATGAGCAGTATGGGTGATAGCAATTTATCCAGTGAAATCAATAAGAGGCGCACGTTTGCTATTATCTCGCACCCCGATGCCGGCAAAACCACCATCACCGAGAAGCTGCTTTTATTCGGTAATCTGATTCAGGTGGCGGGTACCGTGAAAGGTAAAAAAGGTGATCGCCAGGCGACTTCCGACTGGATGCAGATGGAGAAGGAGCGGGGGATTTCTGTCACCTCGTCGGTGATGCAGTTTCCCTATCGGGATGCCATGGTCAATCTGCTGGATACCCCTGGCCACGAAGACTTCTCCGAGGATACCTATCGCACGCTCACAGCGGTGGACTCGGCACTGATGGTGATTGATGGTGCCAAGGGTGTTGAAGCCCGCACCATTAAGTTGATGGAGGTCTGCCGATTGCGGGACACGCCGATCATCTCTTTCGTCAACAAAATGGACCGCGATATTCGCGACCCTGTCGATTTGCTGGATGAAATTGAAGCGGTTCTGAAAATTACCGGTGCACCGATCAACTGGCCGATTGGCATGGGGCCGGATTTCAAGGGCGTGTATAACCTCTATACTGACACGATTCACGTGTTCAGACCGGGGCAGGGACACACCATTCCGGAGGACATTCAGATTGTGGGAATCGACTCTGATGAGGCCACCGAACTGCTGGGTTATTACGTGGATGATATCCGCGAGCAAATCGAGTTGGTTCGCGGTGCGACCCACCAGTTCGATCTCGAGATGTTCCTGGCCGGACAAATGACGCCGGTGTTCTTTGGTACTGCCCTGTCTAACTTCGGTGTTCGGGAAATGCTGGACCATTTCGTGCAGTGGGCGCCACCGCCACAACCCCGGGGTGCAGTGGAGCGTGTGGTGGAAGCCGATGAGCAGCAATTCTCCGGTTTCGTGTTCAAGATCCAGGCGAACATGGACCCGAGGCACCGGGACCGGATTGCTTTCATGCGACTCTGTTCCGGTCAATATACCCAGGGTATGAAGATGCGCCATGTGCGTCTGGGCAAGGACATCCGCATTGCCGATGCAGTGGGTTTCAAGGCTGGCGAGCGAATTGCTGTGGAGGAGGCGGTGGCCGGGGATATTATCGGCCTGCACAACCACGGTACCATCCAGATCGGTGATACCTTCACCGCGGGCGAAGATCTTAAATTTACCGGTATCCCCCATTTTGCACCGGAACTGTTCCGGCGTATCCGGCTGCGCGATCCGATGAAGATGAAGCAACTCCAGAAAGGCCTGCAGCAGCTGTCGGAAGAGGGCAGTACCCAGGTGTTTTTCCCGATACAAAGCAACGATATCGTGGTTGGCGCAGTGGGCCAGTTGCAGTTTGATGTGGTGACTTATCGTCTCAAAGACGAGTACGGGGTGGAGGCGGTCTATGAGCCGGTCAATGTATATACGGCTCGCTGGATTGAATCCGACGACAAGAAAAAAATCGACGAGCTGAAGCGCAAGGTACCGGAGGGCATTGCCGTGGATGGCGGTGGCCACCTCACCTATCTGGCGTCCACCCGGGTCAATCTGTCACTGACTGTCGAGCGCTATCCCGAGATTGACTTCAGGGCAACACGGGAGCTCTGACAGAGAGATCTGGCGGGGCTTTTCTGAGTGCCCGCCTGTCATTTTTGATCAACCCTTAGTCATTGCCCACCATCACCGGTTGTAATAGTCTGGGTGCCATTGAAAGGATGGGGAAATGCCATGGATAACCGTCGTAAAACGGTCGTCATCAACAGCCGCTTCCAGTACCAGTATGCGCTGCTTGCCGCCGCCGTTGCCGTACTGTTGGTCAACCTGACTATTATCACCCATGCCCTGCTTGCCGGCCCCCCGGGCCTGCTACTCGGGGGCTGGAATATTCTGCTGGTGGCGGCGTTGGAAGTCCTGCTGATCGGCGGTGTCTGGTGGGGTAGTCTGGTGTCGAGTAATCGTATTGCCGGCCCTGTCTTTGTGCTGGTTCGGCAGGCCGAAGCGCTGTCAGGCGGCGATTTTACTGCCAGGGTTCGTTTGCGTAAGCGGGATGTTTTTCAGCCCGAGGCGGAAGCGATTAACCGGAGCTTTGATATTCTGCAATTGCGTCTGCAAAGACTGAAACACCTGGTTGGAGAATTGGAAAAGCTGCCTGCCAGTGAACCAGTCGTGCCGGAAAAAATTGCCGAGCTGAAGGCTGAGCTCGATCAATTCAAGACCTCCTGATGCCACCATCCCGACCAAGGTCAATAACTCGAGGGCTTGCTGATTTCGATTCAGCAGGTAGCCAAAGCGTTGCCTGACCTGTCCATTTTCTTACCGCTCACTGCCATCGCCTTTGTGGCCGGGTTTATTTCCTCCATGGCCGGTGCCGGTGGCATGCTGACTTTGCCCGCTCTGCTCTGGGCAGGGCTGCCGCCCATTACTGCCCTGGCGACCAACAAGGTACAGAGCACGCTGGGTACGCTCTCCTCGGCCTGGAATTTTTTTCGCAAGGGTCATCTGGAACTCAGGCCGCTGCTGCCATCCTTTATAACAGCGCTGTTGGGTGCCTGCCTGGGCACCTGGGCTGCCCTTAGTGTTGGCAACGAATTACTGGCCCTGTTGCTACCGGTATTGTTGATTGCCATTGGCCTGTATTTTCTGCTGGCACCGAAAATGACCGACGAAAACCGTCAGTCCCGTCTGTCCCCGGCACAGTTTGCCTGTACCGCTGCACCGTTAATGGGATTTTATGGCGGTTTCTTTGGCCCGGGAATGGGGTCAATTTTTCCGTTTCTGCTGGTTTTGTTATTGGGTTATGGTTTACGTAAAGCCACGGCTCAGACCAAGGCTATGGTCCTTTCGGTGAACGGCGTATCGGCTATGATATTTATCGTCGGTGGTCATGTGAACTGGTCTTTGGCGATTGCCATGTCTCTGGCGCAGGTGGTGGGTGCGCGGCTGGGTTCCAATCTGGTGATCAGCCGGGGCTCCGCTCTGGTTCAGCCGGTGATTGTCGCGGTAACCCTGCTGGTGGCGTTCAAGCTGTTGGTGCTACCGTGAGCCTGCTGTTAACCATATTGCTGACATTTGCTGTAGTGCTGGTAGCCTTGCTGGTTTTTGTACGCTTTGGTACACCTTACTATCTGTTGAAAAAGGAGAACCTGGAAACCCTGCTCACCCTGATGGTGGAAGGGCGAGCCACCGATTCCGATTGGCAGGTATTTCTGGGTGTACCGATCCGACATAATGAGCGTCTTGAAATGATTCGTCAGCAATGTGTCGATATCGATCAGCGCGAGTATATCGGCGGCACGGGGTTTTTGTTGACCAGACGGGGTATTGACGAAGTGAAGCAGTTGCTTGATGAACTCAAGGGAGAGCAATGATGAGTGGAGAATTATCACCCATGGCCAAGGGACTACTGATCGCTGCTGCTTTCGTGGTGGTTGTAGCAGGACTCAAGGCCGCAGAAACTGTGCTGGTACCGTTTCTGTTGTCGGTATTTATTGCACTGATCTTTTCGCCGTTGCTGGCCTGGCTCAAAGAGCGCCGGGTACCCAATGTGGTGGCGATCTGTCTGATCATTGCCCTGGTGGTATTGATTGGTTGGCTGATCGGTATCCTGGTGGGTTCATCCATCAGTGATTTCCGCAAAAACCTGCCAGCTTATCAGGAGGGCCTACAACAGTTGAGCGGTGGGCTGCTGACCTGGCTGGGGGAGCACGGGGTCAAGCTGGACATGGAGCAGATGCGCAACAGCTTCGATCCCGGCAAGATCATGCAGTTGGCTGGCAATACCCTGAGTTCATTGGGCAATGCCATGACCAACGCCTTCCTGATCCTGCTGACAGTTATTTTTATCCTCGCGGAACAGGTGGGCTTCAGTGAAAAATTGCAGCTGGCCAGAAAGGACAACGGTGTCAGTCGTGACACCATGCAAAAGTTTACCGACAGCGTTAACAGCTATCTGGGTATCAAATCGCTGTTGAGCTTGCTTACCGGGGTACTGGTGATGGTCTGGTTGTGGATTCTCGGCCTGGATTACCCGGTGATGTGGGGGTTGTTAGCGTTTTTGCTCAATTTTGTGCCGAATATAGGTTCAATTATCGCGGCGGTGCCACCGGTGCTGCTGGCACTGGTACAACTGAACCCACTCTTTGCGGGGCTCACAGCTCTAGGTTTCGTGGTGGTTAATGTGCTGGTGGGGAATTTTCTTGAGCCGAGAATAATGGGCAGGGGTCTCAATCTATCGCCCTTGGTGGTCTTTCTTTCTTTGGTTTTCTGGGGCTGGGTGCTTGGCCCAGTGGGTATGTTGCTGTCCATTCCGTTGACCATCATGGTCAAGATTGCCCTGGAAAATGACCCCGATACCCGCTGGATGGGTGTCATGCTCGGTTCCGGTGAGGGTGCCCCGGTATTGACAAAAGCGGAAGCGCAGCTATCGAAGGAAACAGATAACAAGGTGACGGATACGGAAGATAAGCAGGACTGAGTATCCCGTTCCGGAAAAACGTTTCTTGCAATAAAAGGGGAGAGAGCGACGATGTCCAATCAAACCATCAGTCTCACAGACGCACTTCATCAATATCTTCTGGATACTTCCCTGCGCGAGCCAGAAGTGCTGGCGGCATTGCGCGAGGAAACCGCGACCCTTCCCACGGCCAATATGCAAATCGCCCCGGAGCAGGGGCAGTTCATGGCGCTGCTGGTGCATCTCTGCGGTGCCCGAAACATCATCGAAGTGGGGGTCTACACCGGCTATAGCTCCCTGGCAATGGCGCTGGCACTGCCCGAGAATGGCCGTTTGCTGGCCTGTGATGTCAGTGAAGAATATACCAATATTGCCCAGCGCTACTGGAGCGAGGCCGGTGTGAGCAGCAAAATAGACCTGCATCTGGCCCCGGCAAGCGAGACCTTGCAAACCCTGCGCAAGGACGGTGCCGCCGGGCGTTTTGACATGGCCTTTATCGATGCCGATAAAGCAAGTTACGACGCCTATTACGAGCACTGTCTGGCACTGCTGCGCCAGGGTGGCCTGATTGTCGTGGACAACGTCCTGTGGGGCGGCTCGGTTATCGATCCCGACAAACAGGATGAGGATACTCTGGCCATTCGTGCCTTTAACCAGAAACTGCTGGCCGATCAGCGGCTGGACATCAGCCTGGTGCCGATTGGGGACGGACTGACATTGGCGAGAAAAAGATAACGCCCGGCGGATTTGATCGTGCAGCTTCCCGATCTGTCCCAGATGACCGACAGGCCCACCGACAGGAGTGATTCATGACAACCATTGGTACCCCTCTCGCACCCCATGCCACCCGGGTGATGTTTCTCGGCAGTGGTGAGCTCGGCAAAGAGGTGGCCATAGAGTTGATGCGCTATGGTTGCGAGGTGATTGCCGTGGATCGCTATGCCAATGCCCCGGCCATGCAGGTGGCCCATCGCAGTCATGTGATCAACATGCTGGACGGGGAGGCTTTGCGCTGGCTGGTGGAGAACGAAAAGCCGCATCTGATTGTGCCGGAAATCGAGGCGATTGCCACCGCCGAGCTGGTGGCGCTCGAGCAGGAGGGCTGGCAGGTGGTGCCCTCGGCGAGAGCGGTTCACCTCACCATGAACCGCGAGGGCATCCGCCGACTTGCCGCCGAGGAACTGAGACTGGCTACCTCGCCTTACCGTTTTGCTGAAACCAGGGCTGAATATGATGTGGCTATCAGGGCGGTCGGCCTGCCCTGTGTGGTCAAACCGATTATGTCTTCTTCGGGCAAAGGCCAGAGCACCGTCAAAACCGAAGAGCAGATTGATGCCGCCTGGGAGTACGCCCAATCCGGTGGTCGCAGCGGTCAGGGTAAGGTGATTGTCGAGGGGTTTGTGGACTTTGATGAGGAAATCACCCTGCTTACGGTGCGTCATCGGGATGGCACCAGTTTCTGCGCACCCATCGGCCATCGTCAGGAGAAAGGTGATTATCGCGAGTCCTGGCAGCCCCAGTTTATGGATGCCGCTATTCTCGAGGAAGCGCAGCGGGTTGCCGCCGCCGTCACCGGCGCGCTGGGTGGCTATGGCCTGTTTGGGGTAGAACTGTTTATCAAGGGCAATGCCGTCTATTTCAGTGAGGTATCACCAAGGCCCCACGACACCGGTCTGGTGACACTGATGTCCCAGAATCTGTCCGAATTCGCCCTGCATGCCAGGGCCATTCTCGGCTTGCCGATTCCTGTGATCCGACAGCTTGGGCCCTGTGCTTCCGCCGTATTATTGGTGACGGGCGAGTCCAGCGACATGCGTTACGGCAACCTGTCTGCAGCGCTGGCCGAGCCGGACACGGAACTGCGCCTGTTCGGTAAACCGGCGGTTCGTGGTGAACGACGTCTCGGGGTTGCACTGGCCCGGGATAGCAGCACTGAGGCAGCTGTGGCGAAAGCCCTGCGGGTTGTTGGGCAGATCGAGGTAACCCTGTAGTGAATACTACACAAATCAGCGGTTGGGCCTGCCTCTGGCAAACCCGGTTTGTTGTGTTTGTTCAGCCCATCAAATGTTGATCTGGAGTATCCCTGTGAGTGGTGTAAACAGTGATCAATTAATTGTCTTTGCGGTGCTGGCCGCTACCTTGGGTATGTTTGTCTGGAATCGCTGGCGCTACGATATCGTCGCACTGATGGCCCTGCTGGTAGTGGCGCTGGTGGGTATTGTGCCGCCTGATCAGGTCTTTATGGGGCTTGGTCACCCCGCAGTGATTACGGTGGCGGCAGTGCTGGTGTTGAGTCGTGGACTGCTCAATGCCGGGGTGGTGGATACCCTGTCCCGGCATCTGATGCGAGCGGGCGATGCACCCTGGATTCAGGTGGCGGTGCTGACCGGTATCGTGGCCATCTGCTCCGGTTTTATGAACAATGTCGGTGCGCTGGCGCTGTTTATGCCAGTGGCAGTGTGGATGTCCCGCCAGAGCGGCTTTTCTCCCTCCCTGCTGCTGATGCCTTTAGCGTTTGGCTCGCTGCTCGGCGGGATGCTGACCATGATCGGCACCCCACCCAATATCATCATTGCGTCCTATCGGGCAGAGGCCGGTGGTACACCGTTTGGCATGTTTGATTTTATGCCGGTGGGGACGCTGGTGACGGTGGTTGGCGTGGTCTTTATCGCGCTGATCGGCTGGCGATTGACGCCCCGGCGTGAAGATCAGGATGACTCGGAATCGCTGTTTGAAATCAGTGCCTACCTGACGGAACTGCGTATCCCCGAGGGCTGTAAATACGCGGGGCAAACCCTCTACGATCTATTGTCCGTCGTGCAAGACGATTCTGATGTGATGGTGGTGGGCCTCTACCGCGACGAGCAGCGTCAGGAAATGCCGTCCATCTACAAGGTGCTCAGGGAGCAGGATATTTTGCTGGTGGAGGCGGACTCGGACAGCCTCAAGTCATTGATCGATGAGACCGGGCTCGAATTGGCAGAGGGGAGCAACAAAGAGCAGGATCTGGCAGAGTCATCCAAAGATGATCAGGAAGAATTACAGGTTGCTCTGGAGCAAACGCAGGTCGACAGGAGCAGCGATGCGGTTGCTGAAGAAAAGGTCGAAGACAGATCAAAGACCAAACCCGGCAAGCTGACGTTGGCGGAAGCTATTGTTACGCCCGGCTCGGTTCTGCTGGGCACAACCGCCACCGGTGTTGATTTACGCAAGCGCTTTAGCGTGAACGTGCTCGCTGTGGCCCGGCAGGGCCATCGGCTGCGGCAACGGATTGGCAAAATCCGCTTTGTGGCGGGGGACATACTGCTGTTGCAGGTTCAGGAGGAGAATATGTCGGCAGCTCTTTCCAGTCTGGGTTGCCTGCCACTGGCTTCCCGGGGGCTGGAGATAGGTCGGCCACGCAAGGTTTTTCTGGCCATCGCGATCTTTGCCCTGTCGTTGGCGATGATAGCCCTGAATCTGGTATCTGCCGCCACTGCACTGGTGTGTGGCGCATTGGTGATGGTGCTGGTGAATCTGGTGCCGCCGGGTGAAATCTACAAAAGTATCGATATGCCGGTGATTGTATTGCTGGCCGCGATGCTGCCGGTTGGTAATGCACTGGAAACGACCGGTGGCTCCCAGTTGATTGCCGACGGACTATTGAATATTGCCGGCGCTGTTCCGCCGATAGCGACCCTGGCGATACTGATGACGGCGGTCATGCTGCTATCCAATGTAGTCAATAATGCCGCCGCTGCTATTCTGGCTGCTCCGGTAGCCATCAACCTTGCGCAGGGCATGCAGGTCTCGGCGGATCCCTTTCTCATGGCAGTGGCAATTGGTGCCTCCAGTGCTTTTTTAACACCTATAGGACATCAATCCAATACTTTGGTGATGGAGCCGGGTGGTTATCAGTTCGGTGACTATTGGCGTATGGGGCTGCCGTTATCCATACTGATCGTGGCTAGTGCCACGCCCATGATTCTTTGGGTCTGGCCGCTCTAAAACAGGACAGGAATATCATGGGACTTACCGAGATTATTTCCCTGGCGGGATACGCCATCGAAGCTGCCGGTGTGTTAGTGGTGATGATCGGCTCTGTTCTCTCCACTATCAATTTCCTGCGGGGTTATCGACATCAGTCGGAGGGCATTGCTTACCGGGTGTATCGCAGGCAGCTGGGACGCTCGATAATCCTGGGGCTGGAGTTCCTGATTGCCGGGGACATCATCCGTACCGTGATTGTAGAAACCTCATTGGAGAATGTCGCCGTGCTCGGTCTGATCATTCTGATCCGAACCTTCCTCAGTCTGACCCTGCACCTTGAAATAGAGGGCCGGTGGCCCTGGCAGCCGGAGGACAAGGGGTCTGCACAATAGGCCCATAAACGTCATCCTGTCGAGTCATTGCGCATTCGAGCGATTGGTTAAAAATGCGGTCAGGAAGAACAACTGACACTCAACTGTTGGCTCCAGGCCGGTGGATGCCTGGCGTATTCCTCGCAGTCCGGATGCTCGTCAAAGGGCGTTTGCAGTAGCTTGAGCAATCGGTCGATTTCACGATAATTCCCTTCATCCTCGGCATGGCGAATGGCGATTTCCGCCATGTAGTTGCGCAACACATACTTGGGATTGGTTTTCAGCATGGCTTGTCGGCGCTCAGCCTCTGAGATCTGTTCAGGCTCTCTGGCGAGTCGCTGATGATAGCGTTCAGCCCAGCTATCGAAGGCTGCGCGATCCAGAAACAAGTCGCGCAGTCGGTCACTGGCACCTTGCTCCTGAAAGGCGCAGAGTTTGCGAAAGTAAATAGTGTAGTCGACGTTGCTGGCTGTCAGGGTTGCCAGCAGGTCATCGATCAGGGCCTGATCGCCTTCCTCTGTCGTAGTCAGCCCCAACTTTTGTCGGTGAAGTTGCAGCAGGCTGTCAATAAACAGCGGCTCGTATTCTTCCAATACTGCGGTCAACGCTTCCACACTGAGCAGGCTGGTGAGGGCATTGGCCAGGGCATTGCAATTCCATAAACCGATAACGGGCTGTCGTTTGAAGGCATAGCGCCCGCTGTGATCGGAATGATTGCAGATAAAGTCCGGGTTGTAGCCATCGAGAAAGCCGAACGGGCCGTAATCCAGCGTGTCGCCAATAATCGACATGTTGTCGGTGTTCATCACACCGTGAGCAAAGCCCACTGCCTGCCACTGGGCAATCAGCCGTGCCGTACTGTGAACGGCATGCCGGAACAGACCCAGATAAGAGTCATCACAGCCAGCGAGTTCAGGCAGATGTTGTTCGATCACATGGTCAGCCAGGATCTGGACCTGTTCGGTTTCACCTCGATGATGAAAATATTCAAAGGAGCCGAAGCGGACATGACTGCGGGCCAGCCGAATCAGCATGGCGGCCTGCTCGGTGGTTTCCCGGTAGACGGGTTCGTTACTGGCGGCGATGCTCAGTGCCCGGGTAGTGGCAATGCCCAGACCGTGCATGGCTTCACTGCACAGGTATTCGCGGATGGTAGAGCGCAATACGGCGCGACCATCGCCAAAGCGGGAGTAGGGCGTTTGTCCGGCGCCTTTGAGATGGACGTCCCATTTGCCCTGTGGTCCCTCCACTTCACCCAGTAACAGTCCGCGTCCATCACCCAATCGAGGTACATAGGAACCAAACTGGTGGCCGCTGTACACCATCGCCCGGGGGGCACTGCCCGGCAGGGTGAGGTTGCCGCTGCACCACTGTAAAAACCAGTTCTGTTGCAATTCTGCCGTATCAATACCCAACAAATCGGCGGCGTCCTCGTTGACGCTGACCAGCCAGGGATTCTCAATGCCACTGGGTGTAACCGGGGTGGAGAAGTTCTCACCCAGTGCGGCAAAACTGTTCTTGAAGTGCAGTGTACTGATAGTCTGGTCATCCATTGCAGGTTAAAAAGTATCTTGGCAAAAAGCGACAGGGCAGGTTTTGACGCCGCTACTGTATGGTATCTTGGTTGCCGGTTTGTCCCGGTTACTGTAACAGCTGTCTGCCGGTTGTATCACCCCGGTGCCCTGTTCCTACGTTAAATACGCTTAAACACTGGCTATCCGCCGCAAGGGGTATGATAATTTGCCCAGCAACCAGGGGAGCTCTATTGATGCCTACGAACCCGGCATTGCAATTGACAGCAGAAGAGCTGGAAAAAAAGGTCGCCTCACTGCATTTTTTCAAGGAAGTCGGCCGTCACGATCCGCAGCAGCTGCAGATACTGATTCAGCAGTCCCATCTCTATTCGGTAGCACCCGGTGAGACGTTCCTCAAGGCCGGTGAACAGGGCAGTTGGATGTACTTCCTGATGCGGGGAAAACTGCTGGTGTGCGACCCGCTTGATCACAGCAAAGTGATTGGGGTTTTGATTCCGGGGGATGTGTTTGGCGAAATTGCCGTGATTACCGGCCATAAAAGAACACAGGATATCGTTGTGCCGGGGCTGATTCGTGAAGCCGTTGTGTTCGCCACGGACCTTGCCTGCCTGCATGCCAAGCCTGAGCACAATCCGTTGACGTTGCCGACGCAACTGATCGTCTATCGGCAGATTGTACATATCCTCCGCTGGCGCATAGAGCTCTATCGCTCGCAGTTTCCCGATCACCCGATGGTGCGGGTACCGTTTAACCTTATCCACCGCTCTCCCGCAGGTGATTCAGAAGCGGAGTTGCAGGAGCAGCGGGACTACGCCCTGTTTCTGGCTGACCGCCTTCAGCAACTCAATACAAAACTCGGGCCGATCAACAATGATGTTGGGATGTCGTGAGTTGAAGCTCTCCGTGATTCGCGTTTCATCCTTTTATTGGCTCGGCTACCATGGCTGTTGCGGTGCAGAATGGTCTGCGTGCGAGTTGTGCTGCTCTGTGGGGAGAACATAATTGAATGCCAATGTGAAAATCGCGCTGGTGATCCTGGTATTAATCATCATCTGGTTTGTCAGTGGACTGGTGACCGGTAACGACGGGATCACACCAGCGGACGACCCGGTGGTTGCGAGTGAGTTGACCAAGGTCAGGGTTCGCTGGGTGGAGGCAGAGGACTATTCCCGCCAGATTTCCGCTCGGGGCAGGACGGTACCGAATCGCCATGTGACCCTGCGGGCTGAAGTCAGTGGTCGGGTGATAGCAGTGCCCGCCGACAAGGGACAGGCGGTTGAGGAAGGCGATATCGTTTGTGAACTTGCCAAGGAAGACCGCGAGCAGCGGGTGCTGGAAGCCCAGGCAGCCGTTGCGCAGGCTGAAATCGACTATCGCGGTGCCCTGAAGCTGAAAGAAAAGGGCTATCAGTCTGATTCGGCTATCGCCCAGGCCAATGCGCGTCTGGAAAGCGCCAGGGCCGCACTTCGCCTCACGGAAATCCATTTAGCCAATACCCGTATTGCGGCCCCTTTTGCCGGTTTTGTCGATGACCGGCCTGTGGAGGTGGGCGATTACATGGACCGCAATCATATCTGTGCCGAGATAGTGGAAATGAATCCACTGAAAGTGGTTGCGCGCCTCTCGGAACGCGAAGTCGTTCGTGCGGAGGTTGGTGGTAAAGCCTCGGTACGGCTGGCCACGGGGCAGTTGGTGACCGGTAAGGTGACCTATCTAAGCCACTTGGCCGAACCGCAAACCCGCACCTATGAAATGGAGGTCACCCTGCCAAACCCTTCCTTTCGCCTTCGCGCCGGTGTGGCCAGTCAGGTGATGGTGGCTACTCAAGTATTTCAGGCCCACCGTGTGCCGGCATCGCTGCTGGCTCTGGGTGATGGTGGTGAGCTTGGCTTGAAAATCATTGGTCAGGATGATCGGGTGGACTTTGTCCTGATCGATCTGATCGGTGATGACGGCGAGGGCGTGTGGGTTGCCGGGCTACCGGAGCGCACCCGTATCATTACCGTTGGGCAGGAATATGTCTCTGCGGGTGAACAGGTGGTGGCAGAAGAGGAAGAAACGCTTCCTGTCGCAGAGGTTCAGTCTGCCCAATGAAGCTTCTCGAGCAGGCGATCAGTCGCGCCAGAGCCACCGTATCCATTCTGCTGTTTGTATTGATTGCCGGCGTGGTAGCCCGTTACCTGATCAGTGTTGATCTGAATCCCGATGTGACCGTGCCGGTGGTGATGGTGACGGTAACGCATCAGGGGATTTCGCCAGAAGACGCCAATCGTCTGCTGGTCAAGCCGCTGGAAATCGAATTGAAATCACTGGACGGGGTGGAGGAACTGACTACCCGTGCCCAGGAAGGGTCGGCTTTTGCGGTTGTGGAATTTGAGATTGATATTGATATCAGTGCCGCACTGGCGGATGTGCGTGAGGCGGTGAACCGCGCCAAGGCGGAATTCCCCAATGATACGGATGAGCCGATCGTCAACGAACTGTCGGCATCCCCCGAGCCGACTCTGGTGATTGCTTTTTCCGGGGAACAGCTTACCGAGCGCGAGTTGTTTCACATCGTCCGTGATTTGCGGCTGGAAATAGAATCACTGCCGGAAATTCTACAGGCCAATCTGTCGGGTGATCGCGAGGAGGTGGTCGAAGTCCTGCTGAACCCCTCTGCACTCGAACACTACAACATCACGGCCGATGAGCTCTTGAAAACTGTGGCAGCCAATAACCTGCTGGTTCCGAGTGGCGAGTACGATACGGCCAGCGGCCGTTTCGGGGTCAAGGTGCCGGGTCTTATCGAGGGGCGAGAAGATCTGATGGGATTGCCGCTGAAGTCCAACGCCGAGGGGGTGGTCACGCTGGCAGATGTGGCAGATATTCGCCGTACCTTTAAGGATCCCACCACCTTCAGCCATATCGATGGTCGGCAGGCCATGGCCATTGAAGTGTTTAAACGCAACCAGGCCAATGCCATCAAGTCTGTCGCCTCGGTCAAGGCTCTGGTAGAAGGTTCTGCCGACACCCTGCCCCGGGGCGTCCAGATCGACTATATTTTTGACGCGTCTGATTTCGCTCTGCAAATGGTCAATGAGTTACAGGGCAACATTCTCACCGCTGTTGCACTGGTGATGGTGGTAGTGGTGGCCGCACTGGGTTTGCGCTCCGGGTTGCTGGTGAGTCTCGGTATTCCCTTTTCACTGTTTGGTGCAACGATTGTTGTCTACCTGCTCGGTTACAGTTTTAACTTCATGGTGATTTTCGGACTGTTGCTGGCACTGGGGATGCTGATTGATGGGGCCATTGTGGTGGTGGAGTACGCCGACCAGAAAACCCTGTCGGGTATGTCGCTGCGTGATGCCTATGTGACAGCAGTGCGCCGTATGTTTATGCCGGTGGTCGCTTCGACGGCAACGACGCTGGCCGTTTTTTTACCGCTCATGCTCTGGCCGGGGGTCGTGGGAGAATTCATGTCCTACTTGCCAGTGACAGTTTTTGCGGTGCTCAGTTGGTCTCTGTTGTACGCCCTGTTATTTGTGCCGGTACTGGGTGTGTTGTTTGGCCGGAAAAAAGATCAGTCGGCCCTTGCAACCGATATCCCGGTCAGGGGGAAGGCTTATCTTGGTAAGCTTGGTACCGCCTACGGCAAGTTTATTGGCTGGGCTCTGGCTCAGCCGGTATTGACGATAGTTTCGGTGCTGCTGCTGTTGGTGACGATTTTTGTGCTCTACGGCACGTTTGGTCGTGGAGTGGACTTTTTTGTGGAGACCGAAGATCGCTACGGGATTGTGTCTGTACAGGCACAGGGCAATTTGACCATAGCCGATATGGCGCGACTGTCCCGGGAGGTCGAACTCCGGGTAATGGCCGTACCCCATGTAAAAACTGTCTACGCCGCAAGCCGGGGCAGCAGCATTGGCGGCAACCTTGAGCGAGCCAAAGATCAGATCAGTAATATCCTGGTGGAATTAGGGCGGGCCAGTGATCGCGACCGCACCAGCCGCGAAGTCTATGCCGATGTTCGTCGCGCCGTGGCCGGTATGGCTGGTATAGATGTGACGGTTAATCCGGTTCAGGGTGGTCCGCCGGTGGGTAAGGACATCCAGTTGCAGCTTTCTTCCTCCAATCGGGGAGTTATGCGGGAGGAAGCCCGACGGATTCGCTATTACCTGGAGAGTCAGATGACCGGCTTGCGGGATATCGAGGACACCCTGCCTTTGCCCGGCATTGAGTGGGAGCTGGTGGTCGATCGCGCCGAAGCGGCTATGTTGGGCGTCGATACCCTGCAGGTGGGCAACATGGTGCAGTTGGTGACCAATGGCATCAAGATCGGTGAATTCCGGCCCGATGATGCGGAGGAGGAAGTGGAAATCCGGGTGCGCTATCCGGCGGCGGACCGCGGGCTTTTTGCGTTGGATGAACTGCGGGTTACAACGCCATCCGGAGCCGTGCCGGTCAGCACTTTTGTTGAACGCAAACCCCGACCGCGGCTGGACAGCATCCAGCGGATCGACCGGAGTGATGTGTTGTTTGTGAAGGCCAATGCCGAAGATGGCGTGTTGCCGGATGACAAGGTGAAGGAAATTGCTGCCTGGCTGAAAACCGCCGACATCAACCCTGCCGTAAAAATTGCTTTTCGGGGCGCCAACGAGGAGCAGGAAGATTCTATTGCATTCCTCGGTGTGGCCTTTCTGATGGCGCTGTTTTTGATGCTGATTCTGATGGTCATGCAGTTCAACAGTTTCTACCAGGCGTTCCTGATTCTCTCGGCCGTGGTGATGTCCACGGCCGGTGTATTATTGGGTTTACTGGTGATGCAACAGCCGCTGAGTGTCTTGATGTCGGGTATCGGCATCGTGGCGCTTGCCGGTATCGTGGTGAACAATAATATTGTGCTGATTGATACCTATAACCACCTGCGCCGGGAGGAGAGTCATCTGAGCGCATTGGATGCCGCTGTCTCGTCCGCCATTACCCGGCTTCGTCCGGTATTGTTGACCACGGTTACAACAGCGGTGGGATTGCTGCCATTGGCCTGTAGTGTCAGTCTGGACTTTATTCACCGACAGATTGAGGTGAACGGCGAGCTCGCTTCATGGTGGCAGCAATTGGCCGCCGCGATCGTCAATGGCCTGCTGTTCTCGACGATTTTGACACTGGTGTTCACTCCGGCCATGCTGGTGTTGCCCGAGTTTTTGCGGGCGCGTGTTATGCCTCGGCTGTCTGGTGTGGCAACTCAGCAGTCTGATTGATGGTGGTCGGCCCTATGAAAAAGCTTTTTTCCCTGTTTTTTTACACTTGGAGCACGGTGGCTTTTCTGGCCGCTCTGGCGGGATTGTTTGTCGCCCGGGATATTGTTTGGCTGGGAGTTTTACTGTCATCGGGGGCGCCCCTTCTGAATCGTATTCGTCCCTACGATAATGGCTATTCGATCAACCGAAAATTGCGCCAGCCTCTGGTATCCCTGTTTGTTATGTCGGGGGTGGCCTGGGTATTATTGACCGTTCCCGGCGGGGTGTGGTCGCTGTGGCTGGTGCTGGGTGTGCTGGGTGGTTTTCTGCTCAATACTTACTGGGCCAGTGTCGACAACAATGAGCTTCGGGGTTGATCCGTGAGCCATGTCGCCGGAGATGATGATGCCTTGGTGCTTCGCGATCTGCTGAGCGAGGTGCGATCTTGTACCCTGTGCAGGAATTTGCCGCTGGGGCCGAGGCCGGTCTTGCGTGCAGAGTCGACGGCCCAGGTTCTGGTGATTGGTCAGGCGCCGGGGACTCGGGTGCATGCCAGTGGTATTCCCTGGGATGATCCCAGTGGTGACCGGTTGCGCCAGTGGTTGGGGGTCAGTAAAACACAGTTTTATGATGCGGGCTTTTTTGCGATTATGCCGATGGGCTTTTGCTATCCGGGACGGGGGAAGTCCGGTGATTTACCACCCAGGGCAGAGTGTGCGCCCACCTGGCATGAGGCGATACTGACCCGGTTGCCGAGGATATCCCTGACCCTGTTGATTGGCCAATATGCCCAGCGCTATTATCTCAAAGAGACGCAACACCGGACGCTTACTGCACGGGTCCACCACTGGCGTGATTACTTACCTGATACTATGCCTCTGGTCCATCCCTCGCCTCGCAACCGATATTGGTTGGCCAAAAACCCGTGGTTTGAGGCTGAACTGGTACCCCGCTTGAAACAAGAGGTTGCAGTGAGACTTCAACATACGTAAAACGCTGTTTGCCGATTGAGCCATTCTTGCGTGGCCTGTCGCATTACAGCGATATCAAGGAATAGAGATGAGTAACCAGTTTCTCGATCGATCAAATTTTATCCGTGTGCCGGTGAGCGGGTTGAAACTGGGCATGCTGGTGACTGAGTTGGATCGCCCTTGGTTGGAAACACCGTTTTTGTTACAGGGTTTTGTGATACGTCACCCCTCTGAAATTCGCAAACTGCAGGAATACTGTGATTACGTGTTTGTGGAAAAGGAGGGTCGCCTTTGGGGCGAAAAGAAAGATCCGTTCAGAGCCAGTTTCGGTCGTTCAAAGCGAAGCGCTGCCAGTCCAGGTGGTAATGCTCTGCACAAAAGAGCTCGCGTTGATAATGATAGCGGTTCGCTGATTCAGGCAATGAATACCCGGCCCGAATACTCAATGCAGAACACGGTGGAGAATGAACACCCCGTGGCACGCAGAGCCTATGAGGCAACCCATAGCCAGGTGGAAAACCTGCTGGAACAGGCCAGGCTCGGCAATGTTCTGGATACGCAGGGAGCCAAGGATGTGGTAGGCAATTGCATTGACAGTATCCTGCGCAATCCTAGTGCGCTGTTATGGATGGTGAAAATCAAGCACATGGATTACTACACCATGGAGCATTGCCTGAATGTCTGTATCCTCGCCATCGCGTTTGGTCGTCATCTCCGGCTCCCCGAAAATGAACTGATAAATCTTGGGGTTGGCGGTCTATTGCACGATGTGGGCAAGATGCAGATACCGGACAACATTCTCAATAAGCCAGGCAAGCTGACTGAAGAGGAGTTTGTCATAATGAAGGCTCACCCCGAGGAAGGACGGAAACTGCTGATGAAGTCTCAGGGTAGTCTCAGTTCTGCTATTGATGTCGCCATCAATCACCATGAGCGAATGGACGGTAAGGGCTACCCTCGCGGGCTATTTGCCCACGAGCTGTCCAGTTATGCCCGTATCATTGCCATCGTGGATGCTTTTGATGCCATGACCAGTGAACGCTGTTATGACAAAGCCAGGTCTACTCTGGACTCGCTTAAAGAGATTTATCGACATCGCGGCACTCATTTTGATGAGGCATTGGCGTTGGAATTTATTCAGCTGATGGGACCCTATCCACCGGGCACAATTGTGGAATTAGGTAATGGCTATGTCGGCATTGTGCTCTCTTCACAAACCAAAAAACGCCACCTGCCCAACGTCAAGTTGGTGCTTGACAGTGATAAACAGCCTACTCCTGAGGAGTTTATAGATCTACTGGATGTGGAGCGTGGCACGGTGCCCCGTGAGTGGCTGATTCACCGGGTGTTAAAAGACGGTGAACATGGGGTATTCCTCAAAGATTACCCGGTGAAAACGGCTGAAGCCAGTCACGCTTTCGAAAACCCTGAGCTCCAGGGCGATCAGGATTGATCACGACAGCTGGCGGATCAGGGAAATATTTACAGAGGCACGGTCTTGTACCAAAGTGCCAACTGGCACAGGCAGTACACTCGCGGGTACGGGGCTTTCATACTGCACTGAACTGACTTGCTAAGCCGGGTTTTCCCGGTCGCTAGCACAGTGTGTGTAACAAATTTCACTGATCAGCCACTGGGCCGTGGTGCCCTTGATGACCAGAGATATCTCATCATCGAGGCGCTTGCCCAGGAGTTGTCGTCCCAATGGTGAATCAATGCTGATTTTATGTTGTGCGGGATCAATTTCATCGGCACCCACGAGTCTGAAACGATGCTGATTTTCCTGTGCATCTTCGAGAGTGACCCAGGCGCCGAAGTAAATCCTGTTACGGTCTTCGGGTTGTCGGTCTACGACGGTGATTTCATCGAGCCGTTTGCTCAGATAGCGTACCCGACGATCAATTTCCCGAAGTCGTTTTTTGCCGTAAATGTAATCACCATTCTCCGAGCGGTCGCCATTTTTGGCGGCCTCATGGACGGCGGCCGTAACCACAGGGCGCTCCACTTTCCAAAGTTTGTGCAGCTCTTTCCGCAATGCCCGAGCGCCTTCCGGTGTGATATAGGGTGCGCTTCTGGTGACGGGTGGCCGGTATCTGCCCATGGGTTAGCGGTCTATTCCTGAAGGTTGTGTATGGAAATGGCCGGCAGTTCATCCGCGGGGGTAAAGCCGAAAACTTTGCCGTAAAAATACAGCTCTGCCTCAAGTGCCTGGTGGATTGTCTCCGCCTTTCTGAAGCCGTGGCCCTCTTCGGCAAAGGGCAGGTAGGCCACGGGCAGGTGTTTTTCTTTCAGTGCGTTGACCATGGTCAACGCTTGCTCCGGTGGTACCACCCGGTCGTCCATCCCCTGGAAAAAGATCACCGGGCAATGAAACTTCTCCGCGTGGTAAAGCGGGGAGCGGTCACGATAGACCGACTGTTTTTCCGGATAGGGACCTACCAGACGGTTGAGGTAGCGGGACTCGAATTTATGGGTATCGCGGGCCAGTGTTTCGAGGTCGCCAATACCGTACAGGCAGGCTCCCGCCTTGAACATATCCCGGAAACACAATGCGGCCAGTACCGTATAGCCACCGGCACTGCTGCCCCGGATAGCAATTTTCTGTGGGTCGACTTTCTGTTGTTCGATCAGATAGCGGGCACCTGCCGTCACATCTTCCACATCGACGATGCCCCACTGGCCCTGGAGTTGTTGGCGGTATTGACGTCCATAACCAGTGCTGCCCCGGTAGTTCACATCCAGTACGGCAAAGCCCCGACTGGTCCAGTACTGGATTTTAAGGTTGAGGGCGGAACCGGTTGCCCCGGTTGGACCGCCATGGCAGACGACGAGGAGCGGCGGCAAGCCGTTTGTCGGACCACTAAACCCGGGGTTTGCCGGCGGGTAAAAAAATCCGTGAGCAATATCCCCGCCACTGGTTGGAAAGCTGACTGGCTGAGGGCGGGACAGATAACCGGATTGAATAGCGGGTGAACTGCTCCTGGCCAATACGCTGAGCTGGCCTGGTTGAGTATCTCTCTTGCAGGTGTCCAATTGTGCCAGCTCTGCTCCCCGGGTGGCAGATCCCCCCACCAGCCATGCGCGATTGCCTTCACAATAGAGGTCTGAGATCTGGGTGAAGTCGGTTGAAACCGGTTGCAGGGTCTGGTTGCCGGGCGGCAACGTGGCCAGTTGCCAGCTCCCCTGCTGCGTATAACTGCAGACCAGTGTCCCGTCCTCGCAGAAACCATAGTTGGACATACCCAATACCCAGAGAGGGGTGGCGAACTCAGCCGCCATCGGCAACAGGGCCGAGATGTGATCGCTATCGGGGGCCCATCGGTACAGGTTCCACCAGTTGTCGCGGTCAGAGACAAAATACAACTGGTTATCCGGGGCCCAGCAGGGCTGTACAATCGATTCATGGCCGTTTCCGGCAAGCAGACGTGGCTCGACAGGGTGGCCGTTGGCGTCCAGTTCTGCCAGCCAGAGCTGGGTGTTGTCCCAGGGTAAGTCCGGATGATCCCAGCTGATCCAGCACAGCTGCTCGCTGTGCTTGTCGAGCCTTGGATAAGCGTAAAAGTCCGCGCCTTCACAGAGCCGTTGAATGACCATTGACCGGTCCAATGGTACCGAAACTAGAAGATTTTCCGGCTCCCCCGGTTGTGCATGGTTTTCTGCCACGCAAATCAGCCGCTGGCGTTTGCGATCCAGACAAAAATCAGCAAACCGGTAGTCACTTTCGGGGGTGAGTGGGCGCGGGATCGCATCGAGCACACTCAGGTCCTGAGCGTAGAGACGCTGATCGTCCTGAAGACAGAAGTAAAGCGTATCGTCAGCCACCAGGTAGGGAATGCCACCGTATTCGTGTACCTTGCTGCGGGCGCTGAGGGGTGCCTGCAGAACATCCCTGATATTACCTTGCGGGTCTTTTTGTACAATGACCGATCGACCGTTTTCCCACGGGCGGGACTCCAGCCAGTAAAGATTGCCACGATCCATTCGAGGCCAGGCGTACCCGGGTACAGCGCTGGTGAGCAGCGCGGGGACGATGGGCGATGCCCAACTGCCGTATGGTGCGGTTACCGACATCGGTCAGCCCCCGGCAAACTTGACGGTATGGCCCTGACTGATCAGCGTGTCGCGAATCTTTTCCCGGTGGTCACCCTGAATTTCGATAATGCCATCTTTGATACAACCCCCGGTACCGCAAAGTTCCTTGAGTTTTTTTGCCAGGGGCTTCAGTTCGCTATCGCTCATTTCGAGACCACTGATCGTGGTTACGCCCTTGCCCTTTCGGCCGCTGGTTTCACGGCGTATACGTACAATGCCATCACCGGCAGGTCTGGCCGATGCAGCATTGCCGGACTTGATACGCCCGCTCTCCGTGGAATATACAAGACGAGATTCTTTGCTCATGGTGACAGGGTTTTCCGGGTTTTAGTCCAGTGTGAGTACAATTTTGCCAATATGCTCGCTACTTTCCATCAGTTGATGGGCTTTGGCGGCCTGGGCCAGCGGGAAAGTTTCATTGATAACTGGCGCAATGGCACCATTTTCCAGCAATGGCCAGACCTTATCCAGTACAGACCTAGCAATAGCAGCTTTTTCCGATACAGGACGGGCCCGCAGCGTGGAGCCGGTCAGTACCAGTTGTTTCAGCATGACGGGCATCAGGTCCACTTCCACTCTGGAACCCTTGAGGAATGCGATTGACAGAATGCGTGCGCGAAATGCCGCGGCATGGATATTTCTGCCGATATAGTCACCGCCCACCATGTCGAGAATCACGTCTGCACCCGCGCCATCCGTGAGTGCTTTCACCTCCTCGACAAAATCCTGCTCCCGGTAGTTGATCGCGGACTCGGCACCGAGTTGCAGGCAATAGGCACATTTTTCGTCGCTGCCCGCTGTGGTGAATACGCGATGATCCAGCATATTCGCCAGCTGGATTGCGGTGGTTCCAACACCGCTACTGCCGCCGTGAACCAGAAGGGTTTCCCCTGGCTGTAGAGTATTTTGCTGGAACAGATTGCTCCAGACCGTAAAGAATGTCTCCGGAATGGCCGCGGCCTGAATCAGGTTAAAGGGCGATGGAATCGGCAGGCAAAGGGTTTCATGGGCAATGGCATACTCGCTGTAACCGCCGCCATTGAGGAGTGCACACACCGATTGTCCCACCTGCCAGTTCGCTTCATTCCTGCCTACGGAAACAATTTCCCCGGCCACCTCCAGACCGGGAATATCCGAGGCCCCCCGTGGTGGTGGATACCGCCCCTGGCGTTGCAGCACATCAGGCCGGTTAACACCCGCAGCCCGCACGCGAATCAGCACCTCATTATCACCAGGTATTGGCACAGGGCGGTGGGTGGCAGTGAGCACCTCCGCCGAACCGGGTTTACCGATTTCAATGCATGCCATTTCCCGGGGTAATGTCATGATCAGCTCCAGATTTGAATAACAAGAAAGCCAATACAGAGTAATGCGCCAATCGCCGGTAAGCCCAGCTGTAATGGTCCCCGTTGTCGCTCTCGATAGTGTAAGGATAACAGGGATAGATTGACGAGGGTAAATACGAGCAGTATCAGGCAGCTGGTGGCCCTGGCAAGGGTTGTGACCGGTAGCCAGAGGGCAAAGGCGAATACCAGGCTGCTAGCCAGCAGTGTTGCGGGAATGGCGGTAAGGGTGATGATCAGTATTGTCATCATCGACCAATCGGGTAGATGGGAAAAAACGCCCATATAACCGGTAAAGCCCCGGGTGATTGTGGCCGCGGAAATAATGGCACCCAATACCAGTGCATACCCCACGAGGGCACCCAAGTGTCTGGATCTGAGCGATTCCACGATAGATACGGGCTCCCCTGCGCAGTAGGGAAACCGTCGGGAAAGTTCCGTATATGAGGCGGCACTGAAACAGACAACCACCGCCGCCAGAAGAAAGGCCCATAGCGCCATCATGCCGCTGTCGCTGACAACCTTGCCCAGTAGTACGTAAATCCCTGCACCAACAATAGTCCCTATGCCATAAAAACTGATTTCCAGGAGTGACAGGGAGCGAAGAAGCGGGGTTGGCTGATCCATGAGTCAAGTATAGGCCTTGATGGTGTGGACAGTAGTCTGATGGCCGGATTTTGAGTGGCGTGATTAACTACCCAAACCGGGCTGCAACCTTTAGGATTGATCAATCTGTCGGTATGGCGGTGAATCATCAAATAATAAAGGGGCGTCGTTGACACACCATGGACAAACAGCAATTGCGCGAACAACTTTACCGGGTCATTTTTGGTACGGATACCAAAGCGGGGCAACGTTTTGATATATTTCTGATCTATGCCATTTTGATCAGTGTGCTGGCTGTCATACTGACCACGGTTGAAACTCTCAGTAGCCGTTACGCACTGTTGTTTTTTTCCGTGGAATGGTTTTTTACAGCGCTGTTTACCGTGGAATACGGCCTGCGTATTTTCTGCTCCCCCAACCGCCGCAAATACCTGTTCAGCTTTTATGGTCTGATTGACCTGGTTTCGATTATCCCCTCCTACCTGGCCTTGTTTTTTACCGGTGCCCATTATTTGCTCATTATTCGCCTGTTGCGGGTATTGCGCGTTTTTCGGGTGTTGAGGCTGGTTCGATACCTATCTGAAGCCGATGTGCTGATGAGATCCATACGTCAGGCCCGACGGAAAATTTTTATCTTCTTTTCCTGCGTTCTGGTATTGAGCACACTGTTCGGTTGTCTGATGTATGTTGTGGAAGGCCCCGCAAATGGCTTTACCAGTATCCCCAAAAGCATTTACTGGACCATCGTGACACTGACTACGGTTGGTTACGGTGATATCACGCCTCACACGGTATCAGGGCAAATTATTGCCACGCTGGCGATGCTGACCGGTTATTCCATTATTGCCATACCCACGGGCATCATCACGGCTGAACTGGCCGGTGAAATGCAGCGGGAAAAATCCTTGTATCCCTGTCCCAACTGCGTCAAGGCAGGCCATGACAGGGATGCCAGTTTTTGCAAATGGTGTGGCGCGGGCCTCGCCACCAGTGATTCCAATCCCGATAGTCCACCATCGACCGGCAGGGGAGGCTAACCCGTGGGTCATTGGCTCTGGCCACCCCTGGTGCTGATTGGTCAGGGCTGGCAGTGGATCGGTGAGTTCTGGCTGCCGGTCTATATTCTGACTGTGATATTGGGTACTGCGCTGGCAATCGAAGCCATTTTCAAAGCCCGTACGACCCAGGGGGCCATAGCCTGGTCGCTGGGGTTGATCTTTTTACCGCCGTTGGTGGTACCTGTTTATCTCCTGTTTGGGCAGCGGCGGTTCTACGGCTATGTGGAGGCACGTCGTAAAGGCGATTTGGAAATACAGCGGATCGCCCAAAAGCTGCTGTCGGAAATGGCCCAGGGCTTCAGTCTGCCCGGCGATGCTCCCGCCGCTGTTCAACTTCTTGAACAGTTGGCTCTGATGCCATTCACCCGTGGCAACCGGGTGTCATTGCTGATCAATGGGGAGCAGATTTTCGAGCGCATTTTTGCAGCGATAGACAGCGCCGAAGACTACATACTGGTGCAGTTTTATATTGTTCGCGACGACCGTTTGGGCAACGAACTCTTACAGCGGCTGGCGGCAAAAGCCCGTCAGGGTGTCAGGGTTTATTTTCTCTTCGATGCCATTGGCAGCTTCAAGTTGACCCGTCGCTATTTGCGGGTCTGCCGGGAAGCGGGGATAGCAATTGAGCCCTTTCGCACCTGGCGCTGGCGTAAACGTCGGCGTTTTCAAATCAATTTCCGCAACCATCGCAAGGTGGTTGTCGTGGATGGGCGGTGTGCTTTTGTTGGCGGGGCCAATCTCGGTGATGAGTATCGCCACCGCCATCCTCGTCTCAAACCCTGGCGGGATACCCATGTTCAACTGGAAGGACCGGCAGTGAAAGGGACGCAGGTTTCTTTCCTGGAAGACTGGTATTGGGCCACAGGTGAGGTGCCCGCCATGAACTGGCATCCGGAGAGTATGCCAAATGATCAGCAGGTGCTGGTACTGCCGAGTGGTCCGGCTGATCTGCTGGACTCCTGTCAGTTGATGTTTTTACATGCCATCAACAGTGCCAGGGAACGCATCTGGATTGTCAGTCCCTATTTTGTTCCCGATGAATCGATTAGTAATGCCCTGAAGCTGGCGGCTCTGCGTGGTGTTGAGGTGCGTCTTATGTTGCCGGGTATCACTGATAACCGGCTGGTGCAGTTATCTTCGTTTGCCGCGCTAATGGATATGCAGTATGACGGTATCCAGGCTTTTCAGTATCAGCGCGGTTTTTTGCATCAGAAAGTTGTGCTGGTGGACGATGACCGTGCATATGTGGGAACTGCCAATTTTGATAATCGCTCGTTTCACCTTAACTTCGAGATTACTGTGATGGTCAGGGATTGGGCGTTTGCCCAAGAAGTGGAGGCGATGTTGCTAGATGACTTCAGTGGCTGTAGGCCATTGACGGTTGAATCACTGGAAAAACGCAGTCTGATATTCCATTCGCTGACGAAATTGGCAAGATTGTTCTCGCCAATCCAATAGATCGCCACAAAATAGGGTACGATAGCCTCCCATATATCGCTGTTGAGAAACATTATGACGCTGACTGCCGAACTGCTGGGCGAAACGTCCCCCTATATCTATAACCTGGTTTACGATGTCGATGTGCGTCTGCTCTTTATTGAGTGTCTCGACGACCCCTCTGATGAAGAACCGTCCCTGCGTATCGTCTTCCCCGAGGTTATCAGTTATGCCGAGAGCAACCAGCCAGATGCGCTGGATGATGAGCTCATGGATGATCTGGTCAGTATGGACTGGAGCAATGAAAATCAGGTGACAATCCTGACCTGCAAAAAAGAGATTGTTTTGGAGCTGACGGGCAAGCCGTTTACCGAACAAATCAGCTGATCAGGGCATCGTTTTCTGTGCAGGAGTCAGGCCCTGCAGCGCTGTTAGCCAGTTTTGTCTTCATCGCCAAAGACCTCATTTCGCCAGTCAGGCCCTAGGTTGTCTTCGACATACTCCCTGATAAACTGGCGAATCTTTTGAGAAGGGGTGACATCTTCGTTGGCACACAGCCTTTCAAAGATGGCTTTTTTCTTCGGATCAATCAGTAGTGTCAATCTGGCAGTTCGATTTTCCATCAGGCGATTCTCGCTAGAGCGGTTTTCAGTTATTATGTTAATTGAATGTTAATTTGTCTGGTCCGTAAACTCAATAGTTTCTGCCGCTTCAGGTTTTCCCTATGGCCCATCGCGCGCACCTTTTTTCACTAAAAATTGCCCATGGTTTGCGTACGTCTCTGGGTGACACTCCCTACAACTCAAAGGTTTTTTTCAAGGATGCCATGGCTGGCATTGCCATTGGCATTATCGCCATTCCTCTTGCCATGGCGTTGGCAATCGCCAGTGGTGTTGCGCCACAGTATGGGCTTTATACGGCCATTATTGCGGGTTTTGTTATTCCGTTGACCGGCGGGTCGCGTTTTAGTGTTTCCGGTCCTACCGCTGCATTCGTCGTTATTCTCTACCCGGTTGTTCAGCAATATGGACTGCCCGGCCTACTGGTGGCCAGTATCCTGGCCGGTATCATACTGGTTGTGATGGCGCTATTGCGACTCGGGCGTTTCATCGAATACATCCCGGAGCCGGTGACGCTCGGCTTCACCGGGGGGATTGCAGTTGTGATTGCCGTCCTGCAACTCAAGGACTTTCTGGGCTTGCATATTACAGATATGCCAGTTCATTTTACCGATAAGGTATTGGCACTGATCAGCGCTTTGCCCGATTTCTCAGTGTGGAGTCTGATCACAGGACTGACCACATTGTTGGTGATGCTGCTCTGGCCTCTGCTGAAAAGCCCTGTTCCGGGGCACCTGCCGGCGGTCATTGTCGGCAGTTTGGTGGCAGTAACGCTGAATCAACAGGGTGCGGGTATTGCCACAGTTGGATCCACTTTCAGTTTTGTTCTCCCCGATGGAACGGTCGGGGCGGGTATTTCATCGGTATTGCCGGATATTCAATGGCCTTGGCAAAGAACGCAGTCGGGCGAGGTACCATTGGTATTCAGTTGGTCTGTAGCTCAGGATCTGCTGTCGGCGGCTTTTGCTATCGCGATGCTCGCGGCCATTGAGTCACTTTTGTGTGCCGTGGTACTGGATTGCGCATCTGGTACCAAGCACAGTGCCAACAGTGAATTGTTGGGGCAGGGCATTGGCAATATTATCGCGCCCTTTTTTGGCGGGATTACAGCCACGGCTGCGATTGCCCGTTCGGCTGCCAATTTGAAGGCTGGTGCGCTGACGCCCATCGCGCCAATGATTCACGCCCTGGTGGTGTTGGCTGCCGTGGTATGGTTTTCCTCGCTTTTATCGTTTATGCCTATGGCCAGCATGGCGGCGCTATTGGTGGTCGTTGCCTGGAAAATGAGCGAGACATCCCGGATCGCGCACTTGCTGAAAACCGCTCCGCCGAGCGATGTGCTGGTGTTTGCGGTCTGCTTTTCCCTGACAATATTGTTTGACATGGTGATTGCGATTACTGCGGGTCTTGTTCTGGCATCTTTGCTGTTCATGAAAGAGATTGCCGAAATGACAAAAATCAGCGATATCTCCCGCAATAAAAAAATGATCGATGGTGAAATCCCCGATGGTTGGCGTGTATTGAAAATAAATGGTCCACTATTTTTTGCAGCAGCAGACCGTGTTTTCGGCGAGTTGGCCCAGTTAGGCAAGGGGCAAAAGGGTCTCGTGCTGTACCTGGATGGCGTATCAATCCTCGATTCTGGCGGCGTGGTGGCGCTTTATAAATTGCTTGATACTTGCCGTGCATCCGGTACGCGCCTATTTTTGGCAGATGTTCAGTTCCAGCCACTGAAAACACTGTCGCGAGCAGGTTTTCGCCCGGATGGGACCAACTGCAAAATATTTTCCGAGCTTTCCGGCGCTCTGGCCGCCTTGCAGAATGGAGAAAAGTCTACTGCTGTCAGTCGGCCGGATGATGCGCCTGGCAACCCTGAGTTGCGGTCAGGTCAGAGCGAATAAAAGACAATGATCATCCCGTCTGTTGGTCGGGTTCCTGTCTGCGCTAAGGGAGTATCTGCCAGTCTGGCAGAACCGATGGGTTGTCTGCTCAGGCTTTTCTGTATCGCAAAATATTGTGTGCAAAAGTGATGCTTATTTGACATACTTTTTGGCGCTTTTAGCAAAGCTTTTTTGGCAACAATGAGCAAGTACCCGGCAAATTATTATAACAAGTAGGGACCTTATGGTTGCCGTGCTGAAACGAATGTCGAGACCGGATTTTGTCTCCATGATGTTATGGGGTGCGGTGGTGGCGAATGCTTGTGCTCTGGCCAAAATGACGGGGCGGCAATTTCTTTCTTCCTGTCAATTCTGCGCAAACCCGATACACTTTTCTTCCCGGCCTGCTGATGTTGCAAGTGGTCTTGTGTTTGCTCAGGGGGAGCTTCCCATCAAATGACACTTGACGATCTCGCTACAAAAATTAATAGTGAGGCGGCTTTGGATAACAAAAAAATGCTTCAGCCCATTTGCGGTGTTGATAACGGCAGATCAGAATGACAAATATATTCTTGCCGTAGTGCTCGACAAGCCCTTCTCCAATAAATAGAGTATTGTCGGCATTTTAAAGAATTTATAAATATAACGAGGTATTAATACCCATCTCATGCGGATCATCGACGGACTATCATGAAACACTGCCTGAGCCTTGCTTTTGTACTGATGGTGTTGTGGCTTGGAAATTCTGGCCACTATTCGCCACTGTTATTGTCGCTCGGCGCTTTTTCCGTGGTATTTGCCGTCTGGGTTTCCCATCGTATGGATGTGGTCGACCATGAATCCCAGCCCCTTCACCTGAGCGGGCATATCTCATTTTTCTACTGTTGGCTGGTGGGTAAGATTATTCTCAGCAATATTGATGTGGTGAAACGCATCTGGTTGGGCAATAAAGCGATCAGTCCCTGTGTTGCCAGGTTGCCGTTGAGTCAGAAGACGGATATGGGAAAGGTCATCTACGCCAATTCCATAACCCTGACGCCGGGCACTGTGTCGATGGATATCGAAGGCGCTACAGTGTTGGTACATGCTCTGACAGCAGAAAATATAGCCGAACTGAAGGATGGTGAAATGAATCGGCGCGTTGCAGATCTGGAGCTTTAGATGTTGATTGCAAGTGCAGTGGCAATTCTGGTTGTGATGGTGATGGCGATTGTCCGTGCGTTGCTCGGCCCCACGATTTATGACCGCATTCTGGCTGTTAATCTGTTTGGTACCAAAACCGTACTGCTGATCGCAGTAATCGGTTTTTTGTTCGGTCGGCCCGACTTCCTGGATATTGCACTGGTGTATGCATTAATCAACTTCATCAGCATTGTTGGCGTGCTCAGGTATTTTGAATACAGCCATAGTGAAGAAGAGGGAGGGTCCCTCTGATGCTTGCCGGCATGGTGACTGTGTTGAGCTCTGTCTGTCTTTTACTGGGCGCATTTCTGATCATTTCTGGTGCTGTCGGTGTACTGAGGTTCCCCGATTTTTTCACCCGGATGCATGCTGCAGGTGTTACGGAAACGCTGGCCACTACACTGATTCTGCTCGGCCTGATGCTGCTTGCGGGTTGGAGTATTATGTCTTTCAAGTTGCTGTTGATTTTACTGTTTATTCTAATCACGAGCCCGGTTGCCAGTCACGCACTGACCAAAGCGGCGCTCCATGGAAACCTTCAGCCGCTGGTCAATGAGAATAATGAACAATAACTCTGGCATCTCAAACCGGAGGCGGGTGCAGATCATTTCTTCTGTCAGATCTCTTGGTAGTGCATCTGAAGGAATCATGTTGACGACGACGGGAGTACTTCCATCGAACTAGTCCTGGATATTACGCTGCTACTACTTCTGGTAGTCACTGCGCTGGCCATTGCCCGGCAGAGGGATCTGTTTGCCTGCGTGATGCTGGCGGGGATCTATGGCCTGTTGTCAGCGAGCTTCTTTGTCTCCATGGATGCTGTGGATGTCGCCTTTACCGAGGCGGCTGTGGGCGCAGGGGTTTTCCCCTTGCTGATGCTGACTGCGCTGACCGTAACCGGCCGTTATGAACAGACGGCTCACCGGCGACCGCGTGCGGCTTTTTTTCTGGTGCTGGTGACCGGCGCCCTGCTGATATTGGGCACTCTGGACATGCCACCCTTCGGCTCGCCAGATGCCCCCGCACACACTCATGTCGCTGCGCGGTATATTCAGGCATCTCCCACTGAAATCGGTATTCCCAATATGGTGACATCGGTGTTGGCAGACTACCGTGCCTTTGACACCCTGGGAGAAGTGGTGGTGGTTTTTACGGCGGTGGTAGGTGTATTGATTCTGCTGACATCGGGGGAGCAGCGTCAGCAGTCCTCCCCGGCAAATGCTGTTGAAACAATGCGCAGTCACATGATTTTGCGGGTGGTGAGCAAGATGCTGATTCCCCTTATGTTGCTGTTTGCACTCTATGTCCAGTTTCACGGTGAATATGGCCCCGGTGGCGGTTTCCAGGCCGGAGTCATTTTTGCGGCGGCGATTATTCTGTATGCAATGTTGTTTGGTCTGGCCAAGGCCCAGGCTGCGATCAAGCCGTCGATCCTGCGATTGTTGGCGGCATTCGGGGTTCTACTCTACGGTGGCGTGGGGGTTGTCAGTTTTTTGACAGGCGTGAATTACCTGGACTACAGCCGCCTTGCTGCTGATCCTGTTGCTGGCCGACACATCGGTATCCTCGTTATTGAGTTGGGGGTGGGCATCACAGTGGCCGCTGCGATGATTCTGATTTTTTACGCGTTTGCCGGTTATGCCACCGGTCGAGCCGAGGCTGAATAATGTTGCCAGAACTTTATAACTACTGGGTGGTAATCGTGCTGATGATGATCGGTTTTTATATCGTCATCGTGCAGGGCAACTTGATCAAGAAACTGATTGGTCTGAATATTTTCCAGACTTCAGTTTTTATCTTTTATATCAGTGTCGGTAAAGTCGCAGATGGCAGCGCTCCGATCCTTGCCGAGGGCGTAGATGTCTATTCCAACCCGCTACCTCATGTGCTGATTCTCACTGCCATTGTGGTGGGTATTGCCACCATGGCGTTGGCTTTGGCACTGGTTATCCGCATCAAGAATGCCTACGGCACGGTTGAGGAAGAAGAACTACAGGAAAGAGATCTGCAGTGCTGAGTCACCTCCCCATTTTGCAAGTGATTGTGCCCCTGCTGGCGGCGCCGGCCTGTTTGTTACTGGACAGGGCGCGCGCTGCCTGGCTGTTCGCCTGTATGGCCAGTCTTGTTTCGGTGGTTATCAGCGGCCTGCTGGTGTTTCAGGTTCATCAATTTGGTGTGCTGAGCTACAGTCTGGGAGGGTGGGATGCACCCTGGGGTATCGAGTACCGTATTGATTTGCTGTCGGCCTACGTACTGCTGATTGTCAGTGGCATTGGCGCATTGATGATACTGGCTGCCAATACGGCTATCAGGATAGAAATTCCACCAGAAAGACAGCCGCTGTTTTATGTGCTCTATTTGCTCTGTCTGGCGGGGCTGCTGGGTATTGTCGCCACCGGTGATATTTTCAATGTGTTCGTGTTTCTGGAAATTTCTTCTCTGGCAACCTATGCCCTGATTGCCCAGGGACAGGACCGACGGGCATTGTGGGCTGCCTATCAGTATCTGATTGTCGGCACGATCGGCGCCACCTTTATTCTGATTGGCATCGGCTTTCTCTACAGCCTCACTGGCACCCTGAATATGCAGGATCTGTCGAACCGGTTGCCCCAGCTCGAAAATTCCGCCACCGCTTTTACGGCTTTTGCCTTTTTGATGGTAGGGGTCTGTCTGAAGCTGGCGCTTTTCCCGCTGCATTTGTGGCTGCCCAATGCCTATGCCTACGCGCCCTCAATCGTGACCGCGTTTTTGGCGGCTACGGCAACAAAAGTGGCGGTTTATCTGTTGATTCGCTTTCATTTTTCCGTGTTCGGTGTCGGATTTGCTGCGTCCGTATTGCCGTTGCATAGCATATTTCTGGCGCTAGGCCTGGCGGGGGTGTTCGTAGCGTCTCTGGTGGCGATTCAGCAGCCCAATGTGAAACGTTTGTTCGCCTATTCCAGTGTGGCTCAGATCGGTTACATGATTATTGGTATCGGCATTGGTTCTGCCACCGGATTACAGGCAACCTTGCTGCACCTTTTCAACCATGCACTGATGAAAGGAGCGCTTTTTCTGGCGTTGGCAGCAGTTGTGTTCCGTTTTGGCAGTGCTGATATACGGCATTTTGCAGGACTGGGCCAGCGCATGCCCTGGACGATGGCCGTTATCGTGATCGGTGGCCTGAGCCTGATCGGTGTGCCCGGTACCGTTGGGTTTATCAGCAAGTGGTATCTGGTTCTGGCGGCGTTCGAGCGCGACTGGTGGCCGCTGATTATTGCGGTGCTACTGGGATCACTGCTCGCTGTTATTTATATCTGGCGACTGGTGGAAGTGGCCTACTTTTGGAAAGGTGAGGATGAAGTCTGCAGAGAGGCGCCGCTGTCGCTATTGATTCCAACCGCCATATTGGCGTTGGCGAATATCTACTTTGGGATCGACACGCGCCTGCCGGTCTATTTATCGGATAGTGCGGCACAAATGTTGTTCGGAGTTAGCCCGTGACAGCAATCCTGGCCCTTCAACTTACCCTGATCGTGCCACTCTGCGGGGCATTACTGATTGCCCTGTGTGGCCGTTGGCCTAACCTCAGGGAAGCGGTGACCCTGTCTACAGCTGGTCTACTCTTCTACTTGGTCATACAGGTGTTTGGTGCCGTCGAACGCGGTGGGGACGAGGCTGCTGCCCTTTATGTGGAGTTGTGGCAGATTTTGCCCGGCCTGCACATTGCCCTTCATTCGGAACCCCTGTCGATTCTTTTTGCGCTGGTGGCCAGCGGGCTATGGATTGTCACCTCGGTTTATTCGATCGGCTATATGCGCGCCAATCAGGAAAAGCGCCAAACCCAGTTTTATGTGTGTTTTGCCGTCGCAATTTTCGGGGCTATGGGCGTGGCGTTTGCAGCCAACCTGCTGACCCTGTTTCTGTTCTATGAAATATTGACCCTGTCTACTTATCCGCTGGTTGCCCACAAGGGCGACGACAAGGCCCGCGCCGGAGCAAGAACGTATCTCGGTATTCTACTGGCAACTTCCATCGGGTTGTTTTTGCCGGCCATGATGTGGACCTATTTTGTCGCCGGCACTCTGGACTTCCGTCCCGGCGGTATCCTCGACGGTAATATCGGTGGCATCGGTGCCACCATCCTGTTGTTGATGTTCATGTTCGGTATCGGTAAGGCTGCGTTGATTCCGGTGCATCGCTGGCTGCCGGCTGCGATGGTGGCGCCGACGCCCGTGTCTGCCTTGCTTCATGCTGTGGCTGTGGTGAAAGCTGGTGTATTCACCATCGCTAAAGTGGTGATCTACATTTTCGGGCTCGACTTCCTGGTGGATGTGCCACACGAAGTGGTTGCCGTCTATATCGCCGGGTTTACCATTGTGGTGGCCTCTATACTGGCCCTCCGGCAAACCAATATAAAACGTATGCTGGCCTATTCGACAGTCTCGCAGTTGTCTTACATCGTGCTGGCAGTTCTGGTGCTCACCCCCCTCTCTGAAATCGGGGCTATCGTCCATATTGTCGCCCACGCGGTGGCCAAGATCACACTGTTCTTTGCGGCGGGTGCGATCTATATCGCCAGCAAAAAAACCGAGATTAACCAGCTGGATGGCATCGGCTTCCGGATGCCTATTACTATGGGGGCGTTTGCTATAGCGGCGCTCAGTATGATCGGTGTGCCACCTACCGGCGGCTTTGTCTCGAAGTGGTACATGATTGCTGGCGCGTTTCAGATTGACAGTTATTTTGTGCTAATTGTGCTAACGCTTTCTACAGGTCTCAATGCGGCCTATTTTCTGCCGATTATTTTCAGGGCTTACTTTCGTAAGGAGTCAGTTGCGCCACCGAAACCCCATGGCGAAGCGCCCCTGCCCATGGTGGGGGCCATCTGCGTCACGGCGTTGCTGACGCTGTTGGTATTCTTTCTGAATGGTCCGTTGGTTGCCTTTGAAATGGCAGTGCTGGGGGTGCCCCGATGACCAACCGTAATAACGCACCAAATAACGCGCAAAAAAGCTGGCTCTATCGGCCGGAAAACCATAAGAAACTCTGGTGGGGTTTTGGCCTGATACTGGCTGCGACGGTTGTCGTCCAGTTGTTTGTTTCGGTACATGGCCACTTCGTTTTTGACGGATGGTTCGGTTTCAGCGCCGCTTTTGGTTTTGTTTCATGTGCCCTGATGGTGGTATTCGCGAAACTGCTCGGATACCTTTTGAAACGGCCCGACAACTATTACGACGACGATGTTTGAATTAATTTTTCCGCCTGCATTCATCCTCATTCTCGGCGCTTTCCTGATCGGGCCGATAAGGGCTCCGTTGCGGCCGTTGATTGTGCTGGGCGCACCGCTGCTGACACTCTATGCCATCTGGCAGATGGGCGACGGTATTCAACTGACCGCGCAGTTTCTCAATTACGAGATCCAGCTGATTGAGTCGAGCCCCCTACGACGCCTGTTTGCAACTATTTTTGCCATCATGGCGTTTGTCGGCGGGCTGTTTGCCTTCCGCCAGGCGAAGTGGTGGGAGCTCGCCGCTGCCCAGGCCTACGCGGCTGGTGCTATCGGCGTTTCCTTTGCCGGGGATCTGATTACCATGTTCCTGTTCTGGGAGCTGATGGCCATTTTCTCCACCGTCGTCGTGTGGTGCGGCGGTACCGAGGGTGCGAGAAAAGCGGGAATCCGCTACGCCATCATGCATTTGGTGGGTGGCGTACTGTTGAAAATTGGTATTGAGGGGGTGATGGTCCACACCGGTTCTATTGAGATTCAGCCGATCCCGTTAACCAATATTGATGGTTGGTTGATTCTGATAGGCGTGCTGATCAACGCTGCGGCACCGCCATTATCCGCCTGGCTGGCGGATGCATACCCGGAATCCAGCCCCAGTGGCTCGGTATTTTTATCAGCTTTCACCACCAAAACTGCTGTGCTGGCACTGATCCTGTTATTCCCGGGGCAGCAAATCCTGATCTGGATTGGCCTCTACATGATTTTCTACGGGATCATCTATGCCCTGCTGGAAAACGATATGCGCCGAATCCTGGCCTATTCCATCGTCAACCAAGTGGGTTTTATGGTCTGCGGTATTGGTATCGGTACGGAAATGGCCATCAATGGTGCGTCGGCCCATGCCTTTGCCCATATTATCTACAAGGCATTATTGCTGATGTCCGCAGGGTCTGTGCTGTATATGACCGGGCGTCGCAAGTGCAGTGAACTGGGCGGGCTCTACCATTCGATGCCGCTCACTGCACTGTGTGGCATTATCGGTGCCCTGGCGATATCGGCATTCCCATTTACCTCGGGTTTCATCTCCAAGTCGATGATTTCCCAGTCCGCCGCTGACCAGCATTTAATGATGGTCTGGTTATTGTTGTTGGCGGCTTCTGCCGGTGTATTCCTGCATGCGGGTATCAAGTTTCCTTGGTTCGTGTTTTTCCAGAAGGATTCGGGGCTGCGCCCCAAGGACCCGCCCTGGAATATGCGTGCAGCCATGGTTTTGTTGGCCGCAGGCTGTATTTTACTGGGTGTCTTTCCCGAGTGGCTTTACAGATTGTTGCCCTATCCTGTGGATTATGTGCCCTATACGGCATCGCACCTGGTGACCCAGCTGCAATTGCTGCTGTTCTCCGGGCTGGCTTTCTTTGCCTTGTTGCCGTTGATGAAGCGCACCCTGACCATCAGTCTCGACTTTGACTGGGTGTATCGTCGGCTTATCCTGTCTCTGATGAATCGGTTGATCTGTCTGCTCAGTTGCCTCAATACGGTTTTGCGAAGCGCTTTTAACCGGATATTTACCATCATCTGGTCCTATATAGGCCGGCACCATGGCCCTGAAGGGATGCTGGCACGCACCTGGCCAACGGGCAGTGTCGTGACCTGGGTCGTGGTGCTGCTTACCGTCTTCCTGCTGTTCAGTATCTATTGAGTCCAACGAATAAAGTTTTCCCAGTTTCACGCGGGTTTTACATCCTTGAAACCAACTTCTCCACCGGCAAATGTGCTATAAGGCGCCATGAAAATTCCGAAACGTTTACAGCCTCTGGTTGACGATGGTCTGGTGGATGAAGTTGTCCGCCAGATGATGAGTGGCAAAGAGGCAACCGTCTACATGGTACGCAGTGGCGGCGAGCTCCGCTGCGCGAAAGTCTATAAAGAAGCGGATAAACGCAGCTTCAAAAAAGCAGTGCAGTATCAGGAAGGCCGGAAAGTGCGCAGTGGACGCCGTGCCAGAGCCATGGAAAAGGGCACCCGTTACGGTCGCGAGCAACAGGAGGAAACCTGGCAGAATGCCGAGGTGTCAGCCTTGTATCGGCTGGCTGCTGCCGGGGTACGGGTACCGGAACCTTTCGGCTGTGTCGATGGTGTATTGCTGATGGAGTTGATTACTGACAGTGAGGGCGATGTGGCGCCACGGCTCAGTGAAATTAGCATGTCGAGCCAGCAGGCTCTGGCGGGGCATGATTTGCTGATGCGAGAGGTGGTGCGCATGCTCTGTGCCGGTCTGGTACACGGTGATCTGTCTGAATTTAACGTGCTGCAGGATGCGTCTGGCCCTGTAATCATTGATTTGCCTCAGGCTGTCGATGCCTCTGCCAATAATCACGCTGAGTTTATGCTGGAGCGCGATGTTCAGAAAATTACCGAGTATTACGCGCAGTTCGCTCCCGAATTGCTGGAGACCCGGTTTGGCAAGGAAATCTGGGCATTATACGAGGCCGGTGATTTGCATCCCGATGTGCCACTGTCCGGTTATTTTGCAGAAGATCTGCAAAAAGCCGATGTGGCAGAGGTGCTGGATGTGATCAGCTATGCCCTCAGTGAAGAGGAGGAGCGGCAACAGCGTCGTCGTGATGCAGAGGACGGTGATTAACCCCGATTTACGGTAAGCTTGTAAACAATGTCTGTTCAGCCCGGTTGAGATAGCAGGGAATCATTAAACCTCATTGTTTTTTATAAATATTTTTGGCTACCCCTCGACGCTTTGCCGACAACTGCGTATAGTCCGCAGCCTTCGTTAGACCACCTTTTTCGTTTTATCGCGCCCAGGATATTCCCTTGATCTCGACCGCAAACATCACCATGCAGTTTGGTGCCAAGCCGCTGTTTGAAAACATCTCCGTTAAATTTGGTGAAGGTAATCGCTATGGCCTGATCGGTGCCAATGGCTGTGGTAAATCCACCTTCATGAAGATTCTGGACGGCACTCTTACGCCCACCGCCGGCAACGTGTCCATCACACCGAATGAGCGGGTTGGTACGCTGCACCAGGATCAGTTTGCCTTCGAAAAATACCGGGTAATCGACACGGTCATCATGGGTCACGCGGAACTTTGGGAAGTGAAGCAGGAGCGCGACCGCATCTACGGCCTGACAGAAATGACCGATGCCGATGGCATGAGGGTGGCGGAACTGGAAGCGCGATTTGCCGAAATGGATGGTTATACCGCCGAGAGCAGAGCCGGCGATTTTCTGCTGGGCGCGGGTATTGCCGAGGCCCTGCACGAGGGCCCGATGAGTGATGTGCCCCCCGGCCTGAAGTTGCGGGTCTTGTTGGCCCAGGCATTATTTTCCGATCCGGATATCCTGTTGCTGGATGAGCCCACCAACAACCTCGATATCAACACCATTCGCTGGTTGGAAGGTGTGCTCAACGAGCGCAAGAGCACCATGGTGATCATTTCCCACGACCGCCATTTTCTGAACGCCGTTTGTACGCATATGGCCGATATTGATTATGGCGAACTGCGTCTCTATCCCGGCAACTACGATGATTTCATGACGGCGTCGACCATGGCCAGAGAGCGCCTGCACTCTGAAAATGCCAAAAAATCTGCCCAGATTGCCGATTTGCAGCAATTCGTCAGCCGCTTCTCAGCTAACGCATCAAAAGCCAAGCAGGCGACATCCAGAGCCAAGCAGATCGAAAAAATCAAACTCGATGAAGTGAAGGCCTCCAGTCGGATGAGCCCCTATATTCGCTTCAAACAGGAGAAAAAGCTCCATCGCCAGTCACTGATTCTGGAGAATCTCGGTCATGGCTTCGATGGCGGACCGCTGTTTAGCAAGGGCAACCTGATTCTGGAGGCCGGCTCCAGACTGGCCATTATTGGTGAAAACGGTGCCGGTAAAACCACATTGTTGCGATGCCTGATGAACGAGCTGACTCCTGATCATGGCAAAATCAAGTGGTCCGAAAACGCAGCGCTCGGTTATTGTCCCCAGGACAGCACGGCGGATTTTGATTCTGATCTGACACTGTTTGACTGGATGAGCCAGTGGCGGAAACCCCGCCACGATGATCAGATTGTCCGCGCCACGCTGGGCCGCCTGTTGTTCAGCGCCGATGATTTCAACAAGAAAGCCCGAGTCTGCTCCGGTGGAGAAAAAAACCGCCTGTTGTTCGGCAAGCTGATGATGACCGATGCCAATGTGCTGCTTCTCGATGAGCCCACCAACCACCTCGATATCGAGGCGATTGAAGCGCTCAATATGGCGCTGGAGCACTATGACGGCACGCTGATTTTTGTCAGCCACGACCGCGAGTTCGTCTCGTCCCTCGCGACCCGGGTGATTGAAATCAAGGATCGCACGTTGGTTGATTTCCAGGGTACCTATGAGGAATACCTGTCCAGTCAGCAGGCTATGGATAAAGCAGTGGGTGCCCGCTGATTCATGGCATAAAGCCGCCGCTCAGGGGCTTTACTGGCTGTATGCCAAGGTCTTCAATCTACGGCTTTTAGGTCGGTGCTTCTGCCACTGGTACTTCCGGGCGGATGCCTTTACTCAAAGCGTTTCATTGCAGTGAGCAGGTGTTTGGCAGAGGCATTGTGATCGCCTGGTGAAGCCAGCAGACTTTGAACACGTTTCTTGAGTGAGGCAAAGCACTCGGTAAAAGCGCGTTTCGCGGCCACCGGATCATTGTGAATCGCCGCCGGATCGGGTAATCCCCAATGCACGTGTTCAATGGTGCCGTCAAGCAGTGGACAGTCTTCCGCTGCCGCGTTATCGCATACCGTTAATATCACATCAAAAACCGGTGCTTCAGCGCCGATAAATTCATGCCAGCTTTTGCTGCGATAAGCCTCCGGGGCACTATCAGCCAGTGTCTGGATCTGTTCCAGCGCCAGCGGGTTTACCCGCCCGGTGGGCTTGCTGCCTGCACTGTATGCCAGGAAAAGCGGTGAGCCAATCGTATTAAACAGTGCTTCGGCCATGATGCTCCGGGCGGAATTGCCGGTGCACAGCACCAGTATTCGCAACGGAGAAAGCCGGCGACTGTCGGTGTCTGTGCGTCGATCCAGATTATCTGTTGTCATTACACATTGCCTTATAGATGAAAAATCTGAGCGGTTGATTCCGATGCTAACGCTGCCAGCGGTGGTAACGTTTCACCAGTTTTAACAACCCCTGCGGCGCATGGGCTTTTTTCCACTCGCCAGCGGCAAACTTGTTGGCTTCCGCCAGGGTGGGGTAGATATGGATGGTGCCCAGAATTTTATTGAGTCCGAGGCCGTGTTTCATCGCCAGTACATACTCTGCAATCAGATCTCCCGCATGATTGCCGACAATCGTCACTCCCAGTATCCGGTCTGAGCCGGGGCGGGTCAGTACCTTGACGAAACCCTCGGCACAGCCATCAGTAATGGCCCGATCCAGATCATCGATGCCGTAGCAGGTCACCTCGAATTCCACACCCTGTTCAGCGGCCTCCTGCTCATTCAGTCCCACCCGTGCCACTTCCGGGCTGGTAAAAGTGGCCCAGGGAATCACGGAGTAATCAACCCTGAATTTTTTAAAGCGGCCGAACAGTGCATTGACGGCGGCATACCAGGCCTGGTGGGCAGCAGTGTGTGTGAACTGGTAGGGTCCGGCCACATCGCCGACGGCATAAATGTTGGGAAAGCGGGTCTGTAGAAAGTCGTTGAGGGCAATGGTGCCGTTTTTATGGGTAGATATTTCCAGTGCTTCCAGCCCCAGTCCCTCGGTATTGGCTTTGCGGCCGATGGCGATCAGAATCTGGTCAAACACCAGGCGCACACTTTCACCCTGGTGTTGGGTATAGAGTACTTTGTCGCCACCTTCCACTGCGAAACGATCCGCTTTGTGGCCCAGCAACAGTTCGACGCCATCCCGGTGCAGGGCATCGGCCACCAGCTTGGCGGCATCGTTATCTTCCCGGGGTAAAATGCGTGGCAGCATTTCCACCTGGATGACACGGGTGCCGAGGCGGGCAAAGGCCTGAGCCAGTTCACAGCCGATGGGACCGCCACCGAGAATCAACAGGCGGCCAGGGTTGCCGCGGATCTTCCACAGGGTCTCGGTGGTCAGGTAATCAATCTGTTCCAGCCCTGGAAAGGGCGGCACCAGTGGGGCGGCACCGGAAGCGATAATGATATTGCGCGCGGTCAGGGTTTGTTTTCCTTCGTTGCCGGTAATTTCCACCGCCCAGGGGGAAACCAGTCGCGCGTTGCCTTGGCGGCAATCCACCCCCAATTGGTGATAGCGTTCGACCGAGTCATGGGGCTCGATGGTTTTAATTACTCGCTGGATACGCTCCATGACTGCGGCAAAATCAGCTTCCGGGTACAGGGGGTTCAGACCGTAATCCGCGCTGTGGCTGGCCAGGGAGGCCACCTGGGCACTTTTGATCAGGGCTTTGGACGGCACACAGCCGGTGTTAAGGCAGTCGCCGCCCATGCGATCTTTTTCCACCAGGGTGACGCCAGCCTTGACGGTGGCGCCGATATAAGCGCTCACCAGACCGCCGGAGCCGGCGCCGATCACGATGAGATTGCGGTCAAAATGTTTGGGCTTTTCCCAGCCGCGATAGACCTTCGCACGCTGCAGGGGCGAGAGTAGGGCGCGGGCAATCCAGGGAAACAGCCCCAGCAGAACAAAAGCACCGATCAGCCCGGGGGAGAGAATATCCCCGGCGCTTTGCAGTTGTGCCACCTGGGTGCCGGCGTTGATATAGACGGCGGTGCCCGCCAGCATTCCCACCTGACTGACCCAGTAAAATGTCCAGGTTTTCAGGGGTGTAAGCGCCATCACCAGGTTGATTAGAAAGAAGGGAAAGACCGGCACCAGCCGCAGGGTAAACAAATAAAAGGCACCGTCCTTTTCTATGCCCTGGTTGATGGTTTTCAAGCGGTCGCCAAATCGCTGTTGTACCCAATCTCTCAACAAGTAACGGGCCACCAGAAAGGCGAGAGTGGCCCCCATGGCCGAAGCAAAAGAGACAAGCACCAACCCGGTGGTAAACCCGAAAATAGCGCCGCCCGCCAATGTCATGACAGCAGCGCCGGGTATCGACAGTGCCGTCACGACCACATAAACCACCAGAAAAATCAACCAGCTCGATAGTCGGTTTTCAGCGTAGAAACTGTGAATAATGTCCAGCTGTTGTTGTAAGTAAGCCAGGCTCAGATATCGACCGAGATCGAGAAAGAAATAAGCTGCCATCGCGATAACCAGAGTGGCGACAATCATCAGCTTCTTGGTGGTTCTATGCACAGCGCATTCCTTTCAGTGTTTGAGTTCAGTCTAGTTTGCGGTCAGTCGCTGGACTGCCACAAACTTGTGATTCAGCAATATCAATAAGATGGGCAATGAACGGTTTTGTTACAAGCGATTTTGGTGGTTGGCGTCAATTCAGGAAAGGGTTGGAATGCAAGCCGAGATTACGTTGTAATCAGGAACGCCTTCCGATGCGGGTAGCTACGCCTTGTAGGGCGTTTGGAGTACTGAATTGGGGTCAGTGCTGAGTTGGGGGGGCAGAACAGCACTTGTTTAAAATTTAACCACTTGAAAGTATCAACTCTAATGTTTTTGAGCATAGTTGATGAAATGGCAAGACTAGTATAACTCGTGTGTACACTGTAGGAAGGCCCTGTGCTCAGGAGCTGGGAAGGCTCTCCAGCGGTGGTGCGCCCAGAACAGTAATTCGTAGCATGAACTCCCGACAGTCAAATTAAAACCGCCATCGAAAGCAGCTTGATCTCCAATGGCGGATTTTTTCGTCGAATTGGTGTGAGAATCGACTTTAGGGTCAGTCCTCGCCAGTATCCGGCAGGTAAGCGCCATCTTCGTCGTGCACTTCTCGACCGGTGACCGGTGGGTTGAACGAACAGATCAGACGCATATCTTCGGTGCCCCCCCGCAGAGTATGCTGATCGTGTTGGTCCAGAGCGTACAGGGTACCATCGCTGATTTGATGGGTTTCACCGGTGGCCTTGTCCAGAATGCTGCCATTGCCGGCCACGCAGTACACGGCTTCGAGGTGATGTTTGTACCAAAGGTTGAGCTCTGCGCCTGCCGGGATGATGGTTTCATGGAAAGAAAACCCCATGCCGTCTTTCTTCAGCAGCATCCGGCGGCTGGTCCAGCCCGGGCCGGTTACTTCGCGTTCGGTACCGATGATGTCCTGAACTCGTACGATTTTCATGCTATTTCCTCGTTAGGTGATGTCCGAATCCCTCAGTATAAACATTGCTGCCAGGGCTGGTTCAAGCAGTATTGATCGAATGCCATCATTGTGGCTGTGGTGGTCGGGCTCCGACTTCGGCTAGTGACTATCCGCTGGAACCTTCGGTCAGTGGTGTTATTAGCAAACTTCACTATTTTTGCCTCTACCTGGCAATTATATGCAGTGGATATAGGGAGATATGTAGAAGGACTTTATATCCTGGACTTTGTTAGGTCAGGTTGACATGTCACGTGATTAAGGGGAAGGTGGACCGATGAGGAGAGATACACTCGAGCCCGCCCTCAGCATGACGGCACGTCAGGGGGAGTTAGTAAATTCACTCGACGTTGCCATAAACCGCCTTGCCGAAATCAATGCTACTGAAGGTGTTTCGCCCGTATTCGAGGTGATCAATGCGGCACGGACACTGATGTTTAATGCCGATGGCCTGCAGGCGCTCTACGAGCGCGTACCAGCGATTGAGGCTGCCGGATTCTTTGCTGGTAGCGATTGGGATTACCCTCAGACGCTGGTGCCTTCCCTGGCCGTGCGCACTGTGCGTCACGGCGAGTCTACCGCGACTTTGGTCGAAAGCCTCAGCCAGATTCGCCTTCTGGCAGTGGCCAAGGGCGACTTCGTACACCCTTCTATTTCGGCGGAACACGCAAATCACTTTCTCGCCCAAGTATTGGCGATGAATCTCGACCTGGTAGTCAGTGATCTACAGGAGAACGATCGGCTGAGGCCTGATAAGCTGGGCTATGCCGTTCAAAACCTGTATCACTTCCTGATTCGGCATCTGGGATATGAGAATCTTCTGGAACGTCTGGTGGCGGAGGTCTGGCGGATTCTGGCGCAACGTCCGGTCCAAGTGGGTGGCGTCAAACAGATGGTGACTCAGATTGCAGTTTGTTTGCAAAAACCGGATGCGTTGGGTGGCGAAGTCGGAGACGACGCACTGCAATTGATCCACGCCGTGTTCAGCCCTACCGAAGGTTGCCGTGAAGATCCGGGCTTTGATGTATACGCTGAACGACTGGCGAGCATGGACGATGCTGCTTTGCTACAGGAGGCCGTCACCTTTGCTCAAGCCATGCACAGCACCGGCCTGGTTTCACCCTACCTGCCGGGGTTTATACGCTACCTCCGTACCCGGTGGAACGATCTGATTCCCACGGCTTTGGGCCTGAGTCAAACCGGTGCCGATGCTTTTCACTGCTACCCGGCATTGATTCATACCTTGATTGATGAGGCCCTGTTTCCCGAGACCAGCCAGTGTGCCTATGGCCTGGCCATGATGCTTGAGCGGGGTATTTTGTACGCGCCTCCAGTGGCGCCGTCTCTGTGGCGACAAATACGGCTCTCGCTCTGTGACGCCGCGGCACAGAAAATTGTGGCTGTCTTTGGGCGCAGTCGCCCTCCGGGGTGCTTTTTACTTGCCGATGTACTCAATGTGCTCGGTCGCCCACTGGGTGTGGGTCAGGGGAACTATCCCACCTGTCAGTCGACGCGAGCGCTGTCCATGTGGGCATACAACATGCCAGCGGAACTGCTACGGATTCTTGCCTGGGCGGCGCGCGATGACGAAGTAGTCATGCGCTTCGAAGGCGACAGTATTTCTTCACGGGATCTGGGCGCCGGGCTGGCGAGCGAGCCACCTGTAGATGTGGATGCCGTATCGCTGCTCACAGTGCCGCATCTGGATCGCATCTACTTTGAAATGGGTCGCCGCAGCGTTGGGCGTGGCGAAGATCCACACAAGTGGGTCAACGCTGAATTTCACGGTGATCATGTGGGTCACGGATTTCGTATTGCCGTCGATGTATTCACCGGTGGATTGAAAGACTTCCAAGGGTTTATTCGTGACTTTTATGCTGCGTATCACCCTTTTTACAATGGCAACATTCCGGTCATCAATCCACAGCCTGCCGGTATTGCTGTGACCGACAGCGCGACGCGCTTTCTCGGCTGGCACGCCATTACCATCCAGCGGCTTGCGCTTGACCCAGACAAGGTTATGCGCGTGTATTTTTTCAACCCTAACAATGACAGCGGGCAAAACTGGGGCCAAGGGATTGTCACCTCGACCCAGGGCCATGGCGAGCTTTATGGTGAAGCATCGCTGCCGGTGGCCGAATTCGCCTCGCGGCTGTATGTTTTTCATTTCGACCCGCTCGAAAAAGGTGAATCGAGCGATATTCCTACTGACGAAGTAGATCGGGTCATGTGCTTGGCTCAACACAGTTGGGCCTCGGGGCGTTAGTTAGCTCCCAAATACCCGCATGTCAACCCGCTCGTCAGTTTCTTACTCAACGAACAGGAGAAGATCGTATGTCAAAAGTATCACAAGCTCCAATAACCGAAGACGTTTCAGGCTGGACCGATCCGACGCTGGACTCCGTTCGGGGAACGGAAACACCCAAGGATCCAAACAAGGGGTATATCGCTCTGTTGGGCTGGAGTGTTAATGCCATTAAAGCTGCCCAGAAGTTTGATCGTCGTTATGTGGTGGTCGCCCCTGATTGGGCCGCTGATTTTTGCGAAGCGAATAATATTCCGTTTATTCAATGGGACTTTGTGCGTCTGAATGATCGATCTATGGAGATTGCCGAGCGGCTCAAAGCCGAGGGTGTTGATGTGGCTATTCCCCTCTTTGAAGAAACCGTCGAGTGGTCGGGTGCGATCAATTCGGTGCTTATGGATAACCCGCGTATGTACGGTCAATCCATCCTGTTTCGGGACAAGGCATTAATGAAGCGCCGTGCCCAGCTGGGTGGTATACGGGTGGGGATTTTCGAGGAAGCGCACGAAAAAGACGATGTTATCCGCTTTATGAAGCGCGTCAATCAGACGCTGCTTAAACTCGACGGTGACCCCGATGACCCGATTCACCTCAAGGCATTTGACAAGGCCGGTTGCCTCGGACATCGCATGATCCGCAAGATTGAGGAGATCGACTATATACCGGCCGAAGAGTATCCACTGCTCATGGAAAGTCACCTTGATGGTTGGGAGTTTGCGGTCGAGGCCTGGATACATGACGGTGAGATCAAGTTTCTGAATATTTCTGAATACGTAACTCTGGGCTATTCGGTCTTCGTGCCCGCCACCAACGAACTGGAAAGCTGGCGCAACGCGATCACAAAACAGATCGAGAAGTTGATCAAGACTTTCGATATCAAGTTCGGACTGATTCACCCGGAGTATTTTGTTACCGCCGATGGTGAAATGTACTTTGGTGAGATCGCCTATCGGCCACCCGGGTTCAAGGCATTCGAACTGATTGAGCGAGCCTACGGGTTCAGTGCTTATCAGGCGTCCATGCTGGTGTTTGATCCCAAGAGTACCAAAGAAGAGGTGGAAAAATTCTTCCCCAAGGAAGTGGAAGATGCCAAGGGCTACGCTGGGTGCTTCGGTGTTTATCCGCGACGTCGCGTGGTCAGCAAGCTGGAAATGCCCAAAGAGTGCACTGGACATCCGTATTTCGAGTCCCACGAGCTGGTTGCGCCCACGGAGGAAACCGTACCGGATAGGTCGGCCTTCGGCACGCACTGGGGTCTGGTGTTTTTCTTTGGGGACGATCCCATAAAAATGCGGGATTTGCTTAAGGCACAGGAAGATCTGGACTTCTACGTCTAGAGATCGAGGCTTCATTAGCGGTGTCTGAGGGACAGTAATTACAAGGAGAGTTATTGAACCTCAGCCCGAATCTTTGCCGCCCTCTGGACGATATTTTTTTGGTGCTCTGATTAGATTATTCGCCTCAAGATTCAGATTTGGGCGGGACCCACAACAGGTCCATTGGAAAGCATGCTTCGCATTCAAGGCAGTCTTTTGTGCCTTGTATGTCATGAAACTTGAATATAGATGATAGGGAGTGTTGGATAACTGAAGGTGCTAAGGCACTGAGACGGTACTAGATAGCATCGCTTGAGAGTGTGAGATGAATAGAGTTCTTTCTAGCCACAATCCTAGTGATCAAACTAAGGGGTTTAGAATTAATGGCTATATTTTATTTTTATCGTATTGATTTATAAAGATTAAATATGAAAAATGGTGCCCAGGAGAGGACTTGAACCTCCACGACCTTACGGTCACTAGCACCTGAAGCTAGCGCGTCTACCAGTTCCGCCACCTGGGCATGATGGGAAGCAGAAGCTGCTTCACCAGCGGTGCGAGACTATAGAGACGGTATCCACTATTGTCAATTATGTACTGTAAAAAAATGCATTGAAAAGACAGTAATGATTGTTCTGGTCAGCCCCGAGTTGCGCTTAAAGCCAGTTGCTGAAAAAAGCCGTGGAGAGTTCCGGGCAAGTATGTTCTGATATTTATATACTTTAGCCGATTTCCTCTGTGGTGTCGGTAGTACACTTCTTGCGTTTGGACTTCCAATGAAAAAAACTGTGAACAGAGATCCCTTTGCCGACCGTGAAGCGGCTAAATACGACAAGCCGGTGCCCAGCCGGGAGTTTATCCTCGATTTTCTCGAAAACAGTGTTGGGCCCCTGACCTATGAAGAGCTTCTCGATGCATTTGGCCTGAGCGATGAGGATGGCAAGGAAGCGCTGAGACGCCGTCTGATCGCCATGGAGCGGGATGGCCAGGCCGTTCGCAATCGCCGCAACGCCTATGGCCCGTTGAACAAGATGAATCTGATCAAGGGCCGTGTCATTGGTCACCCGGAGGGGTTCGGCTTTGTCAAACCCGCCGAGGGCGGTGACGACCTGTTTCTCTCGAGTCGCCAGATGCGTCGTGTCATGGACGGCGATGAGGTGCTGGTGCGTGTGGCCGGGGTGGATCGCCGGGGCCGCTCGGAGGGGTCCATCGTCGAGGTGGTAGAGCACCGCACCAGCACATTGGTGGGCCGTTATTTTGTGGAGAGTGGCATCCATTTTGTTCGCCCGGACAACCCCCGTGTTTCCCAGGACATCATGATTCCCCCCGATCAACGCAGCGATATTGAGCCAGGCCAGATTGTGGTGGTGGAAATCACGACCCATCCGAGCCGCCACAATCTGCCAGCCGGGCGGGTTGTTCAGGTGCTGGGTGAGCATCTGGCACCGGGGATGGAGATTGATATTTCCATCCACAACTACGGTATTCCCAATCAGTGGCCGCAAGCGGTGATTGACCAGGCCGAGGCCATTCCATCCGAGGTTCGGGAGGAGGACAAACAGTTCCGGGTGGATTTGCGCCACCTGCCCTTTGTCACGATCGACGGTGAGGATGCCAGGGACTTTGATGATGCCGTGTACTGCGAGCCGCTCAGTCGCGGTGGCTGGCGGCTCTATGTGGCGATAGCCGATGTCTCACATTATGTGGCTGTGGGCAGCCCGCTGGACGAGGAGGCCTATTTGCGGGGCAATTCCGTGTATTTTCCCCAGCATGTGGTACCGATGCTGCCGGAAAAGCTCTCCAACGGCCTCTGTTCACTGAATCCCCAGGTGGATCGACTGACCATGGTGTGTGAAATGACCATGAATGCCGATGGCCAAATCACTAAGTTTCAATTCTACGAGGGGGTTATTTATTCCCATAGTCGGCTGACCTATACCCAGGTTGCCGCCATGATTGCCCAGCACGGCGATCGGGATAGTGGTATTCGCAAGCAGTTTCACGCAGTGGTGGAGCATGTCGACCATCTCTACGACCTGTTTCTCGCCCTGTTGGGTCGTCGGGAGATCCGTGGCGCCATCGACTTTGATAGTCAGGAAACCAGGATTCTGTTTGATGCCGAGCGCAAAATTCAGCAGATCGTCCCCTCTGAGCGCACCGAGGCACACCGGCTGATTGAGGAGTGTATGCTCTGTGCCAACGTCTGCACGGCGACACTGCTGGAAAAGAGCAAGCTGCCAGCACTTTACCGGGTTCACCAGCGGCCCCGGCAAGAGAAGCTAGCCAACCTTCGCGAGTTTCTGGGTGAGATTGGCCTCGGTTTGCCGGGCGGTGACGAGCCTTCGCCAAAAGATTTCCAGCAGGTATTGTTAAAAATTGCCGGTCGCCCCGATGCCGGCGTGATTCAGACAGTGATTCTGCGCACCATGAATCAGGCCGTTTATGATCCCGAGAATGATGGTCACTTCGGGTTGAACTATTCGGCCTATGCCCACTTTACCTCCCCAATCCGGCGCTACCCCGACCTGCTGGTGCATCGGGCGCTTCGCTATCTGATTCGCAAAAAAGGGAAAGTGAGCCACACCAGACAAGTGGAAGGGGCCCCTGTCCTGAGTGCTGCGTCGATTTATCCCTATGATGAGCAGTGGATGATCAACAGCGGTGAACACTGCTCCATGACGGAGCGCCGCGCCGATGAAGCGACCCGCGATGTGGTGAACTGGTTGAAGTGCGAATACTTGTTGTCCAGGGTGGGTGATGAATACGAAGGCGTTGTGGTTTCGGTGACCGGTTTCGGTTTGTTTGTACAGCTGACCGAGCTGTTTATTGAAGGCCTTGTTCATATCACCGGGTTGCCAAAGGATTACTACTACCACGAAGCCGCCCACCACCGCCTGGTGGGGGAGAGAACCAAGCGGGTATTCCGGCTGGGTGACAAATTGCGGGTCAGGGTCAGTCGGGTGGCACTGGATGAACGCAAGATTGATTTTGACCTGGTGGAAGAGGGTAAAAAAGGCAGGAAAGCGCCCTCTGCAGGCCCTAAAGCTACAGCGCTGGCAGCAGAACACGAACAGTCCGTAAGGAAGCGCGGAAAAACCGGGAAATCAAGGTCGGGCAAATCCGCTACAAAAACGGATAAAACCGGAAAGCAGCAGAAACCCCGGCGACGCAAGCCACCGGCCGCAAAACGCTGATGCAGCTTGTGTAGCCTCTGATGAGTACTGATCATGACAGATAAGCTGGTGGACCATGCCAAGGGGCAAGGGCAGTGGATCTTTGGATTACATGCGGTCCAGGCCGTGTTGAAAACCTCTGCCAACAAAGTGCGGCTGTTAAAAGTGTTGCGTGGCCGCGAAGACCAGCGCCTGCAAAAAATACTGGCCATGGCCGAGCGCCAGGGACTTCGTGTGGAGCGGGTGATGCGCTCGGATCTGGATGATCTGGCAGATGGCTCGCATCAGGGTGTTGCAGCACTCTGTGATGATGCTGAAGTACAGGATGAACACTTCCTCTATGAGTTACTTGATCGGTCAGAGGAAACGCCTTTCTTGCTGATTCTGGACGGTATCACCGATCCCCACAACCTGGGTGCCTGCCTCCGTTCTGCTGATGCCGCTGGGGTTCATGCCGTGATCGTGCCAAAGGACAACTCGGTGGGCCTCACCCCGGTGGTACAAAAAGTCGCCTGTGGTGCCGCTGAAAACGTGCCACTGGTGGTGGTGACAAATCTGGCGCGGACTCTGAGGAAGTTGCAGGCTCGGGGATTATGGATTATTGGTGCGGCGGGAGAAGCTGAACAGCTGGTTTACAATACTGACCTGAAAGGGCCTGTTGCGTTGGTCATGGGTGCCGAGGAAAAAGGCCTGCGACGACTGACCCGAGAGTATTGCGACCTGTTGGTAAAACTGCCCATGGCGGGTGTGGTCAGCAGTCTGAATGTGTCCGTTGCGACGGGTATTTGCCTGTTTGAGGCCGTCAGGCAGCGCCGATGACGGCTTGCGGGCGCTGCCTTAGTCCATGGGTTAGTCGATAATGCAGTGTTTGGCAAAATCGGCGGCTTCGTTGGCGGTCCAGTCGCCTTTGGGTGTGTCTTTCATTTTGGCACACCAGGCTTCACTGCCTACCTTGGTGCAACCAGCACTGGATAGTGCAAACAGTACAATGGCTAACAGGCCTATCGTTTTCATGTTTTTTCCTCGGCAAATGGGGAAGGTGGACGGCCAATCATAACGGCTAAAATGGACAGTTCCAACCCTGAGCCTTGTCCAATATGAAGTGAGTCTGGAGGGCGGGTGTGATTCCAAGATGAAA